>JARLIJ010000360.1 GCA_031291795.1 Acetobacteraceae bacterium | reverse complement strand
TCGTCATGGCCGGGCTCGTCCCGGCCATCCGTCGCGGCACCCTGCCTCACGGATGGCCGGCACGGAGGCCGGCCATGACGGTGGGACGGTCAGTGCCAACGGCCGTTGGTATAAGTCCGGATGATGCACGGGCCACGGCGGGGCGACCCGCCGTGGCCCGTGTCGTTTGGAGGACGCCGATGATCGATCGGGACAAACCCGACCCCGCGTTCGACGCGATGATGTCCCGCCTGCTGCGTCGGGAGGCGTTGCGGCGCGCGGCTGAAGAGGTCAGCACCATGACCGGCCCCGGCCTGGAGAGCGTGCTGGCGCAGATTTCCGCCGAAACGACGGCCGAGGCCGCCGAACGGCTATCGGACGCGAACGCCGCTACGCCGGCGGGGCGGCGTCCAGGATCTCGTCCGTCCACACCGTGAATCCGGCCAGGATGTTCGGGCCGAAGGTGTGGCTGATCGGCACATCGACCGCATCGCGCCCGCGGGCGATCAGGATGCGCCCACGCCGCGGCGTGTTGTTGCGCGGGTCGAAGGTGTGCCAGGCGCCACCGAGATAGGCCTCGAACCAGCCGGCGAAATCCATCAGGGAATAGGGCGGCGGCAGGCCGATATCGCTGAGGTACCCGGTGCAGTAGCGCGCCGGGATGTTCATCGCGCGGCACAGCGCCACGCCCAGATGGGCGAAATCGCGACAGACGCCCCGCCGCTCGTTGTACGCGTCCCACGCGGTCCGGGTCGGACGTGCCGTCGCGTAGTCGAAGGTGATGTGATTGTGCACGAAGTCGCAGATCGCCTGGACCCGCGCCCAGCCGGTCGGCGTGTTGCCGAACAGCTTCCAGGCCACGTCGGACAGCAGGTCGGTCTCGCAATAGCGGCTGCCGAGCAGGAACATCATGGCGTCGTCGGGGAGGTCCTGGACCTCATGCTGGGGCGCCGAGGGCAGCACGGGGTCGGCCAGCCCGTTGTCGTGCACGACAGCGGTGGTAGAGATCCGGGTCCGGCCCGCCGGCACGACGATGCGGCTGCACCAGTTGCCGAACGCGTCGTGGTAGCCGTGCACCTGCACCACGGGGTCGGTCATCACGGTGTCCGCCACGACGATATCGGCCACCCGCGAATGGTGGATGTTGAGCATCAGGACCATCGGTGTCGGCTGGACGCAGTCGTAGATCAGTTCGTATCCGACGCGAATTTGCATGATCGATCTTGCTCCGGGCGCGCACGGCCGAGGTTTGTCTTGGGGATGCGGATTGCGCCGGCCACGTGGAACCGGGTCACGTGGAACCGGGCCACCTGGAGCTGGTCACTCGGAACCTGCGACTCTGCATCCGCACCGCATGCCCGCGATGCGCCACCGTGCCTCAGATCCCACGTGGACGCCACACGAATCCGATCGCGTGACCTTGATAAGGTGGCCTTGTTGACGCCTTTTGGCGCATGCGCCCGGCGGCGGAGCGACGTCGCCCCGCCGGGCGCAGCGTCGCGGGCGTCCCGCATCGAAATCAGGAACCGTCTTCATGGCACGCGAGACCGTCTACCTCGTCCAGGCATACCGGGCCGGCAAGGGCGTCCGCGTCACCGCGGACACGCCGATCCGGTGCAAATCCTCCGAAAGCGCGCTGCGAACGGCGGAGCGGCTGGCGGCGACCAAGGCGGGCGTCGTTGCGTTCGCCACCTCGGGCGACGCGGAACTGGGCGAGTATGACGACGAACCGACGATCCTGTTCCGGATGGGGCGCCTGCCGCCGCAGTTCCAGGAGAGCTGAGCCACGGGGCAGCGGCCCGCCTCCGATGCTGCCCCCGGGGGCTCCGCGTCCTCGCCGGAGCAGCCGGGACCGCTTGCGTCCAGACGGTTGATCCGTGACGACATTGCGACGGTGCTGGCGCTCGCAACCTTAGTCGTGCAAAATCACGGCCAGCGTGCCAGTGTGGGGCTATGGCCGACACAAGTTACAGGATCGTCCACCGTGACGACGACAGCGTCGCAGTGGAAATTGTCAGATCGGGCGCCCTGCCGCAGATCGCGGCCGGTTTCGCGTCTGAGGCCGAGGCAACCGGCTGGATCGAGCAGGACAAGCGGCTTTACAACGCGGCCGGTCCATTCCGAACGCAGGCCAGTCGGAAATGGCGGATAGCCTGACCGGGCCGGCGGCGTCTGCCCACTCCTCGCGCGTCACCGGGAGCCCGCTGCCCGGATAGGGCGTGGCCGGATGGGATGTGGCTGGATGGGACGGGGCCGGCAGCCTCCTCCGTTCTGGCCGGTTGCACTGGACGGACGTCGGCGCGCTTACTCGGCTACCGCCAGCGACGCCCGGGGCGTAACCCGCAGCACCAGCAGCGACGCCATCAGGCAGGCCAGGCCACTGGCCAGGAATGCCAGCATGTAGCTGCCCTCCAGGCTGCGCACCGCCCCCGCGCCATAGGCTGCCAGCGCGCCGCCGACCTGATGGGCCGCAAAAATCCATGCCACGATCACCGGTGCGTCCCGCCGGCCGAAGATCTCATTGGTCAGCGCGAAGGTGGCCGGGCCGGTCGCCACCCAGTCCAGCCCGTAGAACACCGCGAACATGCCCAGGCTGACCTGGTCGAACGCGGTGAACGGGATGATCGCGAGCGACAGGCCGCGCAGCCCGTAATACCAGAACAGCAGCACGCGCGGGCTGTAGCGGTCGCACAGCCAGCCGGAGCCGGCGGATCCGATCAGGCTGAACAGCCCGATCACCGCCAGGATCGAGGCGCCGTTGACCTCGGAGATGCCGTTGTCGGCGCAATAGGAAATCAGGTGGGTGTTGATCAGCCCGTTGGTCGAGAACCCGCAGATCCCGAAGGTCAGGCAGAGCAGCCAGAAATCCATCGAGCCCGAGGCCCGCCGCAGCGCATTCATCGCCACGGCGAACGGGTTGCTGCCGGGCGCGTGGGCCTGCGGCAACGCATCCGGCGCGGCCCCCAATGCGCCCAGGCCGATCCGCTCCGGCGATTCCGGCAGCAGCAGGACCACCACGGGGATCACCGCGCAGATCGCCAGCGTCACGGCGATCGCGACGCCGCGCCAGCCGTAGCGTTCGGCCAGCAGTGCCAGCAGCGGCAGGAACACCAGTTGCCCCGCCGCGTTGGCTGCCGTGAGCAGCCCCATCGCGAGGGCCGTGCGTCTGGCGAACCAGCGGTTTGCCACCGCCGCCGCCATGCCGACCGCACCGGCGCCAGCCCCGATGCCGACCATCAGCCCCCAGGTCAGGAACAACTGCCAGGGTTGCGTCATGAACACCGACAGTCCGGTGCCGGCGGCCAGGATGGCCAGGCAGGACAGCATGGTGCGCTTCAGGCCGATGACCTGCATCAGGCCGGTCATGAACGGCCCGGTGGCGCCGAGCAGGATGATGTTGAGGGAAACGGCGCCTGAGATCGTGCTGACATCCCAGCCGAACGCGCGCTCCAGCGGGACGATCATGACGCCGGGGGATGCCCGGACACCGACGCCGGCGAGCATGGCGATGAACACCACGACCAGCACGACCCACGCATAATGCACGCGGCCGGAGCACAATTTTGCCAATCCGGCCGAAGCCATGCGGCGTTCCTTCTCCCCACTACCGGTGAGTATAGAAGACCCGTCCCCGACCCGAACCGGAAATGCATTGCGCGGCGGACATGGCTGCCCCGGCTTGGTTCCTCTGCTTGCGTGCCTGGTTGCTTTCCCTGGTTGCTGCGCCTGCTTGCCGTGCCCCGCTTGCCATGCCCCGCCTTGCCGTGCCTGCGTGCGTGCCCCACGGGCGGCGTCTGCTTGCTGCCCCGGCTCGCCGCGCCTGCCTGTCGCCATATGGTCCGTTGGCGCAACGGTCAGCCTCCGCCACTCCCCCGAACCTTGCCACCACCCCCCGGGTCGGCAACGATCCATCCCCTATGCTCCTCACCCGCCCGCGCATCCCGGCGCTCCCCCTCCCCCATTTCGCCCCCGGCGTGCAGGCCCTCGGCTGGATGGCCGCCTCGGGCTTCGTGTTCGCCATCCTCAACACCATGCTGCGGGTGATCTCGCTGCAGCTCGACCCGCTCCAGGTGCAGTTTCTTCGTTACTTCGCCGGCTTGATCGTGATGATCCCGTTCATCGCCCGCGTCGGCTTGCGCGCGTACTCCCCCAACGGGCTGGTCGGCCAGCTCTGGCGCGGCGTCATCCACACCTCCGGCATGATGCTGTGGTACATGGCGTTGCCCCATCTCACGCTTGCCGACACCACGGCGATCGGCTTCACCGGCCCGATCTTCGTCATGATCGGCGCGGTCCTCGCGCTGGGGGAGCGTATGGTCTGGGAGCGTTGGATCTCCGCCCTGGTGGGCTTCGCCGGTGTGCTGATCGTGGTCGGCCCCAGCCTCTCCGCCAGCGGCGGCACCTACGACCTCATCATGCTCGGATCCTCCCCGCTGTTCGCCGCCTCCGCCCTGATCACCAAGGCACTGACCCGGCGCGACCGGCCGGAGGTCATCGTCGTGTGGCAGTGCATCACGATCAGCCTGTTCTCGCTGCCGGGGGCGGTGCTGCACTGGACCTGGCCGAGCGCGGTGCAGTGGGCGGTGTTCCTGGGGAGCGGGGTGCTGGGGAGCACCGGACACTATTGCGTCACCCGCGCGCTGGGCGCGGCGGATGCCACCGCCACCCAGAGCGTGAAATTCCTGGACCTGCTCTGGATGACCGCACTCGGGCTGCTGGTGTTCGGGGACCGCCCGACCGCCTCCACCCTGGCCGGCGGCGTCGTCATCGTTGCCGCGACCACCTGGCTGGCGCGGCGGGAAGCGCGGGGCCGGATTCGTTAACGCGACCGAGGCCGGGTGTAGCTGGGGGCACGCTGCAACCCACCCGATTGGTATGATGGATACATGCAGAAACAGCCAGAGTCACACAACCATGTCGGGCAATTGGTCTGACAGAACCATGCCTGAAAATTCAGACGACCGGCCAGCCGCGCGCCGGCCCGCAGCATTTTGCCTCGCCTGTCGAAGACCACGCCACTGCGAGAGACGACCCAGCCCCGCCCGGACACGTCCCTGACACAGAATGTACCCCCAAATGGGCACTTTCCGTGTCGCCAGTGGGGCTAGGAGCGCCCCCCGCGGAAGCCGGTCGCGACCACGTAGAGCTCGCTCGATTCCTTCCGGCTGGAAGGTGGCTTGGCATGCCGCACGCTCGCGAAGGACCGCTTCATCCGCTCCAGCATCTGCCGTTCGGAGCCGCCGGCGAACACCTTGGCGACGAAGCTGCCGCCCTCGACGAGCACCTCCACCGCGAAGGCCAGCGCCAGGTCGGCCAGGGCCATGATGCGCAGATGGTCGGTCGCGCCGTGGCCCGAGGTATTGGGCGCCATGTCCGACAGCACGAGGTCGGCCTTGCCGCCCAGCGCCTCAGCCAGCCGCGCCGGCATCTCCGGATCGTTGAAGTCTCCCAGCATCAGGTTCGAGCCCGGGATCGGGTCGATCGGCAGCAGGTCGACGCCGACCACCGCCCGCGCGCCCCGCTTGACCGCCACCTGCGTCCAGCCGCCCGGCGCCGCGCCGAGGTCGACCACCCGCGAACCTGCCCGCAAAAGCGAGAATTTATCGTCCAGTTCCAATAGCTTGAAGGCCGCACGCGAGCGCCAGCCCTGAGCCTTCGCCGCCAGCACATACGGATCGTTGAGCTGGCGCGCCAGCCAGCGTTGCGACGCCACGCTGCGCTTCTTGGCGGTCTTGAGATGCACCGCCAGTCCGCGCGGCCCACCGCCGACAAAGGCCTGAGGCCCCGCGGCACGCTTTCCCGGTGGCTTGCTCATGCGCCCGGCAGCACGCCCCGGTGCCGCGGGAGCGGACGCAGCGGGCGTCCGCGATCGGCGCGGATCATCCGCAACAGCATTCCCTCGCGCAGGCCACGATCCGCCACGATCACCTCGGGCGCCGGCCAAATCTTTGTAATCGCTGCAAAAACCGCACAGCCCGGCAGAACGAAATCGACCCGTTCTGGACCAACGCAGGGGTGTGCCGCAAGGCCCTCCCGCCCCATCGCGTGCAGGCTGGCGACCGCGTCGGCGGCGGCCCGCGCGGTCAGTGCCACCCCATCGACCAGCGGGCGGCGATAGCGCGCCAGGCCCAGCGCCACCCCGGCCAGCGTCGTCACGGTGCCGCTGGTGCCCAGCAGCCGGACGCCGCCGTTGCGGATCTCATGGCCGATGCAGTGGATCGACTCGAATTGGGCCAGCCGTGTTGCCACATCATCCACCATGGCCGCGAAGCCGTCCCGGCTGAACCCGGCCTCGCCCCAGCGTTCGGCCAGCGTCACCACGCCCACCGGCAGCGAGTCATAGCCGATCAGCGTCGGGCCGGCCGGCGTCAACCGCACCCAGGCCAATTCCGTCGAGCCGCCGCCGATGTCGAACAGCAGCGCCCGCCGGCCCCGGCCGGACAACAGCGGCGCGCAGGATTCCAGAGCAAGTTCAGCCTCTTCGCGGCTGGAGATGACACCGACGTCGAGCCCGGTCTCGGCCTTTACGCGGGCCAGGAACTCCCCGCCATTGACCGCGCGGCGGCACGCTTCGGTCGCGATGGCGCGCAGCCGGCGCACCGGCCGCCGCTCCAGCCGCGTCGCGCAGGCCTGCAGCGCGGCCACCGCACGGTCCATCGCCACGGCGGAGAGCCGGCCGGTATGGTGCAGCCCCTCCCCCAGCCGTACGATGCGGGAAAAGCTGTCGAGCACGCGGAAACCGTCGCCGGAAGGCGCCCCCACCAGCATGCGGCAATTGTTGGTCCCGAGGTCGAGCGCGGCAAAGGCCGAACCGGTGAACCGGCGCGTCTGATCCGCCCGCGGGGCGGCTGCTTCGACCGAAAAGAGGTCCTGCCGCTGCATCATAGCGGCATTGTCAACCGCTACCGACCCCCGGGCAAGCATGGAATGGCCCGCCATCCCCGGGTTTCCGAGATTTCACGTGAGCGAGTGCAGCAAAGGCGGCTATGCAGGCGGGTGCGACACCCGCCAGCCCGCCCCCCCCGCCTGCCTGACCTCATAAGCGGCCATCCGGGCGCGGCGCATCACGGTCTGGATGTCCTCGCCCCGCCCAGGCAGCCGGCTGGCGATGCCGATCGACAGCGTCTGCGTCACCAGGACGCCGTGGGAGAGTGTGTCCGGCAGCGTAAGCCGCCGCTCCCGCAGGCTTTCCGCCCGTTCCGCCGCGGTCAGATGGTCCATCCCGTCCAGCCAAAGCGCAAATTGGTCTGACCCGGTCCGCGCCACGAGGTCGGCCGGGCGGACCATTGCACGCAACAGCGTGGCCGTACGGCTCCGCAGCCAGTCACCGGCCACCTGGCCGTACGCCTCGCTCAGCCGCTCCAACGCGTCCATCTCGATCAGAACCAGGGTGCCGGGCTGCTCGTCCTTGTCCAGCCGCTCGATACGGCGGTCGACCTCATCGAGAAAATAGTGCCGGTTGGGCAGCCCGGTCAGCCGGTCGATCCCCGCCTCGGCCGGGCCATGCGTCAGCGTCACCAGCAGCAGCGCACCGGCCGCCGCCGCCAACGCGTGGTCCCGGGCCTCCCATGGCCGCGCGCCGGGCATCCGCCACAGCGCCAGTCCGCCCGGCCGCCCGGGTGGCAGCGTCCAGGGAAACACCAGGATGGGCCGGCGATCCGGCCCGATCTGGTGGGCTGGACCACGCAGCCCGCGCCGCAGCATGCCATGCACCGTGGGCCGGACCTCGATCGCGCCCAGGCCGGCCTGGTACAGCAGCTCCCCTTCCACGCCGAGATCGGCCACGTCGACCACCGCAACGCCCTCAAGCGCGACGGACACGCGCAACGCCTCCAGGGCCGTATCGACCATCCCGCTTGGTGTGCTGTCCGGCATTCGGCGTCTCCCCAGCCCCCATAGCGACGGCCTTTGAAAGATCTTCCCCGGCGGTACGATCAATTCGTCCTTTGGGCAATGTCATACGCACAGGACCGTGCGACCCGGCGGCGCATTTTGATGGTGCGGTCACGTCGAACTGCCGCCGCGTTGTTTGCCAACGGGCATCCAGGGACTTATGGCTTCCCGATGCCCTCGGCTGATACGCCCACCGCCCAATACGCCGTCCGGGTGGTCCTCCTTGGCATCACCGGTGCCGCCCTGTTGACCGGGCTGCTCCGCCACTGGATCCGAACGGCGCGCCGGCGACCGGCCCGAACCGCCCTTCCCGCCGAGCGGACGCCGTCCGGCGCGCCCATCGCGCTGCAGCCGCTGATCCAGGCGGTGCTGCGTCAGGTCGAGCAGGCCGCGGCGATGCGCCTCGTGGAGGTTCAGCTTGCGATCCAGGACGGCCTGACGGCGGTCGTCCTGCCGGACATCGTGCGCCCGGCGCTGGCGGCGACGGTGGCCGGCGCCATCAATCGCGCCCCCGCCGGCCTTGTCCTGGTAAGCGCGGAACGGCGCGGCGGCAGCATCGAGATCGCGATACAGGACGACGGCGCGGTCACGGACCGGCGCGCAATCGAGGCGACTTTGGCGCCTGTCTGCCAGGCCCTCGCCCTGCAAGGTGGCACGCTCACCGTGTTCGGGGACGCCGGCCAGGGCACCACCGTTGTGCTGCGCCTGCCGCAATCCCCGCCGCGCGCGCCGCCGCCGATCTGGGTGCGCCAGCGCCAGACCGAGGTCGAGACCGCCGCGGACCGCACGCACTGAGCCACCCCTGCCCAACCGGCCGCAAGCCGCTAAGCTGGCCGGGAAGATGCCAGGGAGGGCGCGATGCGAGCCGTGTGGTACGACCAGCAGGGACCCGCGCGCGCGGTCATCGTGACCGGCGAGCTGCCGACCCCGGAACCCGGCCTCGGTGAGGTCCGGGTCAGGCTCGAAGCCGCCGGCGTCAACCCGTCCGACACCTATCGCCGCCGTGGCGCGGTGCCCAAGGAATACCCGCGCGTGATCCCCAGCAGCGACGGCGCCGGCACCATCGACCGTGTCGGCACCGGCGTGCCGGAAGACTGGGTCGGCAAGCGGGTCTGGCTTTACAACGGCCAGCGCAACGGCCGCTGGATGGGCACCGCGGCCGAGTACATCGCGCTGAACGCCGATCTGGTGACGCCGCTGCCCGATCACGTCTCGTTCGCCGAGGGCGCCACGCTCGGCATCCCCGCCATGACGGCGCATCGCTGCGTGTTCGTCGCCGGCCCGGTGCAGGGCCGCGTGGTGCTGGTCACCGGCGGCGCCGGCGCGGTCGGGCAATACGCCGTGCAGCTCGCCGCCTGGGCGGGGGCAGAGGTCATCGCGACCGTCAGTTCCGACGCCAAGGCCGCCCGCGCCCGCGCCGGCGGCGCCGCCCATGTCGTCAACTATCGCCAGGAGGACGTGGCCGAGCGGGTGCGCGCCATCACCCACGGAGCGGGCGTGGACCACGTGGTGGACGTCGATTTCGGCGGCAACCTGGCCACGGTGCTGGCCGCGATGCGCGCCAACGGCTCCATCGCGTTCTATGCCACCGAGGGCGAGCGCCAGCCGCGCCTGCCGGTGCGGGAGATCATGGGCAAGAACCTGGCGCTCTACGGCATGGTGCTGCCGACCAGCCCGCATGAAAGCCGCAAGCGCGCCCAATCCGACCTCGCCCGCTGGTCCGCGGTACCGGGTCGCAGCCTCTCGGTCGCCAGTCGCTTCCCGCTCTACGATACCGCCGCGGCACATGAAGCGGTGGAGCAGGGCGACAAGGTCGGCACCGTCGTGATCGAATGCGCCCGCTGACCCCGCCCGACCGACCCTGTTGAGGAGCATGCCCTTGGCCAACCACCCCATCGCGCTGATCGTCGGCGCCAATCGCGGCATCGGCCTCGGCGTCGTGACGGAATTCCTGGCGCGCGGCTGGGACATTGTCGCCACCGCCCGCCGCCCGGCCGAGGCACACGCGCTTGCCAGCCTTGCCCAGACCCATCCGGGGCGGGTCGAGGTCAAGTTGCTCGACATGAACGAGCCGGCGCAGGTCGATGGGTTCGCCGGCGGCCTCGGTCCGCGCCTGCTGGACGTGGCGCTGGTCAATGCCGGCGTCGCGGGGCCGGAGCACCGCAGCGCCAGCCAGGCCACCGCCCAGGAGATCGGGGCGCTGATGGTCACCAACGCCATCGCGCCAATCCGCCTCGCGCGGCATCTGGTGGCGCGGATCCGGCCCGGCACCGGCGTGCTGGCCTTCACCAGTTCGGTGATGGGCAGCGTCGCCCTGAACGCTGGCGGCCACGAACTGTACCGCGCCAGCAAGGCGGCGTTGAACTCGCTCAGCCGCGGGCTGTACGGGGAGCTTGGCGGGCAACTGACCCTGCTGACGCTGCATCCCGGCTGGGTGCGCACCGACATGGGCGGTTCGGGTGCGGCGGTGAGCGTGGCGGACAGCGCGCGCGGGATGGTGGACGTGATCCTGCGCGAGCAGGGCCGCCATCACCACGTGTTCCTGGACTACACCGGCAAGGAAATCGCCTGGTAGGACCCGTCGCGAGCCGCGTCAGCCCCGCTTGCGGCGGGTCCGGCGCACGGCCAGCAAGCCCAGCACACCGACGCCGGTCAGCGCGATGGAGGCCGGTTCGGGCGCCGCGACGACGGAGACGCCGTCCAATCCGACGAAAGGCGGCTGGCCGGTAGGCGTGCCCTGGGCCAGGAAACCGAGGGTCGCCGTCGTGGCATTGGCCACGAAGGTCATCGTCTGGGCCATCCAGCCCTCCGACCCGGCCTGCGGGGTCGTCATCAGCGTGGATTCCTGGGACTGGTTGCCGAACGACACCAGCCATTGTTCGGTGGTCGTGCCGGTGTAGCCGCTCTGCTGGCCGGAGGCCTGGAAGAAGCTGACGGTGTAGGCCTGCCCGACGACCAGCCCGACCAGGGTCTGCGACAGGGTCCCGATGCCGTAGCCGCCGTCCTGCACCAGGAAATCCCCACCGTCCGGGCTGGTGGTGGGGAATGTGTACAGCTTCGTACCATTGCCCATGTTGACGGTGGCCTGACCCGGCAAGACCAGGAACGAATAGGACGATGTCGTCGACCAGCCGGGCAAGGAGCCCGCGATCAGATATGACGCGGTGGGGTTGCCCTGCTGGAAGGAGCCGTTCGTCACCAACTGGACGGCCGCGACGGCCTGGGTGCTCACGGCGACCAGGGAAACCAGGACCACCCCCAGCCCGATCGCGAAGGCCCGCTTCAGATCGGGCATACTGTCCGACGCCTTTGCCAAATCTCTCACTCCGCCCGTCGATCCGGCGCATCCGGCGCCGGTTCCAATGCTTCATCCGAAGGCCTGGGGCGGACCACGCGCGATCCGGCCGGCCGTTACCCCTTTGTTGTCCAGGTCCAGACCGCTTGTCCCGGCCTGGCGTGCCGGCTTGTCCGCTGCAATCAGCGTTCGGCGCACGGAGGGGTATTTGCAATTTTCATGCCGGGCTCCAAGCAGCTGACTCGAAACCCTTTGCGACCGGCTGTTCTGCGGGGTGTAAGGAATCCCGACATCGCGGGCGGCCGGGGCGCGGCAGGTCAGCGCCGCCGCGGTTTCAGCGCCAGGCCCGCGGCGCCCAGCATCAGGACCATGCCGGTGAGATCGCCCCAGTCCAGCTTCTCGCCGAACCAGGTGCAGCCCAGGATCACCGCGATCACCGGGGAGATGAAGGCATAGGTTCCGGTCTTGCTCGCACCCCAGTCGCGGATCAGCAGGAAGTAGATCGTGGTCGAGATCAGCGAGCCCGGCACCAGCAGGAAGAGCCAGCTCAGCCAGGCGGCCCACCCCCAGTCGAGCTGCAGCGACCGCCAGGCGCCCGGCTCGAACGCCAGCGATCCCACCAGCAGGATGACGCCGCCGATCAGGTCGGTCAGGCCGGTGATCTGCACCGGCGCCAGGGTGCGCATCATCGGCTGCGCCATCACCGAACCGAGGGAATAGCAGAGGCAGGCGGCGATCACGCCGAGCGCGCCCGCCACTTCCCACATGTCCAGGGTCCCGCCGAAGGCGGCGGGGCCGAACAGCACCACCACGCCGACGACGCCCAGCCCGATCGCGCCCAGTTGGCGGGGGCTGAATCCCTCCTGCCCGAACGCCACGGCGAAGCCGAGGAGGGAGAGCGGGGTCAGGGCGCAGTTGATGACGGCGGCGAGGCCCGCGGTGATGTGTTTCAGGCCGTAGAGCTGGGTCAACTGGCCCAGCGTGATCATCAGCACGGAGACGACGACCAGCCGCAGGGCCAGCCTTGGGGACGGCAACACCCGCTCCCCCCGCACACGGCAGAAGACCAGGAGCAGGACCCCGGCGACGCTCCACCGCAGGCCGGCGAACATGCCCGGCGGGACGGTGGCGATGCCGATTTTCATGGCGAGCCAGGTGGTGCCCCAGACCACGCACAGGAAGGCAAACATCCACCGTGCCCGGGCGAGCGTGGGCAACACGGGCGCGGACTTGCGGACGGCGGCGGGCGCAGCGACGGTGGTGGCGCTCATCGTGAGCCCGCGGCGCAGGTCGCCTGCACCGGATCGATGGCGTATGCCGTCTGCACCAGGTCGACGGCGGCGGCGTTGTCGGCCAGGTCGGCGACCGGTGGGCGGCCCTCGCGCAGGCGCTGCAGCGTGTCACGCACGAAAATCGGATAGAAATACACGTTGGTGAGCTTCATCGATCGGGTGGATCGCCGGCGGTCGTCGGTGATGATTTCAAGAGTATGGTCGTCGCGGGCGGCGAAATAATGGCGGTCGGTGCGGATGCTGTAATGCAGGTCGAACACCGAGTTGGGGGCGGGGTAGAGGTAGCCGGTCTCAATCACGCAGGTGGCACCGCCGCCCCGCATCAGCACTGCGGCGTGGTCCTCGATCGACAGGTTCGCGGTGCGGTTGGAAATCGCCGCGCCAGTCACCTCCAGTGCCGCATTGCCCAGCAGCACGCGGCACAAATCGATGAAATGGATGCCGAGGTTGAGCAGCGGTCCGCCGCCGGCGGTGGTGCGGTCGAGCATCCACTCGACCTGCTGCTGGCGGTAGCGGTCGACCATGCCGCCGACAAACTTGAAGCTCAGATACTGCAACGCTTCGTTGGCGGCGATCTCCTTGATGGTGTCGATCAGCGGGCAATGGCGGAACACGAACGGCACGGCGGCGAACAGGTTGGCGGCGGCGGCACGGTCGGCGATATCATGCGCCTCCGCGCTGCTGATGGCGCAAGGCTTTTCGATCGCGAACGGGATGGCATTGGCGATCAGGAACCTCGCTTCCTCCGCCATGTCGCAGTGTCGACCAAGTGCAAAGGCGAAGTCGGGGCGTAACTTGCCACACATTTCTTGATAATTCGTAAATGCTGGGCAGTTTGCCTTTGCGGCGACCGGGGCCGCGCGTTCCGGGTCGGGATCGCTGACGCCGACCACCGCCACGTCTGCCATGTCCAGCAGCGGGTTGAGATAGAAGGGGGTGTGCCAATGCGACACGCCGATCAGCACGATCCTCATGAACGCTTCCCTTCCGTCGCTATGCTCTATGGCGCATCGTCCGAGCCGCAACCACCGAGGAATTCCGTTATGCGACCCGCGTCCTCCGCAATGGTGTTGCAGCGATGATCACGCTTTCGGAGAATTTCCGCGCGCTGTTCTATGCGCCGTTCTACGCCGCGCATGCGATCGGGGCGTATGCCGCCGAGGGGGTGGAGGTTGCATTGCGCGCCTCGCCCGATCCCGCTGCGACCGCTGCCGACCTGCGGGCGGGGCGGATCGACGTGATGTGGGGCGGGCCGTTGCGGGTGCTGCTGACCCATGCGGCCGATCCATTGTCCGATCTCGTGTGTTTCTGCGACGTGGTGGCGCGCGACCCGTTCTTCGTGATCGGGCGCACCCCGCGGCCGGCGTTTCGCGTGGCCGAGCTGGTAGGACTGCGCTTCGCCTCGGTGGCGGAGGTGCCGACGCCGTGGCTCTGCCTGCAGGACGATTTGCGCCGCGCCGGGGTCGATCCGGCGTCGCTGAACCGGCTGAGCGGGCCGTCGATGGCCGAAAATGCGTCGGCACTGCGGGCCGGGAGGCTGGACGCGGTGCAGCTGTTCCAGCCTGATGCCGAGGCGCTTCTGGCCACCGGTGCCGGGCATCTGTGGTACGCCGCCGCGAACCGTGGTTTGACGGCCTACACGACGCTCGTCACCCGGCAGTCGGTGCTTGGGGCGCGGCGGGACGAGCTGCTGGCGATGGTGCGGGGGATGTATCGCGCGCTGCGCTGGATCGCCGCGTCACCGGGGGCGGAGGTCGCCCGGACGCTGGGGTCGTATTTCCCGGACCTGCCCACAGCGCTGTTCGCCGCCGCGATCGATCGCTACCGGGCGCTTGGGTTGTACGCACCAGACCCAGTGCTGCGGCAGGCGGGTTTCGACCGGTTGGCCGCCGCGATGCTGTCGGGCGGCGCGCTGGCCGGGCCGATCCCATTCGCGGCCTGCGTCGATAATTCGCTGGCGGAACAGGTGGTTGCAGAGGAGGCGGGGACCGCCTGAGGCGGGGCGGGCGGGGTTCACCGACCGGCGGCAAGACAAGTCGGCGCAGCTTTCTCCCCCTCCCCTTGAGGGAGGGGGAGATCGGGCAGACCTGGGCCTACAGCAACTGCCCGCCTTCGACCACGATGGTCTGGCCGGTGACCCAGGACGCCAGCGGCGAGGCGAGGAACAGCGCGACGGAGGCGATCTCCTCCGGGTGGCCCAGTCGGCCGAACGGGATGGAGCGCAGCACCGCGTTGTAAAGTGACGGGTTTTCCGTCTTGCGGCGGTCCCACACGCCGCCGGGGAACTCGATCGAGCCGGGCGCGATGCCGTTCACCCGGATGCCGTCACGGGCGTACAGCGCCGCCTGCGTGTTCGTGTAGTGGATCACCGCCGCCTTGATCGCGCCGTATGGCGGCTGGCGCGCCGCCGCCCGCAGCGCCGAGATTGAGGACGTGTTGATGACGCTCCCGCGCGCCTCCTGCAGGAACGGCAGCGCCGCCTGGGTGGCGTGCACGATGGCCAGCATGTCGACCGCCATGCTCGCCATCCAGCCGGCCTCGTCGTCGGTCGAGCCGAACGCCGAGGCGTTGTTCACCAGCACGTCGATCCCGCCCAGCGTGGCAGCGGCATCCGCGATGTAGCCGCGGATCGCCGCCGCATCGCCGAGATCGACCGACCCGGCATGGACGCGGCGGCCGAGCGCGGCGATTTCGGCGCGGGTGTGCTCCAGCGCCTCGGGACCGCGGGCGCAGATCGAGACGTCGGCGCCTGCCGCGGCGAAGCCCAGCGCGATGGAGCGCCCGATGCCGCGGCTGCCGCCGCAGATCACGGCGCGCTTGCCGGTGAAGTCGATGATCATGCCCTTGTCCCCTGCGATGGCTGCGGGCGCCAGCGTCGCGCGGTTCGCGGTGCTGCGCAACGCCGCGGCGGCCCGGTCGCAGGGCAATCGCTTGAAGCAAGTAAGGGCGGGGCGCTGCCCCGCACCCCGCCAGGGACACAGTCCCTGGACCCATTCTGTTGGTGTTCATAGGGGGAGAGGGGGGGGGCGCGGCGCCGCCCGGCGGCGGGGGGGGGCCCCCCGCCCCCCCATCAC
>JARLIJ010000359.1 GCA_031291795.1 Acetobacteraceae bacterium | reverse complement strand
GATCGAGGCCGCCATCGACAGCCGCAAGGGCGAGAACGCCTGGCTCACCGTCAGCCTGAAGGAGGGCCGCAACCGCGAGATCCGCCGGGTGATGACGCATCTCGGCCTGCCGGTGACGCGGCTGATCCGGGTCGCCTACGGGCCATTCCAGCTGGGCACCCTGCTGCGCGGCGGCATCGAGGAAATCCCACCGAAGATCCTGCGCGAGCAGTTGCCCGCCGATGCGGTGCCCCCGGTGCCGCGCCGGCCGCATCGCGCGTGAGGGGCGCGCAGGCGTCCCCCGGCATGGTTCGCATTGTCCCGCCAAGCGCTGACGCAGCCTTCCCGGCATGTGTCAGCGTCGATCGGGACAGCCCCGGCGACGGCGGAAAACCCGTCCGCCAACGCTCGCTCTATGGAAGCCGGCCCTGTCCGGCCGCGTCCGGGGGGGCTGGGTGACATGCGCATCGTCGCCGGCGTCTGGCGCGGCCGGACGCTGACCGCACCGCCCGGGAACGCGACCCGCCCGACCGCGGATCGGGTTCGCCAGGCGTTGTTCGACATGCTGATGCATGCCCCCTGGGGCGGCCGGGCGGTGATCGAAGGCGCCCGGGTGCTCGACGTGTTTGCCGGCACCGGCGCATTGGGGCTCGAAGCGCTCTCGCGTGGCGCCGCCCATGTCACGTTCATCGAGCATGATCGTGCCGCGCTGGCGGCGTTGCGCGCCAACATCGCCGCCTGCCGCGCGGACCCCCGCGCTAGCGTCCTGGTGATCGATGTGCTGGCCGCACCGGGGGGCGAAGCGGCCGGATTGGTGTTCCTCGATCCCCCTTATGGCCGCGACCTGGTGCCGCGGGCGCTGGCGCGGTTGCGCGCGGTCGGGCGCCTGGCCCCGGATGCGCTGATCGTGGCGGAGACCGGGCGGGACGAGCCATCGCCCGCTGCAACCCCGCTCGACGAGCGGGTGCACGGTGCAGCCCGCATTTCGGTCTGGCGAGACCCGCCAGCGGCGTTGGCAGCCGCACCCGCCTGAAAAAAAGCCGGCGGCCATTCTGCGAACCCTCCTGCGATGACCTGGCCGCGGCTCGTGGCTGGACCGGCGGGCATGGGGGCGCCTGCCAGGGGTCTCATCCCAACCGCCGTTGGCACTGACCTTCCCAACCGTCATGGCCGGCCACCGTGCCGGCCATCCGTGAGGCAGTCTGCCGCGACAGATGGCCGGCACAGGGGCCGGCCATGACGAAGGCAGGAGAGTCGGTCTCAACGGCGGTTGGTATCAGGCCAGGTCGAACAGCCGCCCCCAGCCGCGCACCCGGTTCGGGTCCACGCCCGCAAGCCGCAGCGAGTCCCACACCACCGTCGCGATCGTGTCGTAGACCGGCAAGCCGAGTTCCCGCTCCAGCGCCGCCACCAGCGGGGCCGCGCGCAAATTCGTGCAGGTGATCGCGATGGCGTCCGGGCGGGCGGCCGCGACCTCCCGCGTCATCGCGGCCAGGGTGGCCGGCGCGACCTCGGCGAAGGCGAAATTGTCCTGGATGCCCAAATGCCGCTCCGCCACGCAGTCGATGCCCAGCGCGCGGTAATTGGCCACGATCCGGGCCTGCACGTCGTCGCGGTATGGCGTCACCAGACCCAGCCGCCGGACGCCGGTGCGGGCCAGGACGGCGTTCAGGGCGAGCATGGAGGTGGCGGCCGGTATGCCGGTGGCGGCGGTGATGCGCGCGCACAGCCGCGCGTCCGCGTCGAAGCCAAGCCAGCCGGAGGACGTGCCGTTCCAGGCGATCACGTCGACCTTGGCGTGCGACAGCAGTTCGGCCGCGGCCAGGATGGCGCTGTCGTCGAACTGCGCCAGCGCGCCGGGGGAGAGGGCGATCTCGGTGACGCGGAAGCGGGCGAAATGCGCCGTCACCTCGGGCAGGCCGGCGAGCATCGCGGCGGTGACCGGCTCCAGCGTGGTGTTGGACGACGGCGTCAGCATGCCCAGGCGGACCGGGCTACGGATCGGGGTGTTCATCCCGCCAGCTTTGCATTCGCGGCTCCTTGCGGAAAGATGCGTCCCAACGAAACGGAGGGGACGTCATGGCAGTTGACCAGCGACTGGCGGGCAAGGTCGCGATCGTTACCGGGGCGGGCTCGCGCAGCATTCCCGGCGCGGACGGTGAGGCCGAGGGCGTCGGCAACGGCCGCGCCACGGCGGTGGTGCTCGCCCGCCACGGGGCGCGGGTGACGCTGGTCGACCGGAACCCGGACTGGCTGGCGCGGACCCAGGCGATGATCGAGGCTGAGGACGGCGTCTCGCTCGCGGTGCTGGCCGACGTCACGCTGGCAGCGGACTGCGCCCGGATCGTGCGCGAGACGGTGCGCAGCTGGGGCAGGCTCGACATCCTGGTGAACAATGTCGGCATCGGCGGGCCGCCCGGCACCGCCGTGGAGGTGGATATCGAGGCCTGGGACCGAGCGATGCGGGTCAACGTGACCTCGATGGTGCTGATGGCGAAATACGCCATCCCGGAAATGATCGCCGGCGGCGGCGGGTCGATCGTCAATGTCGCGTCCTATGCCGGGCTGTTCGGCGGCCATCCGTCGCTGCTGTACCCGACCTCGAAGGGCGCGGTGGTGAACATGACGCGGGCGATGGCGGCGCATCACGCCGCCGACCGCATCCGGGTCAACGCGGTGGCGCCCGGCATGGTCTACACGCCGATGGTGCGCGCGCCCGGCATGACCGAGGAACTGCGCGAGGCGCGCCGCAGCCGATCGTTGCTGAAGGTGGAAGGCGAGGCCTGGGACGTGGCATACGGCGTGCTGTATCTGGCAGGCGACGAATCCCGTTGGGTCACCGGGATTGTCCTGCCGGTGGATGCGGGCGCCTCGGCCGCGCCATCGGCCAGTCCGCGGCGCGGCAGCAATGCCGGCACCGTTCCGGAACCGGGGTAGCAACGCGGGCTTTCAGCGAGCGGGACAAACGATGCGCCAGAGACCGATGCGCCTGACGGGGATGCGCCAGACGGGGAGACGCCTGACACGACGGATGGTGGTTGGCGGCGCCCTGGCGGCGGGCGGCCTGTGCACGCCGATGCTGGCGCGTCCCGCGCAGGCCGCCCAGTTCGACTGGGTCCTGCCGCATGCCGTCCCGGCCAGCGCGCCGCTGCACAAGCGGCTGCTGGAGGCCGCCGCGCGCATCGGCAGGGAGACCGATGGCCGCATGGCGGTGACGATCCTGCCGGACGGCGCGCGCGGCAACAGCATCGGCCTGCTGTCGCAGGTGCGTGCCGGGAGCATCCCGCTCTGTGCCGTCGCCACCCAGGCGCTGGGGGCGGCCGTGCCCGCAGCGGCCACCCCATCGGCGGGGTTCGCCTGGCGCTCCCCCGCGGTGCTGTGGCGTGCGCTGGACGGCCAGCTTGGCAGCCTGATCCGCGAGCAGGCCGCGTTGAGCCTGGGCGTCGTGCTGATGGACCACGCCTGGGACGCGGCATTCCGCAACCTCATGACGCGCGACAAGCCGGTGCGCAATCCGGACGACCTTGCCGGGATGCGTCTGCGCGTGCCGGTCGACAGCGACACGATATCGATGTTCCTGAAACTGGGGGCAGCGCCGACCTCGATCCCGCCCGCCGACCTGACCCGCGCGCTGGTGACCCGGCGGATCGACGGGCTGGACGGCGCGCTGATGTACTTCCGGACCGGTCGGATCGATGAGACCCAGAAGACATGTTCGCTGACCGGGCATATCTGGGACGGCTACTGGCTGTGCGCCCATGGCAAGACCTGGAGCGCCCTGCCGGACGATTTGCGCAGCATCGCCGCGCGGGCGTTCGATGAGGCTGCGGTGGCGCAGCGGCAGGACATGATCAATCTGGAGCGGCAGGCGCACGCGGCGCTGGACGCCGACGGCGTGCGGTTCACGGCGATCGATATCCGGAGTTTCCGCGACGTGCTGCGCCGCGCGGACTATTACGCCGCCTGGACCAGACGGGTGCAGGACACTGTCTGGTCGGCGGTGGAGCAGGCGGCCGGGCACCTGACCTGAGGGGACGGCGACCCGTGCGTGCTCTTGGCGACGCAACGATCCGGTCAGCAATTGCCGAACCCGACTGGCGGGACGCCGCCACGATGCGTGAGCAACGCATCATCCTGGATTCGACACCCCGGCCCCCCCAGGTGGCTGCACCCTGACGCGAGACCGACGGCGATGATGACCGCCACCTGCACGAGGACACACGGCATGCGGCCGGCCATGCAATTGCCTGACGATAGAGTTCCGTAACGCGGATCAGAGCACCCAGTCGGAGCCGTGTCGACGGGTCGTGGCTTCCCCGTTGCTGGCGTGTTCGAGAGCACGTGCCGGCTGACTGGAACCGCGTCCCCGTCAGAGAAATCCGTCCCTGTCATACCAACCGCCGTTGAGACCGACTCATAGGTTGCGGCGGCAGCAACGCCTCCCTCTCCCCTTGAGGGCTTGGGCCGCAGAGCGGACCAAGGGCGGGGTGAGGGGGCGAGCCGCACCGCCGGTGGTGGTACGCCCCCTC
>JARLIJ010000358.1 GCA_031291795.1 Acetobacteraceae bacterium | reverse complement strand
TGCCGAGCCGCAGACCGATTGGATTGACTTTGTGACCCATATTATGCGGCCTCCGACTCTTGGGTGCGTTCCGCCACGACGATCTTCAGGTGGCTGAACCACTTCTCCACCCGCGCTGCACGGCCACGCCCACGCGCGTGGAAGCGCCGCATCACCACTGAACGTCCGACCTCGGCGCGCGCGACGACCAGGCGGTCGACGTCGAGCTGGTGGTTGTTCTCGGCATTGGCGATCGCGCTCTCGAGCGCCTTCTTCACTTGCTGCGCGATGCGCCGCTTGCTGAAGGTCAGCGTCGCGATCGCCTGCTGCGCAGGCAGGTTGCGGATCATGCCAGCAACCAGGTTCAGCTTGCGCGGGCTGATCCGGAGGTTGCTGACGATCGCCTGTGCCTCGGTCTCGTCGAGACTGCGCGGATGGTTCGGCTTGCTCATGTCAGCCCCGCTTCGCCTTCTTGTCCGCCGCGTGACCGGTGAAGGTCCGCGTCGGCGAGAATTCGCCGAACTTGTGCCCGACCATGTTCTCGTTCACCTGCACCGGCAGGAACTTGTGGCCGTTGTAGACGCCGAACGTGAGACCCACGAACTGCGGCAGGATAGTGGAACGACGCGTCCAGATCTTGATGATCTCGTTGCGGCCCGTGGCGCGCGCGGTCTCCACCTTGTTCAGCAGGTAACCGTCGACGAACGGACCCTTCCAGACGGAACGAGTCATCTCACTTACCCTTGTTGCGGCGGCGGATGATCAGGCCATCCGTCCGCTTGTTGCTGCGCGTCCTGAAGCCCTTCGCCGGCTGGCCCCACGGCGACACCGGGTGACGGCCACCCGAACTGCGGCCTTCGCCGCCGCCCAGCGGATGGTCGACCGGGTTCATGACGACACCGCGGTTATGCGGACGGAAACCCAACCAGCGCATGCGACCGGCCTTACCGATCTTCTGGTTCATGTTGTCCGGGTTGGAGACCGCACCGATACTCGCCATGCACTCGGCACGCACCACGCGAAGCTCACCGGACATCAGCTTGACCTGGGCGTAGCCGGAGTCCTTGCCGACCAGCTGGGCGTAGGTCCCGGCCGAACGGGCGACCTTGCCGCCGGCACCCTGCTTCAGCTCGATGTTGTGCACGATGGTGCCGACCGGGATCGCGGCCAGCGGCATCGCGTTGCCCGGCTTGATATCGGCGCGCGCCGCGGCGATCACCGCATCGCCCACCTTTAGGCGCTGCGGCGCCAGGATATAGGCGAGCTCGCCGTCCTGGTACTTGATCAGGGCGATGAACGCGGTGCGATTCGGATCGTATTCCAGCCGCTCCACCACAGCCGACACGTCGCGCTTGCGGCGCTTGAAGTCGACATAGCGGTAGGACTGCTTGTGCCCGCCGCCACGGAACCGGCTGGTGATGCGGCCGTGGTTGTTGCGCCCGCCGGTGCTGCTGAGCCCCTCGGTCAGCGCCTTGACCGGCTTGCCCTTCCACAGCTCGCTGCGGTCGATCAGCACCGTGCCACGAAGGCTGGCGGTGATGGGATTGAATTGCCTGAGTGCCATCTTCCGCGCGCCTTATGCGAGGCCGGTGGTGAAATCGATCGACTGGCCCTGGGCCAGCCGGACATAGGCCTTCTTCACGTCGGAGCGCTGCCCCGGTCGCCCCTTGAAGCGCTTGGCCTTGCCTTTCTGCACCAGCGTGTTGACGCCCAGCACCTTGACGCCGAACAGCCCCTCGATCGCGGCCTTGATCTCCGGCTTGGTGGCCTCGGCGGAAACGCGGAACGCGACCTGGTTGACCTCCGAAAGGGTGGTCGCCTTCTCGGTGATCAGCGGTGCCTGGATGATCTGGTACATCGCCTCACGCGAAAGCTGCTTCTTGTGCTTCGCGGGGGCTTTCTGGGTCTCGCTCATGCCGCCTCTCCTGCCGCCGCCGCTTCGGTATTCGCGGGAGCGACACCGTTGAGCCGTGCCTTCAGCCCCTCGACGCCGGCGGTGGTGATCGCCAGCACGTCGTGGTTGAGGATGTCGTAGACATTGGCGCCCACCGTCGGCAGCACGTCGAAGCCGTAGATGTTGCGGCTGGCCAGCAGGAACGCCTGGTCCACCACGCCATCGACGATCAACGCCGACTTCCAGCCCAATGCCTTGAACTTCTTCGCCAGATCGGCCGTCTTCGTGGCGCCCGCGGCGGCGTCCAGCACGACCAGCTTGCCCTCGGCCGCCTTCTGCGACAGCGCGGAAATCAGCCCGAGGCGGCGGACCTTCTTGTTCAGGCTATACTCGTGCGAGCGCACGACCGGGCCATGCACCACACCGCCGGTGCGGAACTGCGGCGAGCGCAGGCTGCCCTGGCGGGCATTGCCGGTGCCCTTCTGCTTGTACGGCTTCTTGGTGGTGCCGGAGACTTCCGACATCCCCTTGACCTTGTGGTTGCCGGAGCGACGCCGCGACAACTGCCAGTGCACCACGCGCGCCATGATATCGGCCCGCGGCTTGGTGGCGAAAATGTCGTCCGGCAACTCGGCGCTGCCGGCGCTGCCCTTGTCCAGGGTGGTGATTTCGACTTGCATCGCCCTCGTCCTCAGCCCGCCGTGGCCGGTTCGCCAGCCGGTGCACCACCTTGTGTCCCCTGCGGCGCTTCGAGCAGCGCAGCTGGATAGGGCGCATCGGCCGGACGCGGACGCTTGATCGCATCGCGCACCAGCACGTAGCCGTTCTTGGAGCCGGGAACGGCCCCCTTGATCATCAGCAGGCCCTTGTCGGCATCGACCGCCGCCACTTCCAGGTTCAGCGTGGTGATCCGCTCGACCCCCAGATGGCCCGCCATCTTCTTGTTCTTGAAGGTCTTGCCCGGGTCCTGCCGGTTGCCCGTGGACCCCAGGCTGCGATGGCTGACCGACACGCCGTGGCTGGCCTCCAGGCCTGCGAAATTCCAGCGCTTCATGCCGCCAGCGAAGCCCTTGCCCTTTGAGGTCCCGCAGACATCGACCTTCTGGCCGACCGCGAAATGCGCCGCCGACAGGGTCGCGCCAGGTTCCAGCACCGCATCCGGCGCCACACGGAACTCGACCAGCTTCGCCTTCGGCTCCACCTTTGCCTTCGCATAGTGCCCGCGGTTGGGCTGCGAGACGTTCTTCACCTTGGCCTTGCCCCAGCCGATCTGGACGGCGGTGTAGCCGTCCTTTTCCTCGGTCTTCGCGGCAACGACCTGCACCTGGTCAAGGTGCAGCACGGTGACCGGCACATGGGTGCCGTCATCCTTGAAAATCCGGGTCATCCCCAGCTTTTTGGCCAGCAATCCGGTGCGCATGGCGTGTGTCTCCCGGCCCCCGGTCTCAGATCTTGATCTCGACGTCCACGCCAGCGGCGAGGTCGAGCTTCATCAGCGCGTCCACCGTCTGCGGCGTGGGCTCCACGATGTCGAGCAACCGGCGATGCGTCCGAATCTCGAACTGCTCGCGGCTCTTCTTGTCGACATGCGGCGAGCGGTTCACGGTGAAACGCTCGATATGGGTCGGCAACGGGATCGGTCCGCGAACCCGGGCACCGGTGCGCTTGGCCGTGTTCACGATCTCCTTCGTGCTGTTGTCCAGCACGCGGTGATCATAGGCCTTGAGCC
>JARLIJ010000357.1 GCA_031291795.1 Acetobacteraceae bacterium | reverse complement strand
CGGATGGTCCGGGTCAGCCCCTTTCCCCGGAGAACACCAATGGATCGGTTCCAAGGGCCGTCGCCCTTGGCGGGGGTCCAGGGGGCAGCGCCCCCTGGCCTTCTACCGCATCCCCCTCCCCGGCCGCATCCGCATGACGATGCACTGGGTGGTGCTTGGGTTTGCCATTGCGATCAGCATGGCGGGGCAGACGTTGCTGAAGGCAGGGGCCGGCGCGCCGGACTTCATAACCCAGCTACTGGACTGGCGGACGCTGCTGGGGTTTTGCCTCTATGGCGGATCGGCGGTGCTGTACATCATAGCCTTGCGGCGTATTCCGATGTCGGTCGCACTGCCCTGCACGGCGGTGTCGTACGTCGCCGCGGCGCTGATCGGGCACTATGCGTTCGCGGAGCCGCTGGGGGTGGCGCATCTCGGCGCGATTGCGCTGATCTGCGGCGGCGTGATGCTGCTGGCCTTCACCTAGAGCGGCGGGATCCGAACGCGGCGTAGATCTGGTCCGGGCTGACGAACGCGTTATAGGCCGTCTGCGGGGCGGCGAAGTCCTGGTAGGCCGGATGCGCAAGTTCGGTCCGCGCCAGGTACGGCTGATGCCACCGGTCCATGACCAGAACGCGATAATCCGCACCCAGCGCCGGGGTCTGCGAGTGATAGGCCCCGATGGCACGCGGCCAGTCATGCGCGTCGGCATAGAGCGCATTGAGGAAGCGTGCGGCGTAGCGGGCATTGCTGGTCGGCTCGAACGCCTGGTCCAGGTTGGCGAACGCGTCCGGGTGGAACATCAGGTTGACCTGCATGCACCCGACATCGATCGACCGTACGCCGCGCGCCTGCAGGGCCATGACAGCGGCGATAGCCTGGGCCTTGGTGGCGAAGAACTGGCCGATGCCTTCCGCGTTGATCGTCCAGGGCCAGGGGCGGATCTGTCCGGTTGCGCTGTCGACGCGCCCGCTCTCGACGACCGCGATGGCGCCCAGCAGCCGAGCCGGCAGGCGGGCGGTGTATTCCGCGGTGGTAATGGCGGTTTCACACAGGCTGGGCGGCGAGGCCAGGATCGCGCCGGCCGCCGCAGCCGGGCCGACCGGCACCAGCGACAGGGTCCACACCATCGACAGCAAAGCCAGCCGACGCAGCAACCCGGAGTCTCGATACGGTCGCAGAGTGGCGAGCAGGGACAGCCCGAAGCGCGTCATTCGGCGAGGCATCACGATCATGTGCGTCTTGTGGCGTTTTTCAGCCGTCCGGCCAAGCACAAAATCGCCTTTCCCGCGCCGATCTTGCCGCTCCCCGTCAGCAATTCCTGCGGGCCGCCTGCGCTCTCCACCAGATGACCGGCTGCACGGGGACGTGATGACTGCGGATCGGTTTTCCCAGGTACAGCGTCTTTGCTGAATCGCGTTTCACACTTGGTTGCAGGAGGAGAGTGGACATGCGGCCGACAGAATTGCGGGATTGCCGCGTGGCCCGGAACACGCGGCGGATCGCGGTCGTGCTCGCCGGGCTCGCCTGGTCGGGCGCTGCGGCCGCGGCACCGTTCTGCCTGCAGAACCAGGGCATGACGCCGCAATGCATCTATTATGATGCGGCGTCGTGCCAGCACGAGGCGCAGCGCCAGAACGCCGACTGCGGGATCAACCGGAACGAGGTAACGATCCGGGGCGGCACCGGACAGTACTGCATGGTCACCTCCTCGCTGGTGACGACTTGCCACTACCAGGACCGGGATTCCTGCCTGGCGGACGCCAGGCGGCAGAACGGCGCCTGCACGGATGCGCCGGCCGTGTCGCCAAGCCGCGCGCCCGACCCGTATTCGCGTCAGGGGTACTAAGGCGCGGTCGAGGTCGCTTTCCCTCCAGCATGTGGCCGGCACCACGTGGCCGGAACAAGTCCCATGGGCGCCACCGTAAGGGGGAAGGTACCAGCCCTTCCCCCGTTCCCAACCGCGTGCCCGGCGCGAGGCTGCACGACTTCGCAGCCTGCAATACTGTAAATTGTGGATCTTCGAGCAACTGCAGGCAGCCGGCCTGCCCGCTCTGTCATCCCCAGACCTGGCCCATGCGCCCAAATTTTGCGGCGCATGGCACCACACGCCGTGGGTGCCCGCGCCAGGTCCGAGGATGCCAGGGCGAGGAGCCAGCCGAACGCCGACCGGGATCAGCGCCCCGCAAATGCCGCCGGGACAAGCGGGACCCGTGACCGGGTCCCGCCTTTGTTGTGTCAGTGAGCGGTGGTGGCGGCCGGCGTCGTAATAACCGACGACGACCCCAGTTCCGGCGCAACCAAATAAGAGAACCCGAAGCTCGGGTTCGCAAACTGCTGCACGTACTGATTATACCACTTGTAGACTTCGGCGATGCCGGACTTCGGCACGTACACCAGGTCATACGGCGCCAGCCGCACATCGCCGTCCGATTGCGCGTGCATGACCGCCTCGTAGCGCGTCGCGAGGAACTCGGGCTTGTCGCCGGCGCCACGACGGATGATGAAGATCTTGCTGTCCTGGCTGCTGAGTTTCAGTCCGCCGGCCCGCGCGATCGCCTGCGCCAGGGTCAGGCTTGGCCCCACAGTGATGAATTCGCCCGGCGTATTCACTTCGCCACCGACATAGACCCGCGTCGGGGCGAACGAACGTACCACCACCGAAACGCGCGGATTCGTCAGATCATGCGAATAATCTCGCCGGAGCGCCGCCGCGAGGTTATCGACCGTGCGGCCATAAGCCGGCTCGTCCTGCACCACGGTCGTGGAGATGTGACCGTCCGGGCGGACCGTGACCTCCTCATTCAGCTCCGGATTGAGCAGCAGCCGGACCTCCAGGACGTCGCCGACCTGGATGCGATAGGGCGGCAGCGGAGCGGTATAGCCCGTTTCCACGGGCGTTGCCGGTGCCTGCGGCAGGTTGTCGGGCACGCCCGAACACGCCGCCAGCGCGGCCACCACGCCCATGAGCGACAGCCCACGCAACGCACTGGTGCCACGCAATCTTTGACGCAATGCCACGGCGTGGCCGTGCCGTACGGAAATCGCAGCCATTGGTTTCATTCTCCCGCTCGACCAGTGGGTTGAGGCGCAAACGCCAGGACGGACGCAGTTGCCGCCGGTGCGCAGGGCGCGCGGCCGGGGACGGCAATCGCCGACCAACATCAGAAATTCGTGTTCGATGCCGAATTGAAGGCGGCAGCCATACGCTACAAAGGACTAGCCTCACGTTTGGTTTATTGCATGGTGAGGATAGTTTAGCGCAGCGTTCGACGCGCTAATACTGGAAATGCCGTGTCACGCGATAAACTGCGAGTGACGCAGCGTTCACGGTGCGTTGCGCGGCACCGGCGGCGGAAGCCCGCGCCCGTCGAAATCCCCGCCGCCCCCAGGCTGCGGCAGCGCGCCGAATTGCTGCGTTGCGCGGCCCGTATCGAGCGCCCCTATTGCCTGGTCGATCGCAACGAGCGCGCGTCCCCGGTCGCCATAGCCGAGTGCGGAGAGCGCCTGGGCAACCGGCCCGGCGGCCTGGCTGACGCGCGGCGGATCCACCTCCCCGACCTGGACCGGGCGAAATACCAGCTGTACTTGCGCGGCCTGCAGGAAGCGGCGGGCATCGTCGATGCGGCCCTCGACCACGGCGTTGCGCGCATCCGCCAGGCGCTCGCTCGCGGGAATGCGATGCGGCCCGACCGGCGAGGTCACGACCGGGGCGGCAACGACCGGGGCGGCAACGACCGGGGCGGCAACGACCGGGGCGGCAACGACCGGGGCGGCAACGACCGGCTGCCCGATGGAAGGACCGGGCGCGGCGGGGGAAGCGGGCGGAACCTGCTGGCGGAGGCGGTCGAGGACGCCTGAGGCCGACGACGCCTCCTCCGACCCGGCGGGTTGGCGGTCTTCGCCGCGCCGGGCTTCAGCACTGCGCCGCTCGGGCGGGTGTGCGTCCGCCGGATGCGATTCGGGGGGGCGAGGATGCGGGGCGAATCCAAACGGTTGCGTGGCTTGCGCGTGTGCCGGCTCGCTCGTCCGTGTCGGCGCAGGCGCGGCAGGGGCCTGGGTGCGCGCCGGCGGGGCGACGGGCGCCGCGGCGGGCGCCGGCGTCGGATGGGCCGCCTCCTGGGCCTGCTGCTTCTGGCTCTGGAGCGAGGCAAGGTCCTGGCGCGTCTGGTTCACTTCGCTCTGCAGCGCCGCCATCATCCGTGCCGCGTCATGGATCTGGGCCTGCAGCGCGGCCAGAGCCTGCGGCGATTGCGCAGCCTCCGGCGTGCCGGACGGCGCGGGCGGGGCGTGGTTCGCGGCCGGTTGCGCGCGCTCCGCCGCCACCGGAACCGGCGTGGGTGCCGGCCCCTGGTTGCCGAACGAGGCCATGAACAGCAGGACGAGGCCTGCCATCATCGCCAGGCCCGCCGCTACGTAGCGTATCATCGGTCACCGTCGCCTGCGTTTCGTCAGATCGGCACGCCTGACCGGATTCACATAGCGCGCCGGCCGACGCAACCAATCCTGCGGCCTGAAAGCCCGCAGGCGGCCGGCTCCCCGGTATGTGATCGTCGTGTCACAATCCCCGCATGACGGAACACCGCGCATGCGATGCAAGGACCGTCCGCACTTTTATCACCGTCCCGTCAGGCGGGTTGCTGCGGGTTGAGGTGCGACACACGTGTAGTCGGCAGAAACCAGATGACCATCAGGAGACATTGCTGATGTCACAGGCCTTTCAAGAACAATTGATTTCCTTCCTGCCCAGGATGCGGATTTGGGCGTTGGCACTGACACGCAACCGGGCGGCAGCGGACGACCTGACGCAGGATGTCGCGACAAAGGCTTTGGTCGCGCAAGATTGCTTCATCCCAGGAACGAACTTTTCCGCCTGGGTGCACCGCATCATGATCAACCATTTCATCAGCAGCGTGCGGAATCGTCGCGAATTCGCCGATATGGACTCGATGCCGGACCTGCCGGTGCCCGCCGCGCACGAAGACCGCACCGCACTGCACGAACTCGGCTGGGCGCTCGACCGCCTGCCGCCCGACCAGCGCGAGGCGCTGTTCATGATCGTGCTGCAGGAGAAATCCTATGAGGACGCTGCAGAGGTCACTGGGTGTGCAATCGGCACCCTCAAGAGCCGCGTGCACCGCGCACGCCTGCAACTGCGCACCTACCTGAGCGGCGAGCCGCTGAAGAAAGCCGCCTGACGCATCGTCCGCCCGCCACATGGCGGGCGCGAGGCCCGAGGTTGCGCCGGCGGCTTTCCACCGCCCGGGCAAAGCGTTGTGCGTGGGTCCACGGTGACTGGACATGCAATCCGGCGCTCCACCCGTGTGCCCGCGTTCGGCGCGGGCACCACGGTGACGCCCTTCCGCTCGGCATGAAATTGCCTTAGCAGGCTGCCAGCAGGAACATGCCGTAGCGCCGCGCTTCGTCGAACCAGCGATCGCGCAGCGTCCAGCCTGCGGACTCCGCCAGCGCGCGGATCGCGTCGGGCGTGAACTTGTAGCTGTTCTCCGTGTGGATCGTTTCACCTTCAACAAACGCGATCGATTCGCCGGCAATCCGCACGACCTGGTCGCAACGGCTGACGAGATGCATCTCGATCCGGCCCTCCACGTCGTTCCACACGGCACGATGCGCGAAGTTGAACGGCTCGAAGTCTGCGCCTGCCTCGCGGTTCAGCCGCACGAGAAGGTTGCGATTGAAAGCAGCGGTCACGCCCGCGGCATCGTCGTAGGCCGGCACCACCGCGGCGGCCGGCTTGCGCAGGTCGACCCCGAGCAGAAGCTGCGAGCCGGCGCCGAGTTCGTCGCGCGCGAGTTCCAGGAAGCGTTGCGCGGCGGCCGGATCGAGGTTGCCGATCGTCGAGCCCGGGAAGAACCCCAGGCGCGGCCGTCCGGCAAGGCTCTCCGGCAGCGTCACCGGCTGTTCGAAATCGCCAACGATAATGTGCACGGCAACATCGGGCGACGTGATGGCGAGCCGCGTACGCATCGCCTGCAATGCCGGCGCGGCGACATCGATCGCAACGTAGGAAGCGAACACCCGGGCGCCCGACCTGTCGCGTGCGGCAAGCAGGCGGGCCGCCTTCGCTTCGTGGCTCGCGCCATACTCCACCAGCACTGCACCGGTCGGAACCGCCGTGGCGATCCGCAGCGCGATGCCGCTCAACAGAGACCATTCCGTGCGCGTAAGATAGTATTCCGGCAGGCCGGTGATCCGATAGAACAGCCGGCAGCCTTCCTCGTCGTAGAACAACTGCGGCGGCAGCGTCTTGGGCGTTGCCCGCAGCCCCGCCAAGGCAAGGCGCGTCACCGTCGGATCGAGCACCGTTCCGATGCTAAACTGATCATTCGGCATTGGCCGACCGTCCTCCCCTCAGAGATCCCGGGCCAGGCGAAGCCCGCTGAACTGCCACCGCTTGTCCGGATGGAAGAAGTTCCGGTAGGTCGGCCGCGTGTGCCCCGCCGGCGTCGCCATCGAGCCGCCGCGCAGGACCATCTGGTTGATCATGAACTTCCCGTTGTATTCGCCCACTGCACCGGGCGCCGGCCGGTAGCCGGGATATGGGGCGTAGGCGCTCGCCGTCCATTGCCAGACATGACCGACGCGTTCGTGCACGCCCGAAACCGCGTGCATGGCTTCCCATTCCGCTTCGGTCGGCAGGCGGCCGCCGGCCCAGCGCGCGAAGGCATCGGCCTCGTACCAGCTCACATGGCGCACCGGTGCATCCGGATCGAGCGGGCGCAAGCCATCGGGGCCGAACTGCCACCACGCGTCGTCATGGGCGCGCCAGTGCAGCGGGGCCCGCCACGATTCCTGTTGTGCAACGGACCAGCCGTCGGACATCCACAGCGTCGCCGTGCGGTAGCCGCCGTCGGCGATGAACGCCAGCCACTCCGCGTTGCGCACCAGACGCGAGGCGATGCGAAAATCATTGATCACCACATCATGCGCCGGCGTTTCGTTGTCGAAGCAAAATCCCCGGCCCGCGTAACCCAGCCGCACGACGCCGCCGGGGCAATCGACGAACCGCGTCGCTGCCGGCGTGCCTGTCGGCGGGCGCCAGCCGGGCAGCATCGCGGGGGCAAGCGGGTTCTGCGCAAACAGGTGCAGCATGTCGGTGACCAGCAGCTCCTGGTGCTGCTGCTCGTGCTGCAGGCCAAGCTCCACCAGCGCGAGCGCGGCCCCCGGCAATGCGGGCAGCAGACGCAGCATCACCGCATCGACATGCGTCCGGTAGCGGCCCACGGCGGCGACGGCGGGACGCGTCAGAAGCCCCCGCTTCGGCCGCGGATGGCGCGCGCCGACGGCTTCGTAGTAGGAATTGAACAGGAAGCCGAACGCCGGATCGAACGGCGTGTAGCCGGGGTCGAACGTCCCCAGCACGAACTGCTCGAAGAACCAGGTGGTGTGGGCGCGATGCCATTTCGCCGGGCTGGCGTCGGGCATCGACTGGACGCATTGGTCCTCGTCGGACAAAGCCGCGACGAGGGCCTCGGTGTGGCCGCGCACGGCCTGGAAGCGCTGCGCAAGCGGTGCCTCCCGGTGCTGGCCCCGGGCAGGTTCGGCTGGTTCCATCCCTTGACTCCCTCGCACGCGATGGTCACGGCGGTTTGCGTGGAGCATGGCCTAGCCGCGCCGGCGACACCAGGACAGGCGGGCAGGCACGCGAACGAAGCGGGGGATGGTCACAGGCGGGCGGTCTCCGTTGGGACGAGACGGTTACCCACAACGAAGGAACCGCGGCGGGGTTGCCGCCGCAATCCCTCCTGCCGAAAACGTGACCGTGCGAAACCGTGACGAGAAGGGCGCCGCCGGACGCACCGCCCGAACCGGGCGGCGCGCCGGGACGGGCGGGAGGAGCCGGACGCGGGACGCGCCAGACGCCAGGCGGGCGCCGGCTCGCCGCGGCGGGATCAGGATCAGGCGGCCTGCTTCATCGCCTGCGGGTTCAGCTCCTTGTCGGCGAGCTGGTTGAGCAGCGTGTCCGCCTTCTTCTCCTCGACGAGCGTCGCTTCCATCAGCTTCGCCACCTCCGGCTGGCCGGCGGCTTTCGCCCAGGCCACCAGCGCGCCGTAGCGCGCCATCTCGTAATGCTCGACCGCCTGCGCGCAGGCCGCGATGCCGGCGTCGCGCACCGGCCCTTCGGGGAATTCCTCGACCAGCTCGTCGCCTTCCTCGATCAGGCCGTTGATCGCCTCGCAGGTCTTGCCGCGGGCGCGCTTGCCCAGGGCTTCGAATGCCTTCTGCAGCCGCTCGACTTGGCCTTCGGTCTCCTCGCGATGCGCCGTCAGCGCCTGGCCGAGCTGCGGGCTCTGCGCCGCCTTGGCGAGCTTCGGCAAGGCCTTCAGGATCTGGCGTTCCGCGTAATAGACGTCCTGCATGAAGGTGAGCAGCAGGTCATTGATCGTCTTGGTGGTGGCCATGATGTCCTCATCGTCGTGTCGGGGTGAAAAGGGGCGGGGAAGAAACGGGTGTACCGGTCCATCGCTTCATGGAACCCATGCGTTGACGCAGCCGGGGACTTCACGGAAGCGCGGTTTACGAGCGCATCAGGTCGGTGCCGCCGGCCGCGCGCAGGATGGCTTCCGCCTCGGCCTGGCGTGCCGGGGTCGGTGCGCGGACCGCCAGCATCAGGCGCCCCGCGGCGGTGTCCGCGTCGCGGGTGTCCTGCTCGCCGGCATTGGCAACGCTGCTGATGGCGAAGATGCCGCCGCCGACCGCGCCGCCGGCAACCACGGCGGCAGCAACCGCCGGCGCTCCGTGCGAAGCAGGCCCCTCATGCAGAGCAGAACGGCCCGCGAGCGGCTGCGCCATGTCTTGCGGCATCTTCCTCTCCTTCTCTCATGCCGGGCTGTCACGCCGGGCCGAACCGTCCGGCGAGGCCGAACGGCTCGGGTTGCGGGCGCGGCTAGTGACCGTGAGTGCTCTGGCCGCCCTTGCGGCCGGCTTCCGACGCGCGCTCACGGTCGTCGGCGAGGTTGCCGCCGCCGTGGCCGGTCTGCCCCCCGGCGCGGCCGGCTGCCGCGGCCTTCTCGCGATCCTGGGCGAAGTTGCCCGGATTGTGCGACGCGCCGCCGCCGCCATGGCTTTGCTGACCGCCCTTGCGGCCCACCTCGGCCGCGCGCCCGGCATCGTTGGCGAAGTTGCCGGAACTGTGCTGACCACCGACGTGGCCAGCCTGGGCAGCGCGTTCGCGATCTGCCGCGAAATTGCCCGGATTGCTGGTATGTCGCTGTTCTGCCATAGTATTTTCCTCACTTCTGAGTTGGGACGACGCCTTGCGCCGTCGCCTCCTCAACGGAGGTCGCGCCGCTCGGTCGCATCACAAATCGCGTGAGGCGCGCTTGCGATTTCGCACCGACAACAACGACTCCGCACTGAACGGGCGGGAAATGTCACACTATTCGCGCGAAAGACGGGATTCGCGTGGAAGGCGGAATGTCGTGCGAACGTCGGGGTCGCAATCGCGGATTATCCGCGCCGACGGCCAGATCAGACCGCCACGCCTCGCTCGTCGCAGGCTGTCGCGACGATGCGCATGAAAGCGGCGAGCGCCTGCAGCACCTGGTCGGCTTCTTCCTCGGTGTATTTCGCGGCCGGCAGCCAGCCGGGACTGCGCCAGCGGCGACGCAGCGTGTCGAGCGCGGCGGCCGCGCCGGGGTGGCGGTCCTCGGCCTGGCGAAGCCCCGCAACGGCGGCGCTCCAGGCCGGCACAGGCCCCTCCAGGCCTGCCAGGTTCGACAGCGCCTCCAGCCCGGCCTGCACGATCCGCATCGCATGCAGCATGGCCGCGGTCGACCGGCGCAGCGCGAGGCAACGCACCGCTTCGTCGATGTCATAGGCCGATGAGGGGAAACGATCGGCCACCGCCTGGCCGAACGGCGCATCGGGGTCGGCCTCGATCCACGCCGGTGTCGCCATCGGCACCAACCGGACGAAGGCGAGTTCGTCGTTCAGGCGCGCCTCGACCTCGACCAGCGCGGCGAGTGCGGCAGTCGGGTCCGCGCCGCGCATCAGCGTGGCGACGGCACGTGCCGCGACCGGTGCGCCGATGCCGGCCAAGGCCGCGGCCAGCGCCCGCAACGCGGCGTCGCAGGCCGCCGCATCGCCCGCCTCGGCCGCGCTGCGCACCTGGTGCAGGGCCGCCAGAACGCCGCCATGGGCCTGCACGCGCCCAAGCAGGCTCTCGGGGTCGATCGTGGCCGCCTGCGGTTCGGTTCGGCGCACAGCGACCGAGGCCGGCGGGGCGGCAGTCTCCGCGGCCAGGAAGCCGCCGGGGAACAGCCGCTCGCGATGCAGCACGCCAACCGCGGCGGCGTCGTCCGGCCGGCGCCAGAGCTCCACCCCGTCGGCGTCGATCGCATGGCGCCAGACCTGGCCCTTCGGGTCGCCGGTGAGCACGATCAGCTCCTCGCCCGCGCCCTCTCCCCACGCATCGAGCACCGCCAGCGTCTCGGCCGTTTCGGCATATTTCATCCAGCGGAGCTGGTCCTGGCCGGCGGCGGCCTCGGGCCGTGGATCGTAGGGTGTGAGGACCGCGCCATCGTCCTCCACCCGGATCTGGAACAGCTCCAACCCACCATGGCGCCGTGCCATGACGCTGAGGCCGCGCTCATCCAGCCGCAGCTCGTGGCGCACCAGGCGGTTGTCGCGCAGCACCCGGTCGACCGCGGCGGCGTCGGCCGGCGCCAGGTCCAGCCGCACGCCGAAACGGGGAAAGTCGGCCTCCAGCACGAAGGCGAGCGTGCCGAACCAGCCGACGGCGCTCGCGGTCTCCTGCCCGTCCGGCAGGCGGACATAGGCGATGGCGGACAGCCCGGCCATCGCTTCGAACAGGGTGGGCTCGCGCAGGTCGAGCACCTCCACCGCGTCCCCGAAATGGCCGCGCAGGGCAGCCATCTCGCCAGCGAATGGGGTTGCCACCCGCGGCCAGGGCGGCGCTCCTTCCGGCGAGGCCGCCACTTCCTGCAGCCGCCCATTGCGCTGCGCGCGATACAGCCGGACCACCTGGGCAGGGCCGGTGAACTCGACGCGGGCGGGCTCGCCGCAGAACGGGCCATCGACCCCGCCGCGCCGCTGCTCCAGCACGCATTCGCGCAGCAGGCCGGCCTCATCCAATGTCTCGCGGATCACCAGGACGGCGACGGCGAGCCGATCGGATCCCGTCAGCCCCTGATCGGCCAGCCACGCCAGGAACGCGGGTTCGGCCAGCCGGCCTTGCACCAGCGGCACACAATAACCGGCCTCCAACCGGCCATCGGCGCGGCGCGTCTCACGATACAGGACATACTGGACCGCTTCGGGCGCCGCGCCCTTGAGGGCGAGGAGGCGCGCGGCGAGCTGTGGCCCTGTCCAGACATCGCCCTTCCTGCCATCACTCATTGTCGCGAGCGGTCCGATCTCCTTGCCACGATTCAGCGCGGCTCTACCAGACTAGTGCGCCGCGTGCCCCGTGATCGATTCACGGCAATGAGATCAAAAAGAATACTCATCCGCCGATCGACGACCCATGCCGACACGCATGAATAACACCAGACCTTCCTGATTCCAAATGGGCTTTCTACGAAAAAATCCGAAACGACTTTGAAAGCCACGCTCGGGATCAGCCAGCCAAAAAACAACCTTAAGTTGTGTTGTTAGCCGAACAGGCCCACCCCTGAAAGGCCGCCGAACACACCCAGCGCACAGGTCACGGTCGCGACCGCGACCAAAAGCCACAGGTACCATCCCCGCAGCCGGTGTGCTCGGGGCAGCGCCCGCACCGACAGCGCAATCAGGAACCCGACCACCAAGGGCAGCATGAAGGCGTTCATTACCTGCACAGCAACGTTCAGCGCCACGAGGTCCGGCCAGACCGCGACCAGCCCGGCGCCGGCCACCACGCATATCGCGTAGACGCCGTAGAACCAGCGCGCCTCCAGCGGATGGTATTCCAGCGAGCGGCGATACCCCGTCACCTCCCCGAGGCCCCAGGCGAACGCCAGGGAAACGACGATCGCCGCTACCATGCCCGCCCCCAGCACGCCGGCGCCAAACAGCAAATTGCCCATGGTCTTGCCGAGGAACGGGGTCAGCGCCTGGCTCATGGCGCCGACGCTGTCGAGCGAGGCGCCCGGATTGTCCCGGCCGATCGTCGCCGCACAGGCGATCAGCACCGACGCCATCACCAGCTGCGTGATGACCGCCCCCACGGCGGTGTCGAGCCGCGCGGCCGCGAAGTGTTCGGGGCGCAGCCGCTTATCCGCCACCGCCGACTGCTGGTAGAACACCATCCACGGCATGACCACCGCGCCGATATTCGCGGCGGCGAGATACAGGTAGCCCTTGTCGGCGAACGGGATGTCGAGCGCGCCGCCGACCATGGCCTGCAGGTCGGGATGGGCGGCCCAGGCGACGAAGAAGAACGCCAGCTCGAACAGGCCGACAGCGATCGCCACGCGCTCCACCCGCCGGTAGGAGCCGGTCAGCACGATCGCGAGCAGCCCCACCGCCGCCAGCGGCAGGGAGACGAAGCGCGGCAAGCCGTAGAGTTCGCCGACCCCGGCGACGCCGGAGAACTCCGTCAGCAAGGCGCCGCCGGTGGCGATGCCGAGGCCGGCAGCCGATACCCAGGCCCAGAACGGGCCGAACGTGTCGCGGATCAGCTCGCCATGGCCGCGGCCGGTGAAGACGCCGAGCCGGACGGTGAGCTCCTGTACCATATAGAGGATCGGGATCAGAACGAACTGCAGCAGAAGCAGGCGATAGCCCCATTGCACGCCGCTCTGGCCGGCCGTGATGACGCTGCCGACGTCGGTGTCGGCCAGCATGACGACGAGACCGGGGCCGAACACCGCAATGAGGCGCGCGAGACGCGACGATCGCCGCGCCTCCGCCTGGCCGGGGACGGAGGTGCCGTGGGTCGGGCGATCTGCCATTGCGAATAGCTCTCGGGACGGAGCGCCGGGCTAACCGGCCGGCCGGGGCCGTGTCAATCGCCGGCGCCGGAAGGCGGGACTGCCGCCCCGGACCCCGCCCAGGGGGCGCCGCCCCCTGGAACCCCCGCCAGGGGCCTGGCCCCTGGACCCATTTCGTTGGTGTTCATCCGGGGAGGGAGGACTACTCGGCCCAACCAAGGTCCGAGTAGTCCTCCCTCCCCGCATGAACACCAACGAAATGGGTCCAGGGGCCACGCCCCTCGCGGG
>JARLIJ010000356.1 GCA_031291795.1 Acetobacteraceae bacterium | reverse complement strand
GGACCCGAGGGCTGCGCCCAACCCGGCACCAGCCCCTCCCCGGATGAACGCCAATGGATCGGTTCCAAGGGCCGTCGCCCTTGGTGGGGGTCCAGGGGGCAAAGCCACCTGGCGGGGTCCGGGGCAGCGCCCCGGCTTCCTCCCGTTCAACCTCATGGCGCCCCCTGGAAGCACACGGCCACCTGGCGCGGGCGGCGGCGGATGGGGGGTTCCTCGGTGGTGCAGCGTGCTTCGGCAACGTCGCAGCGGGGCGCGAACGGGCAGCCCGGCGGCAGGGCGCCGATGCGAGGCGGCAGGCCGGGGATGGTGGGCATGGCGCCGCGGGCGCCGTCCAGGCGTGGGATGCAGCGGATGAGCTGGCGCGTGTAGGGATGGTTGGGGGTGGCGAACAGCGCCTCCACGTCGCCGCTTTCCACCACGCGGCCGGCGTACATGACCGTCACGCGGGTGGAGATTTCCGCCACCAGTTCCAGGTTGTGGCTGATGAACAGGATGGCGATGCCGAACTCGCTGCGGATGCGATCGAGCAGGTCCATCACCTGGGCCTGCACCGTCACATCCAGCGCGGTGGTCGGTTCGTCGGCGATCAGCAGGCTGGGGTTGGAGGAGACTGCCAGGGCGATCATCACGCGCTGGCGCATGCCGCCGGAGAGTTCGTGCGGATAGGCCCGCAGGCGTTCGCGCGGGTAGGGGATGCCGACCAGGGCGAGCAGTTCCTCGGCGCGGGTCAGCGCGGCGCGGCGTCCGAGCGGCTGGTGGGTCTGGATGGCGTCCTGGAGCTGGCGGCCGACGGTGATGGCGGGGTTCAGGGCGGTGAGCGGGTCCTGGAAGATCATGCCGATCTCGCCGCCGCGCAGGCGGTTCATTTCGCCCTCGGTGTAGCCGGTCAGGTCCTGGCCGCGGAACATCACGCGGCCGCTGGTGATGGCGGCGCCTGGGGGCAGCAGGCACATGATGGCTAGGGCGGTCATGCTTTTGCCGGAGCCGGATTCGCCGACCAGGCCGACCACTTCGCCGGGGGCGATACGCAGGTCGACGCCGCGCACCACGTCGCGCATCGTGTCGCCGGCGCGGAAGCCGACATGCAGGCCGTCGATGCGGAGCAGGTCCTCGCTCATGCCGGGCTCATCCCGGGTGTGCTGGCCTGGGCGAAGAAGAAGGTTTTTACCACGGAGGAAAACAGGGAGGGCCACGGAGGGCCACGGAGGAAGAAAAAGGAATTGATGCTTCGCTCCATGCGGGCCGCGCAGTCGGCGCGCAGCGCCGAATATTCTACCTCCGTGGCCCTCCGTGGCCCTCCCTGTTTTCCTCCGTGGTAAAAACCTTCTTCAATCGAACTGGCACAAAGCGACCCCTGATAGTTCAGAACCCGGTGCCCCATGCCTCCGCGCCACAAAAACCCAGCCGAAACCCTAGCGGCCAGCCTCCCCGCCGCGCAACGCCGCGCACCCCCGGCCAGCATCCCATCCGTCCTCATGCCGTCAGCGCCGACGCGCTATGGCGCGGATCGAGCGCATCGCGCAGCCCGTCGCCCAGCAGGTTGATCGCCACGACGCTCAGCGAGATCGCCCCGCCGGGGAACACCGACAGCCACCATTCCCCGCTGAACAGGTAGTTCCGTGCGTCGGCCAGCATGTTCCCCCAGCTCGGTTCCGGCGGCTGCACACCCAGGCCGACGAAGCTGACCGACGCCTCGATGACGATGCCGATCGCCAGCAGCAGCGTGCCCTGCACGATGACCGGCGACAGGCAGTTGGGCAGCACGTCGGACAGGATGATGCGCAGCGTGCCAACGCCTTGCAGCCGGCGGGCCGCGACGTAGTTGCTGCGGGCCTCGCCCAGCGCGGTGGTGTAGGTGATGCGCGCCAGGGTCGGGATGTAGAGTACGCCCAGCAGCGTCAGCAGCTTGATTTCGTTCCCGAATGTGACGCCGGCGATGGTCACGTTGCCGACCCCCATGATGCCGACCAGCGCGATCGCCCAGATCAGCAGCGGGATCGCCGCCATGGCATCCAGCACCCGCATCAGCAACTGCTCGAGCCAGCCGCCGCTGAAGAATCCTGCCAGCAGCCCCAGGGCGATGCCCCCGCCGCTGCCGATGACCACGGCCAGTGCGGAGACCTCCAGCGAGGCACGCCCGCCCCAGATGACGCGGCTGAGGACATCCCGCCCCGACTGGTCGGTGCCGAACCAATGCACCGCGTCAGGCGGCATCAGCGACGCGGTCATGTCGACCGCCAGCGGGTCGTATGGCGCCACCAGCGGCGCGGCGAGCGCGTCCGCGACCAGCAGCAGGACCAGGCACGCGCCGATGAAGCCGCCGACGCCACCGCACGCTGCGATGGTGCTGCGAAGGAAATTGCCCAGCCGCGTCGTCAGGCCGCCGCCGGGCGAGGGCTCCGTCAACCGGACCATCAGGCCGCCGCCGCGATGCGCGGGTTCAGCCAGGCGTTGGTGACGTCCGCCGCCAGGTTGGCCAGGATGAACACGAAGGTGAAGACCATCACCACGCCCTGCACCAGGACGAAGTCGCGCTGCTGGATTGCGGTCAGCAGCGCGTGGGACAGGCCGTTGATATTGAACACGGCCTCGATGATCAGCGCCCAGCCGAACATGTAGCCGAACGACATGCCGGCGATCGTCACCACCGGCACCAGCGCGTTGCGCAGTGCGTAGACCAGCACCCGCCATCGCGCGAGGCCGGTGGCGCGGGCGGTCCGCATGTAGTCCTGGCCCAGCACGTCCAGCAGGCTCGACCGGGTCATGCGGCTGAGCACGGCCAGATAGAAGATGCCCAGGCAGAAGGTCGGCAGCACGATCGACTGGATGTGGTCGGCGAGCCCCTCCGAGAGCGGCGTGAAGCCGCCCGGCGGGAACCAGTCGCGGTCCACCGCCAGCGCCAGGATCAGCACCAGTGCGAGCCAGAATCCCGGCACCGAGACGCCCAGCACCGCGACCAGCCGGACCGCGTAATCCACCACCGTGTCGCGCAGCAGGGCGGATGCGGTGCCGGCCACGATCGAGATCGCGCAGGCGAAGATGAAGGCGATGACGACGATCTCCAGCGTCACCGGCAGCGTCGCGGCGATCTGGTCCTCGACCGACAGGCCGGTGATGTAGGAGCGGCCGAGGTCGCCGTGCGCCAGGTCGTCGGCCCAGGACGCGTATTGCGCCAGCACGGGACGATCGAGGCCGTGGTCGTGTTCGAACTGCGTCACCTGCGCCTCGGTCGCGTCCTGGCCGAGGACGATGCGCGCCGGGCTGTCCGGGATGGAGCGGGTCAGCATGAACAGGCAGGTGCTGACGATCACCAGCGACAGCAGCGAGAACCCGGCGCGGCGCAGCAGCAGGCCCAGCATCAGCCGAGCGCCACGTCGTGGACGTTGATGGTGAGGCCGCGGCTGACCTTGTAGTTCTTGACGCGGTCGCGCCAGAGGTTGGCGGCGGCGAAATAGCCGATCCAGGTGTAGTAGGAGCTATCCGCCATGCTGCGCATCAGCTTGGCGTAGACCGGTTTCAGCTTCTCCTGGTCGGTCTCGGCGAAGGCGACCTTGAGCGCCGCGGTCACGTCCGGGTCGTTGATATTGCCCGAGGTTTTCGACATGAAACTGCCCTGGGTGAAGTTCGCCATCAGAAAGTAGGTCGGCTCGCCGGGCGACATGATGTTGGCCAGGCTGGCCTGGTAGTCGCCGCCCAGCATATGCGCCGAGGTGATGGCGAACGGCGCCATCCGCAGGTTGACCTTGATGTTGAGCTTGGCCAGCTCCGCCTGGATGAACACCGCCTCATCCTTGGCGTCGAGCAGATAGGGTTCGGCCGGCAGGTCGAGGGTGAACTCCGCG
>JARLIJ010000355.1 GCA_031291795.1 Acetobacteraceae bacterium | reverse complement strand
CGCCCAGCCGCCCAAGCTGGGCGACCCGACGGAGGCCCCATGCGCATCGAGATCATCTGCACTGGCGACGAAGTGCTCACCGGCAAGATCGTCAACACGAATTTCAGCTACATGGCCCCGAAGCTGGAGGATGTCGGCCTGTCCGTCCATTGGGGCACCACGGTCGGCGACGACCGCGACAGCCTGCTGGCCGCGTTCCAGCTCGCCGCCACCCGCGCCGACGCGGTGATCGTCAATGGCGGGCTGGGGCCGACAATCGACGACCTGTCGCAGGAGATCGCCGCCCAGGCCGCCGGGGTGGCGCTGGTGCTGCATGAAGAGTGGCTGGAGCGGATGGAGGAATTCTTCTCCCGCCGCGCCCGCACCATGCCGCCGAACAACCGCAAGCAGGCCATGTTGCCGGCGACCGCCGAGATGATCGACAACCCGATCGGCACCGCCTGCGGGTTCGCCCTCGATATCGGCCGCGCGCGCTTCTTCTTCACCCCCGGCGTGCCGCGCGAGCTGCGCCGCATGCTGGAGGAGCAGGTCATCCCCCGCATCCTCGCCCGCTCCGGTGCGCCCGCGTCGATCCACCTGAAGCGGTTCCATTCCTATGGCCTGGGCGAATCGCATGTCGACCAGCTGCTGACCGGGGTGGAGGCGCTGGACCCGACCGGCGGGGTCAAGCTGGGGTTCCGCGCGCATTACCCGCAGCTGGAGACCAAGCTGACGGTGCGCGGCACCGACATGGACGACGTCCACCGCAAGCTCGCCCCGATCTCGGCCGCGGTGCGGCAGCGGCTGGGCAATTTCATCGTCGCCGAGGACGACCAGACCCTGGAGGGCGTCACGCTCGCGGCGTTGCTGGGGGTGCACGGCACGCTCAGCGTGGTGGAGACCTTCACCGCCGGCCAGATCGCCGCCCGCCTCGCACATCTCCCGAAGGCGGAGGCGGTGTTCCGCCGCGGCGTCGTGGTGCGCGATTTCGGCGAGCTGCGCCACGCATTCACGCTGCCGACGGGCTGCCTCGCCGGCGAGATGACGCAGGCGGCGACCGAGGCGGTGGCGCAGGCGGCGCGCGCGCAGACCGGCGCGACCCACGCTTTGGTGGTGCTGGTCGAGCTGGACGAGGGCGCCGACCGGATCGACCTGGGCGGCACGATCTGGATCGGCATCGCGACCGCCGACCGGACCGAATTCCGCCGCTCCCGCATCCTGGGCGGGCGCGAATGGGTGCGACTGGGTGCGGTGGAGCTGGGCCTGGACTGCCTGCGCCGCTTCCTGTCGGGGCTGCCGGTGGTCGAGCGGATCGACTTCGAGAAGACCTGAGCCGTCGGCCGGATACGCGCCGGCCGGACACACGCCGCGCGGACATGTGCCGAGCAGACACGCACATGTCCGAACGGACGGGCGTAAGCCGGTCAGACAATCACGCCGACTGGTTACCGAGACCGGCAGCGCGGACCGGATCGGCCGCCGGGCCGTCGGCCAGCGCGTCATATGATCGGCCAGTGCGTCATATGATCGGCCGGTGCGGCCCGTCCCTGTGCATTTTAACACGGAGGACGCAGGCGAGGGCCACAGGAGGGCCACGGAGGCCGCGTGCTGCGGGGAGGCCCCGGACCAATCACGTGGCACAGACTCCCGTGGCCCTCCGTGGCCCTCGCCTGCGTCCTCCGTGTTAAAAATGCTTCCCCCCACCCAGGACAGGAACCGTCATCCGTGATTGCGCGGCGGCCGCGGGCGGCACCGCGTTTTCAACACGGCCGCTGGCGTTGCGCACCCCCGCGTCGCACCAGCCACGGCCCGGCGTACCGAGCGCTTGCTTTCCCACCAGCCGCCGGCCGACACTTATCCCCTGATGACCCGGATTCGCCTCCTCCCGGAAGCCACCGTGAACCGCATCGCCGCCGGCGAGGTGATCGAACGCCCGGCTGCCGCGGTGAAGGAACTGGTCGAGAACGCGCTCGACGCCGGCGCCACCCGCATCGCGGTCGCGCTCGACAATGGCGGCATCGACCGGATCGAGGTCACCGACGACGGCGCCGGCATGACCGCCGAGGAACTGGCGCTGGCCGTGCTCCGCCACGCCACCTCCAAGCTCACCGACGAGACGCTGGTGCATATCGCCACGCTGGGCTTCCGCGGCGAGGCGCTGCCCTCGATCGGCGCCGCCGCCCGGCTCGCCATCACGTCGCGTCCCCACGACGGCGACCACGCCAGCACGATCACGGTGGAGGGCGGCCACGTCTCCGAGGTCATCCCCGCCGCCGGCCCGCCCGGCACCCGCGTCGTGGTGCGCGACCTGTTCTTCGCCACCCCCGCGCGGCGCAAGTTCCTGAAGATCCCGCGCACCGAGGCCGACCATGCCGAGGCCGCGGTCCGCCGCCTCGCCCTCGCCGCCCCGCAGGTTGCGTTCCGGCTGGAAGTGGAAGGCCGCGTCGCGTTCGACCTCCCCGCGCAGGACCGCGCCGCCCGCGTCGCCGCCCTGCTCGGCGCCGAGGCCGCCGCCCTCCTGCTGCCGATCGACGCCACGCGCGGGACCTACCGGCTGACCGGCTTCGCCTGCTCGCCGGCCATCAACCGCGCCACCGGTGCCGCCCAGGGCCTGACGGTGAACGGCCGCCCGGTCGCCGATCCGGTGCTGAAGGGTGCCGTCCGGGTCGCCTACCGCGAGGTGATCGCCGCCGGCCGCCATCCGGTGGTGGCGCTCTACCTCGACCTGCCGCCCGAGGAGCTGGACGTCAACGTCCACCCTGCCAAGAACGAGCTGCGGTTCCGCGATGCCGCCGCGGTGCGGTCGCTGGTGATCGGCAGCATCGGCCGCGCCTTGGCCGGCGGCGCCGGCACCGACGTGCCCGCGCCAGGGCTGATGCAGCACCGGCCATCCCTGCATCTGGCCTGGTCCCGCCCGCCGCAAGCCGGCATCCGCTCCTTGCCGCTGCCCGGCTTCGTGCCCGCACCGCCGCCCGGCATGCAGTATCTCGCCGAACAGCAGCTGCCGCTGGCCGGCGGGCCCACCGCGCGGATGCTGCCGGTGACGGCGCCGCACCCGGACCATCCGCTGGGCGCGCCGGTCGCGCAGGTGCTGGACACCTATGTGATCGCGGTCGCCTCCGACGGATCGCTGGTGCTGGTCGACCAGCACGCCGCGCATGAACGCCTGACGCATGAAGCGATCCGCAACCAGATGCTCGACGGCGGCGTGCGCAGCCAGCCGCTGCTGCTGCCCGCCGTGGTCGACATGCCCGCCGGCGACGCCGCCCGGCTGCTGGCCCGCACCGCGGACCTGCACCGCCTCGGCCTGGAGATCGAGAGCTTCGGCGCCGGCGCCATCCTGGTCCGCGCGCTGCCCGCCGCGCTGGGCGCACCGGAACCCGGCCCGCTGCTGCGCGACCTGGCGGACGAGCTGGCCGAACTGGACGAGACCACGGCCCTGGAGGCACGGCTGGATGCGGTGATCGCCCGCCTCGCCTGCCATGGCAGCATCCGCGCCGGCCGCCGGCTGACCCAGGCCGAGATGGACGCGCTGCTACGCCAGATGGAGGCGACGCCGCGCGCCGCCACCTGCAGCCACGGCCGGCCCACCTTCCTGAAACTCAGCAAGGCAGAGATCGAGAAGTTGTTCGGCCGGCGGTAGCCTGTTCAGCGTCCGCGTGGCTCCCGACCCAATTCGCCCGTCAAGCAAATCG
>JARLIJ010000354.1 GCA_031291795.1 Acetobacteraceae bacterium | reverse complement strand
CGCAGCCGAGGCGACGGAATGGCAATCGCGTCCGCTGGAGCCGATGTATCCGGTGGTGTTCTTCGATGCGCTGCGGGTGAAGGTGCGCGACGAGGGGACGGTGCGCAACAAGGCCGTCTACCTCGCACTTGGCGTGCGCCCGGACGGGCGCAAGGAGGCGCTGGGCCTGTGGGTCGAGCAGACCGAGGGCGCCAGGTTCTGGCTGCGGATCGTCAACGAGCTGCGCAACCGTGGCGTGAACGACATCCTGATCGCCGTGGTGGACGGGCTGAAGGGCTTCCCCGAGGCAATCAACGCTGCCTTCCCCAGGGCCCAGGTGCAGACCTGCGTGGTCCATCTGCTGCGCAATTCCCTGGCCTTCGTGTCCTGGCAGGATCGCCGTGAGGTGGTAGCCGCCCTGAAGCCGATCTACCAGGCCGCCACCGCCGAGGCCGCCTGGGCGGCGCTGGAGGCCTTCGAGGCTGGTCCCTGGGGCAAGAAATACCCCGCCATCACGCCTGCCTGGCGGCGCCAGTGGGAGCAGGTGATCCCGTTCTTTGCCTACCCTGCGGAGGTGCGGCGGATCATCTACACCACCAACGCGATCGAAAGCCTCAACAGCAAGCTGCGAAGTGCGGTTCGCAGCCGCGGCCATTTCCCGAGCGACGAGGCAGCCATCAAGCTGCTGTTCCTGGTCTTGCGCCGCATCAGCGACGACTGGAAGATGCCGCAACGGGAATGGGCCGCCGCAAAGACCCAGTTCGCCATCATCTTCGGCGACCGGTTCAGCGTCGAGTAGAGAGGTCACGTGAAACCGACCCCTCACACAAGATTCCTGACAGGCTCGAGCGATCCGTTTCCCCTCCCCGCTCATCAAACCGGACGTGCGGATTTCCCGCATCCGGCTTTCCGACTGGCTTCACGGCAGGCTCACGAGCGGGCGCCGGATCGGCGGCAGTGGGGTGCTCGCAGCACGCCCAGTTCGCCAAAGACCGCTTCCATGCGGAACGGCCCGATGCTTCGCGGGGGCATCTTGTGGCGCCTGACGAGGAAGTTGCGGACGCGGTCATAGACATGGGCCTCGATCGCGCGGTCCGTGACGTAGTGGGACCCTGGGCTGAAGTAGCCGCACCATCCCCGCAACAGGCGGTTCAGCGTGTCGCGCACCTCCTCCCAGCGGCCCATGTTGCCCGGTACCAGGATCGCTCCCACCTTGTCCTTCAGGCGTTGCACGCTCTTCGCCGACGGGCTGGCACCGATGAACCACCGGCCCGTCTGGCGGAAGCAGTGCGGTCCGAAGCTGTAGCCCAGGAAGTCGAACCGCTCTGCCCGTGCATCGCACAGCCGGGTCTTGGTCCGGTTCAGGGTCAGCCCCAGGCGCGCCATCACGCGATCCGTCCACGCCAGGGCCCCGGCCGCATGGCCGCGGCTGAGGATGACGAAGTCGTCCGCGTAGTTGATGACATGCGCCTGCCAGGCCTCGCTCCGGCCGGTCTGGCGCCAGTGCTTCAGGAAGCGGTTCATGTAGAGGTTCGCCACCAGCGGGCTGATGACGCCGCCTTGCGGCACGCCTTGCCGGCTGGCCTTGCCCCCCTCCATGCGTCGCTTGCCATCCGGGTCGGTCGTCTCGACCGGCGTTTTGAGCCATTGCTTGATCAGCCGCAGCATGTCGGGATCGACAATGCGACGGGCAATCGAGAGCATCAGCTCATCGTGCGGGATGGTGTCGAAGTACTTGCTCAGATCGGCATCGACCACGTCGGTGTGCCCCTGCCTCAGCAGGACCAGCACCGCCTGGATCGCCTCGCTCGCACTGCGTCCCGGCCGGTAGCCGTAGGCCGCCGGTTCCAGGTCCGCCTCGAAGATCGGCTCCAGCACCAGTTTTGCTGCGGTCTGCACCACCCGGTCCCTGATCGTCGGGATGCCGAGCGGCCGCTCGCCGCCGCCGGGCTTGGGGATCATCATCCGCCGCACCGCCTGGCACCGATACGCCTTCGCACGCAGGTCCTCGCCCAGCCGGGTCAGCCAGTCCGCCAGCCCTGCCGCCTCGATCCGCTCGAACGTCACCCCGTCCACCCCTGGCGCGCCCTGGTTGGCGCGTGCCAGGTCATATGCGTGGCGCAGAATGTCCGCTCGCCAGACCTTGTCGTAGAGCAGGTAGAACCGGAACCCCGGCTCGGCCTTCGCCTTGCCATAGAGTTTCCTCTGCAAAGTCCGGATCGCTTCGGGTGTTTGCAGGCTCATCGCCAATCACCTCACCTCATTCGCTTCGAAAACACACCAGAAGTCAGGGTCCTTCCCTCCACCGGCATTACCCGGCTTCGGCGGTACTACGACCCTGTCCGACTCCCGTGTGGACCGGCGCCTCTCAGCGCCGTCGAGGCCGCTACCCTCGTCCAGCACGGGTCTCCCCCGCTTGCGCGACCCCCTGTCTCGACGTGCCGTGCCCATTACCCCGGTGGACCGCTCCAGGTGCATCTGTCGGCTGCTTCCCCAGTCCGTGCTGCCTTCCCCGAACTCCGGGCGGGTCGGCGTCCACAACTTCCCTTTCGAGGCCTGCTCAGGCTTCACACACATTACGGCCCGTCGGTTCGCTCCACCGCCCAAGGCGACGTTTGTCGCAGGGCTTCGACCCAGCCGGTTGCCCGACAAAACCGCCTGCCAGCTACCGGGCCAACCGACCATTGCCCGGGTGGGACTTGCACCCACAAGGTGATCGCGCCCTTCGGGGCGCACCGGAGGGCCACGGAGACGAAGTTTTAATTGTAATCTTCTTCTCTGTGGGCTCCGTGGCTCGCCTTCAAACTCTGTGTTGAACCAAAGCTCGAACAATCGGCACAGACGCCGCCGGCCAGCTGTCCGCTCACCACCCTCCGCGTCCTCACAACCCCAGGATGGCCTTGGCGATGATGTTGCGCTGGATCTCGTTGGAGCCCCCGTAGATCGACACCTTGCGGTAATTGAAATACATCGGCGCCGCCTCGGTCGCGTAGTCCGGCCCGATCACTGGCTCGTTATTGCCATCGAAGTCGCGCTGGTAGGGCAGCGCGAACGGGCCCACCACCTCCATCAGCAATTCGGTCAGTTGCTGCTGGATGACCGATCCCTTCAGCTTCAGGATCGAGGAGGCCGGATTCTGCCGTCCCTTCGCCATCTTGCGCTCATCTGCAACAACCCGAAGCTGGGTCATTTCCAGGGCTTTCAGCTCGACCTCCACGGCAGCAAGCTTCTCCTGGAAGCGCGGATCGGCGATCAGCGGGCGGCCGCCGGACTGCTCCAGCGCCGCCAGTTCCTTGATGCGCGCGACGCGGGCCTTGGAGAGGCCGACCCGGGCGATGCCGGTGCGTTCATTGCCAAGCAGGAACTTGGCGTAGTCCCAGCCTTTGTTCTCCTGGCCGACGAGGTTCTCGACCGGCACGACGACATTGTCGAAGAACACCTCGTTCACCTCGCGACCGCCGTCGATGGTGACGATCGGGCGGACGGTGATGCCGGGGGTTTGCATGTCGATCAGCAGGAAGGAGATACCCTCCTGCTTCTTCGCCACCGGATCGGTGCGCACCAGGCAGAATATCCAGTCAGCGTATTGCGCCAGCGTGGTCCAGATCTTCTGGCCGTTGACGACATACGTGTCACCCTGGCGCTCGGCCCGTGTGCGTAACGACGCAAGATCGGACCCTGATCCTGGTTCGGAGAAACCCTGGCACCAGAAGATATCGGCATTGGCGGTCGGCGGCAGGAATTTCCGCTTCTGCGCCTGGCTGCCGAACTGTGCGATCACCGGCCCGACCATGGAGACGTTGAACGCGATCGGCGTCGGCACACCGGCCTGCTGCATCTCGTCCTGATACAGATACACCTGCACGGCGGACCAGTCCTTGCCGCCCCACTCCACCGGCCAGTTCACCGTCGCCCAGCCATGCTGGTTGAGGATGCGTTGGGAGGTGATCATGTCGTCGCGGGTCAGGCCCTCCCCGACCGCGACCTTGGCGCGGATCGCGGCAGGGACCTGGGTGCGGAAGAACTGCCGCGCTTCGTCGCGGAAGGCACGTTCCTCCTCGGTGAAGCTCAGGTCCATCGCGTCTCCTCCCGCCCGCTACTGGTCGGTAGATAGGCGCGCGCCGGAAAGGCCGTCAATCGGCGTGGGGAGGCCGAGCGGTCAGGCCGGTGCCTTGGCCAGCCGGTCGGCGAACTGCTTGCGGAACTTCGCGACCTTCGGCGCCACCACCACCTGGCAATAGCCGGTCCACGGGTTCTGCGCGAAATAGTCGTGGTGTTCCGGCTCCGCCTCGTAGAACACCGTGAACGGCACCAGCTGCGTGACCAACGGCGCCCCCCAGATATTGGCCTCGGTGATTTCCTTCATCACGGAGCGGGCGGTCTCGGCCTGCGCCTCGGAGTGCGCCAGGATGACGGAGCGGTACTGGGTGCCGACGTCGTTGCCCTGGCGGTCGGGGGTGGTCGGGTCGTGGATCGCGAAGAACACCCGCAGCAGGTCCGCATAGGAAAGCTGCTCCGGATCGAACTTCACCTGCACGACCTCGGCGTGGCCGGTCTGGCCGTCGCAGACCGCCTTGTAGGTCGGGTTGGCGACGTGGCCGCCGGCGTAGCCCGACATCACCCAGGTGACGCCGCGCAGGTCCTTGAACACGGCCTCCAGGCACCAGAAGCAGCCGCCGCCCAGGGTTGCCGTTTCCTCGCTCATGTCCGTGGCTCCTCGATCTGTGTTGTTGGCATCATATGGGGAGAGTTCAGCCGCGCCAAAGCCAGGCGATCAGGGTGAGGACGATCGAGATCAGCAGGCAGGTCCCAAGCGGGGCGTAGAGGCGGAATCCAGGGCGATCGATGCGGATGTCGCTGGGCAGTGTGCCGAACGGCAGGCGGGTGAGCCAGGGCCAGAGCAGGCCGGCCAGCAGCAGCACGATCCCGGCGGCGATGAGCAACGTGCGCATGGGCAGAAGGGTAGCAGGGGGGCGGTCGGGTGTGGAGCATGGAACCAGCCGTGCAGTGAGCACTCGCTTCGAATGCCGGCCCGCGATGTGAGATGCAGGTAAGATGTCCGACCGATCGCAGCACTTTTCCCCCAGGCCTCGCCCCTGACCATCGCTGTGCGGTTCTGGAGATTATGTTCGAGGTCACCGACCTCGAAGACCTTCGTGCGGCATTGTGGCCGCATGCTGATGATCCCGAGATTCGCGGCTCTTACGAAATCAACCCCGTGAGTTGGCCGCTATCACCGAGCGGTTCGGCATTGCCTTCGGCCCCGACGGTCGGGAGGTTCAGTTATAACGCTGGCACCACCTGCGATCGGTGCCCTATCTCGTGCACACCAAATACGAATTGGCTCATCCGCACGCCCATCCCCGCTTCCCACATACCAGCCCTCCCCTTGACCGCGCCGCCCGCCGCTCCCCTATCTGCCGCATGGACGCTATCGCTACCAGCGAGCTGACCGAAACGGTCGACCTCGCCATCACCGGCATGACCTGCGCCTCCTGCGTGAGCCGGGTGGAAAAAGTGCTGACCCGGGTGCCCGGCGTCACCGATGCCTCGGTCAACCTCGCCACCGAACGCGCCCACATCGTTGCCCACCATCTCGACCTCGCCGCCATTACCCGCGCGGTGGAGAAAGCCGGCTACGGCGCCACCCCCGTGCAGCCCGAAGCGCCGATGCCCAGCACCGCACCGCAGGACCGCACCGAATTCCACCACCTGCTGATCGCCGCCGTGCTGTCGGCCCCCTTAGTCGTGGGCATGGCCGTCCCGGCGCTGATGCTGCCGCCCTGGGTGCAGTTCGCGCTCGCCACCCCGGTGCAGTTCTGGCTTGGCGCCCGGTTCTACCGCGCCGGCTGGCATGCCGCCCGCTCGCTGGCGGGCAACATGGACCTGCTCGTCGCACTCGGCACCTCCGCCGCGTATGGCCTGTCCACCTGGACCTGGCTCGTCTCCGACCACCCGCACCATTTGTATTTCGAATCAGCTGCCTTGCTTATCACCTTCATCCTGTTCGGCAAGTGGCTGGAGGGGCGGGCGCGCCGCCAGACCGCCTCGGCCATCCGCGCGCTGATGAAACTGCGGCCCGACACCGCCCGCCTGCTGCGCGATGGCATCGAACAGGACGTGCCGATCGACCAGGTCCGTCCCGGCGATCGCGTCGTGGTCCGCCCCGGCGAACGCATCCCGGTCGACGGCATTGTGCTGGAGGGCAGCGCCGCGGTCGATGCCGCCATGCTGACCGGCGAGAGCCGCCCGGTCGACGCCTCCGCCGGTACGTCGGTCGCCGCCGGCACGATCGACACCGATGGCCGGCTGGTGATCGCGACCGAGAAAGTCGGTGCCGAGACCATGCTGGCCCAGATCGTCCGGCTGGTGGATGCGGCGCAGGCGTCCAAGGCACCGATCCAGCGGCTGGCCGACCGGGTCAGCGCGGTGTTCGTGCCAACGGTGCTGGTGATCGCGCTGGTGACGTTCCTGGCCTGGCTCGCGCTGACCGGCGTGGTCGCGACCGCCCTGCTGAACGCGGTCGCCGTGCTGGTGATCGCCTGCCCCTGCGCCCTGGGCCTCGCCACGCCGACCGCGATCATGGTCGGCACCGGCATCGCCGCCCGGCGCGGCATCCTGATCCGCGACGCCGCCGCCCTGGAGCGCGCCCATGCCGTGCAGGTGGTGGCGTTCGACAAGACCGGCACGCTGACCGAGGGCCGCCCGCATCTGGCGGAGATCGTCCCGGCCGACGGCGGGCCAGCGGCGCCGGCCCTGCTCCGCCTCGCCGCCGCCTTGCAGCAAGGCAGCGAACACAGTCTGGCCTCCGCCATCCGCAACGCCGCCGCCGGCCAGCCGATCCCGCCCGTCGCGGCATTCCGCGCCCTGGCCGGACGCGGTGTGGCCGGCACCGTCGATGGTCGTGAGCTGCTGTTCGGCAACCGCCGCCTCATGCAGGAGCGTGGCGTGGCGACCGATAGCCTCGCCGACCGCGCCGCCGCGCTGGAGGCAACCGGCCACACCGTCTCCTGGCTCGCAGAAGCCGACCCCAACCCTGACGCCGAGGGCCCCGCGCTGCTCGGGCTGCTCGCCTTCAGCGACACGCCGAAGCCAACGGCCCAGGCCGCCATCGCCCGCCTGCACCGGCTGGGCCTGCGCACCGTGATGCTGACCGGCGACGGCCAGGGCGCAGCAGACGCCGTGGCCCACGCGCTCGGCATCGACAGCGTGTTCGCCGAGGTGCTGCCCGCCGACAAGGCCGCCGCCATCAGCCGCCTGCGCTGCGAGGGCAAAATCGTCGCCATGGTGGGCGACGGCATCAACGACGCCCCTGCCCTCGCCGCCGCCGATATTGGCATCGCCATGGCCACCGGCACCGATGTCGCGATGGAGACCGCCGGGATCACTCTGATGCGCGGCGATCCCGCCCTGGTG
>JARLIJ010000353.1 GCA_031291795.1 Acetobacteraceae bacterium | reverse complement strand
CGCGCTTCCCACGAAGTGGCGGAACCGCTCGGTTGGCGCCAGGAAGCGCTCCCGCAGGCGAATCGCGTCGGGCAGGTCGACGGACAGCCAACGGATCAGGCCGTTGTCGACGCGCCGAACCTGGGTCTCGAGCCCTTCCCCGAGCGAGACGACGAGGCCGTGTGGGTGGCGCTCTATCCAGTGGCGCAGGACACGGTCGATCTCGGCCGCACGGACCGCAAGCGACCCCTGGGGGGTGCCGAAATGGCCGGTGAAGTCGTAGTCGATGGTTTTGTGGATCCGAATGCTGTCGGGATCGACCAGGACGCCGTCGGGCCGCGCCGCCTCACTGGCGCGGTTATGGAGCGCCCACAGCATCGTTTCAGACACATCCCACACGTCCGGCACGACGGATCGCTCGGTTTGTTCGGGGCGCGGCATGGGGGCTGGGCTGAAATCGTGCGGTGGCATCGGGGCATGATCCTTCGGGAGGGGCCCGATGCACATCGGGGCAACGCATCCTCGGGGAGGACCCCGTGCAGAAGGAGACGGCCCTCATCTATCAGGTTGCAGTGCAGCATGCCGATTGCAAGCGCACGCCGAGGACGACGATCGGTCGCACGATCACGAACGCTGACACGTCCGCCATCGAACTGCCCATCCGGCCGCTTTTCCTACCGCCCTGCCGCCCGCCCTGCCTGCTGTCCTTCCTGGCCGCCTTGTGCGTCGCACCATCGGCTCGCACACTCCTGCCCTTCGCCAAGAGCTGGATCCTGACGCATGCCCGCAATCGACTCCGACGCCTTCCTTCGCGACCTGCACGAACTGCGCAAGATCGGCCAGTTCCGCACCGGTGTGCACCGGCCCACCTACTCGCCGCAGGACATGGAATCCCGGCGCTGGCTGACGGACCGGCTCACTGCCTGCGGGCTGGACGCCTCGATCGACGGCATCGGCAACGTCTGTGGCCGCCACAAGGGCCCCGGCCCGCATTTGCTCTCCGGCAGCCACATCGAGTCGCAGAATGAGGCCGGCTGGCTCGACGGCGCCCTCGGCGTCATGGCCGCGGTGGCCCTGGCGCGCGCCGGCCTGCCGGTCGATGTCTGCGCCTTCGCCGACGAGGAAGGCCATTTCGAGGGCGGCTTCCTCGGCAGCCGCTCGATCATCGGCGAATTGCCGGACGACGAGATCGATCGCAGCCGCAGCCGCAACGACGGCTCGCCTTTGCGCGACGCCCTGCGCGCCGCCGGGCTGGAGGGCCGCCCGCGCCTGCAGCTTGAGCCCGGCCGGCACAAGGGCTTCTTCGAGATGCATATCGAGCAGGGCACGCAGCTTGAAAGCGCCGGCCTGCAAATTGGCGTCGTCACCGGCATCGTGGCGATCTGGCAGTATCGCCTGGTGATCAAGGGCCAGCAGGACCACGCCGGGGGCACCACCATGGCGGAACGCCGCGACGCGGGGCTGACCGCAGTCCGCCTGCTCGCCGCGATCGACGCCGAATTCCCCCGCATCGCCGGGGAGCGCAGCGTGTGGACCACCGGGCGCATCGTGCTCGATCCCGGCGCGCCCAGCATCATCCCCGGCGGCGCGGATGTGCTGTTCCAGTTCCGCGACGTCTCGGTGGCGGTGCTGGAACGGATGGAGGCCACCCTGCAGGCCCTGGTGCGCGAGGCCAACCGCCGCGAGCGCTGCACCGTCACGCTGCACACCGTCTCCAAGGCGATCCCCGCTTTGTGCGACCCGACGATGATGGACGCGCTGTCGGGGGCCGCGGAAATCCTGGCCCCCGGCAAGTGGCAGCGCATGCCCTCGGGTGCCGGCCACGACGCGCAGAACATCGCACGGCACATGCCGGCGGCGATGCTGTTCGTGCCCTCGATCGGCGGGATCAGCCACCATTGGGCGGAAGACACCAAGGACGCGGACCTCGCCTTGGGCATCCAGGTGCTGGGGGAGGCGGCGCGCCGCTTCCTGGCCGCGTGATGGCGAACCTCGATACGCTGAGGCTCCAGCGCCGCGTTCGCGCGCTGCTCGCCCCATGGGAAGGCGTGGTGCCGGGGATGACCGTGGGGGTGGTGCAGGACGGCGCGCTGGTGCTGCACGAAAGCGCCGGTGTCGCCAGCCTGGAACTGGGCGTGCCCATCGGGCCGGACACGTGCTTTCGCATCGCCTCGGTCAGCAAGCAGTTCACCTGCACCGCGATCCTGCTGCTGGTAGCCGAGGGCCGGCTGAGCCTGGGTGACGAAGCCCGCACCCATCTGCCCGAGCTGCCGGATTTCGGCGTGCCGGTGACGGTGGCGCACCTGATGCACAACAACAGCGGCGTGCGCGACATGCTGGAGATCATGCGCCAGGGCGGCGTGGACCTGGGCATGCCGTGCACGACCGAGGACCTGCTGGCGGGCATCTGCCGCCAGCGCACGCTGAATTTCGCCCCCGGCAGCCGCTTCCTCTACAGCAACTCCAACTTCCTGCTGCTGGGCCTGATCGTCGAGCGGCTGACCGGCGAACCCCTCGGCCGCTTCCTCGACCGCCGCGTCTTCGCCCCGCTCGGAATGACCCGCACGCGGCTGACGGCGGACCCGCGGGAGCCGGCCCCCGGCCTGGCCACCGGCTACCTGCCCGCGGTGGGCGGCTTCCGGCGCGCCGCCCACGGCTTCCCGCTCGGGGGCGAGGGCGGGCTGGTGTCCTGCGTCGAGGACCTGGCGCTGTGGGACCGCAATTTCACTGCCGGGCTGGTCGGCGGCCCGGGGCTGGCCGAGGCGCTGGAAACCCAGGTCGCGTTCCCGACCGGGGTGATGAACCGGTATGCGCGCGGGCTGCGCGTGGACACGTGGCGGGGTGTGCGCACCGTCAGCCATGGCGGGTTGTGGCCCGGCTACCGCACCGAGTTCCTGCGCGCGCCGGCGCGTGGATGCAGCGTGATCGCCATCACCAACACCGGGGCTGCCGATCCGGCGGTGCTGGCGCATCGTGTGCTGGACGTGCTGCTGGACGGAGCGCCGGACGTGCATCCGGTCCCTGCCCTGCCGCCGCGCGCCACGCTGACGCCGCTGGCCGGGCGGTGGATCGAACGGGATGCCGGCATGACGCTGGATATCGCGGTGCTGGCGGACGGCAGCCTGGCAGTGACCACCGGCGGGGCGACAGTGCTGCCGCTGCCGGCGCCGGACGGGCGGCTGGCAGTGACGCACGGCACGATCCTGCTGGCGATCCGCATGCGCGACGACGGGACGCTGGAGGTCGAGCAGGACGCCGGTCATGTCGGCGTGTGGCACCGCGTGGCGCCGGGGGCGACGCTGCCCGAGGGACTGGCAGGGGTCTACGAAAGCCGCGAGATGGCGTCACGCTGGACGTTCGATGGAACGCCCGAGGAGATGCGCGTGCATGTCGACGGGCCGCTGGCGCGCGGTTCGAGCTGGGCGGTGGAACCGGTCGAGGGCGACCTGGTGCGGCTGATCGTGCCGGGGATCCTGGCGCGGGCGTGGTACGACGTGCGCGTGGTGCGGGACGCCAGCGGCCGCGTGACGGGGCTGCGGGTCAACACGAACCGGCTGCGCGATGTGCGGTATGAACGGGTGACGGGGTAACGACCGGCCGCGGATCGCCAGCGCCGACGGCAGGCGCCGACTTCCCGCATCGGCCATCTCCCTGCTTGGACCTGGGCTTGTCCCGTACCTGCGCCTGTCCCGTACCTGGAGCGGTTTCACGGTGACTGGAAAATCCATGCCGTCATGGCCGGGCTTGTCCCGGCCATCAATCGCGGCACGGTGCTGGTACAGATGGCCGGGACAAGCCCGGCCATGACGATCTCTGACAATGGCAGGTTTCCAGTCAGCCGGAACGTGCTCGCATTCTTTGTCTG
>JARLIJ010000352.1 GCA_031291795.1 Acetobacteraceae bacterium | reverse complement strand
GTGGTGCTGGTGTTCATGCGCCGCATCGTGCCGACCGTCGCCGCCGCCGTCACCGTGCCGCTGTCGATCTGCGGCACGCTCGCCGGCATGTGGTGCCTGGGCTTCACGATCGACAACTTCTCGCTGATGGCGCTGACCATCTCGGTCGGCTTCGTGGTCGACGACGCCATCGTCATGATCGAGAACATCATCCGCCATCAGGAGCACGGCCTGAAGCCGCTGCAGGCAGCCCTGGTCGGCGCCCGCCAGATCGGCTTCACGGTGATGTCGATCAGCATCTCGTTGGTTGCCGTCTTCATTCCGCTGATCTTCATGGGCGGGCTGCTGGGCCGCCTGTTCCACGAATTCGCCATGACGCTGACGCTGTCGATCGCGGTCTCGGCAGTGGTGTCGCTGTCGCTGACGCCGATGATCTGCGGCCGCTGGATGCAGCCCGAACCGCCGGCCCCCGCGCACGGCCTGGCGTGGCGCGCGATCGACCGTGTGCTGACCTGGTCGCAGCGTTTCTATATCCGCACGCTGGGCTGGGCGCTCGACCACCGCGTGTTCATGCTGCTGGTCACGGTGCTGACCATCGTGCTGACGATCCGGCTCTACGGCACCGTGCCGAAAAGCTTCCTGCCGCTGTCGGACACCGGGATCATCATCGGCTCCACGCTGGCCGACCAGGACATCTCCTTCAAGAGCATGGAGGAGCGGCAGAAGGCCGTGGTCGACGTGCTGCTGACCGACCCGGCGATCGCCTCCGTCGCATCCACTGTCGGCGTGTCCAACGGCTGGTCGTCGCAGAACCGCGGCAACCTGACCATCTCGCTCAAGCCGCTAGCGGAACGGTCGCTGTCGTCCGAGGATGTCATCACCCGCCTGCGCCCCAAACTGCTGGAAGTGGGCGGCATCCAAACCACCCTGTTCTCCGCTCAGGACCTGCGAGGCGGCGGCCGATCGGGCGGCGCCCAGTTCCAGTACGCCATGGTCACGCCGAACCTCGCCTCGTTGCGCAAGTGGGCGGTCGCGCTGGAGGACAAACTGAAGGAGACGCCGGGAGTGGTCGACGTGACCTCCGACCAGGACCGCGCCGGCCCGCAGGTCAACGTCGTCATCGACCGCGATGCCGCCGCTCGGCTGGGCGTCAGTGCCGCGGCGATCGACAACGCGCTGAACAACGCCTACGCCCAGCGTCAGGTCTCCACGATCTATGCGCAACGAAACCAGTACAAGGTGGTGCTGGAAGTCGATCCGCGGCTGCAGACCGATCCCTCGATGCTGGAGCGTATCTATGTCGGTGCCGCCGGTGGCAAACAGGTCCCGCTGTCCACCGTCGCGCGGTTCGAGCGTGGCACCGCGCCGCTTGCGGTCCACCATCAGGGTCAGTTCCCGGCAGCCACCATCAGCTTCAATCTCGCCCCCGGCGTGGCGCTCGGCACCGCCGAGGAGGCCGTGCAGCAGGCCACCCTGGCACTGCGGATGCCCGAGGACGTGCGCACCGACTTCGCCGGCAACGCGCAGTTCCTGCAGAAGTCGCTGGCAACGCAGCCGCTGCTGATCGGGGCGGCGCTGATCTCGATCTACATCGTGCTGGGCGTGCTGTACGAGAGCCTGCTGCACCCGCTGACCATCCTGTCCACGCTGCCCTCCGCCGGGCTGGGCGCGCTGCTGGCGCTGCTGATCACCGGGCAGGATCTGTCGATCATGGGGATGATCGGCATCATCCTGCTGATGGGCATCGTGAAGAAGAACGCCATCATGATGGTGGACTTCGCGCTGGAGGCCGAACGCCAGCATGGCATGACCCCCGAGGCGGCCATCCGAGCGGCGTGCGTGGAACGGTTTCGGCCGATCATGATGACGACGCTGGCGGCGCTGCTGGGCGCGCTGCCGCTGGCGCTGGCATTCGGCACCGGCGCGGAACTGCGCCGCCCGCTGGGGATCGCCATCGTGGGCGGGCTGATCGTGTCGCAGATGCTGACGCTCTACACCACGCCGGTGGTCTACCTGGCGCTGGAACGCCTGGCCGGCAAGCGTCGCGCCATCCCGCGCCCGGCACCGGCAGAGTGATTTGCCTGCAACCGCCATTGGCCTGACACTTCCGGCGGTGCGACAGTGCCGGTATAAAGTCGGGATCAAAGGGGGAAGGGTCAAATGGCGGAATACGACTACATCATCGTGGGGGCCGGGTCGGCCGGATGCGTCCTGGCCAACCGGCTCACCGAGGATGCGCGGACCAAGGTTCTGTTGCTGGAGGCCGGGCCGAAGGACAGCTCGATGTGGATCAACATTCCCGTCGGGTTCACGAAGCTGCTGAACAGCCCCGTCTACAATTGGAACTTCTCGACCGAACCGGAGCCCAACGTCAACGGCCGCACCATCCCAATCCCGCGCGGACGGACGCTGGGCGGTTCGTCCTCGATCAACGGCATGCTGTACGTCCGCGGCAACCCGCTTGACTACAACACATGGTCGCAGTTCGGGAACCGCGGCTGGGGCTACGAATCCATCCTGCCGTATTTCCGCAAGGCCGAACACTTCGAGGGCGATACCCACCCCGCACGCGGCAAAGGCGGCCCGCTGAACGTGGCGCATATGCGGGAGCGGGCCGAACTGCTGGATGCTTTCATCGATGCCGCGGTGGATGAAGGTTTCCCGCGCAACAAGGACTACAACAACGGCAACCAGGAGGGTTTCGGCTACTTCCAGGTCACCCAGAAGAACGGCCAGCGCTGGTCGACCGCGCGCGGCTTCCTCGACCCCGTGCGCAACCGCCCGAACCTGAAGATCGAGACCGGTGCGCTCGCCAGCCGCGTGCTGCTGGAGGGCAAGCGTGCCGTCGGCGTCGCCTATACGCTGAACGGCCAGCCCACGGAGGCTCGCTGCGGACGCGAAGTCCTCCTGGCAGCCGGTTCGGTGAAATCCCCGCATCTGCTGGAACTCTCCGGCATCGGCCAGCCCGAACTGCTCTCCTCGCTCGGCATTGCCGTGCAGCACGCGCTGCCGGGCGTGGGCGAGAACTATCGCGACCATTACGCCCCGCGGATGAACTGGCGGGTGAAGCTGCCGGTGACACTGAACGACCAGACCCGCGGCCTGCGTTTCGCGCGCGAGGTGCTGAAATACTACACCCAGCGGCGCGGGATCCTGACCTTCACCGCCGGCATCGCCTACGGCTTCATCCGGACGCGCCCCGAACTGGAGGAGCCGGATGTGCAGTTTCATTTCGCGCATGCGAGCTATCCGAACGCGCAGACCCGTGAACTGGATCGGGAACCGGGCATGACGCTGACGGTCTATCAGTGCCGGCCTGAGTCGAAAGGCTCGATCCACGCGAAGTCGGCGGAGCCAAATGCGGCGCCGGCGATCCGGCCGAATTTCCTGGCCGACCCGATCGACCAGCAGGTGCTTGTGGAGGGGATGAGGATCGGCCGGCGTATCATCAACAACCGGGTGATGGACAAGTATCGCGCCTACGCCATGAACCCTGGCGAGGACGTACAGACCGACGCGGCGTGGCTGGAATTCGCCCGCGGAAACGGCCAGACGACATACCACGTGATCGGGACGTGCAAGATGGGCCAGGACCCGATGGCGGTGGTCGACGACCAGCTGCGGGTGCACGGTATCGCGGGGCTGCGCGTGGTGGATGGCTCGATCATGCCGACGATGGTTTCAGGCAATACCAACGCGGCGGTGATCATGATCGCCGAGAAGGGCGCGGACATGATCAAGGCGGCCGGGCGTGAGAAGCTGGCGGCGGCGGCGTAGCAAGCCGGGGCGTCCGCCCCGGACCCCGGAGCGGGGGGGGGGGGGGGGGGGGGGGGGGCCGCGCCCCGCCCGCCCCCCTCCCCCCGGGCGGTGGGGGGTGGGGGTG
>JARLIJ010000351.1 GCA_031291795.1 Acetobacteraceae bacterium | reverse complement strand
GACCATCGTTTCGGTCGCCTCGGACCCGGAGGTGGCGAAATACGCCTGCGCATCGGGGATCGGCGACAGCGCGACCAGCCGTTCGGCCAGGTCGATCGTGGTGTCGGGCGTCTTGTGGTTGAAGCTGTGGTAGAAGCCGAACTTGTCGTAGGCGGCCGCGGCGGCGGCTTTCAGCCTGGCCTCGGAAAAGCCCAGCGAGGTGCACCACAGCCCCGCCATCGCTTCCAGATAGCGCTTGTTGTTGGCGTCGAACACGTAGACGCCTTCGCCGCGCGTCATCACCAGTGGCCCGATTTCTGCATGGCGCTGCGGGTTGGTTTGCGAATGCAGGTGGAACAGCACGTCCCGCGCTTCCGCCGAATTCGGCTTCATCTCAGCCATGCAGATTGGACTCCCCGGCGTCGTTGCGCCGTTGTGTAACGTGGTCATACCAGATTGGCTTGACCAGTGTCAGATCATCGGCCAGGGTTTGTCAAATCCCGGGAGAGATGGTCCAAAGCCGCATGGTGCTCGATCCGCCCAACCCGCCACAGCGCAGCTTCGAGATCGTCGCTCGGCAAATCGCTGCGATGGTGCGGGCGCGCTATGACATCGGCCAGAAATTGCCGGGCGAGCGCGAGCTGGCGAAGAGTTTCGGTGTCTCCCGCCCCACCATCCGCGAGGCGATTCTGTCGCTCGCGATGGCCGGCATGGTGCGGGTGCGCAACAACAGCGGCGCCTATGTCGTCAGCCGGCACGAGGCGCCGGACGTGGACACGCTGGAAGGCTTCGGCCCGTTTGAGAATTTGCGCGCCCGCCATCTGGTCGAGCCGCAGATCGCCGGGATCGCGGCACAGCGCGCGTCGGAATCGATCATCGCCAAGCTGGCGGACTCGCTGGCGGCGATGCGGTGGGAGCATGCCCAGGGGCGGGAATCAGATCAGGCCGACCATCGGTTTCATATCCTGCTGGCCGAGGCCACCGGCAACGGCGTGCTGGTGTCGATCTGCGACCAGCTCTGGCGGGGCCAGATCGAATCGCGCATCTGGCGCGAGATCCACACGCGTATGCGCATGGAGGATTACCGGCCGACCTGGCTGAAGGACCATGAAGACATCTACGCCGCCGTGGTCGAGCACAACCCGCGCCGATCGAGTGCCGCCATGGTCCGGCACCTGACGCATATCGAGGAAGCGCTGATGACCGCCTCCCACAGCAAGGTGCTGGCGCGGCAGGCCACGACCGAAGGCGTGACGGCACCATAGCCGATCCGCAGACTGTGTGCCTGCGCCTGTCGTGCACGGGCTGTCAGGCCGCCAACGCAGGCGTCGCACGATCGGTCATCGCAGCGCCTCCACCAGCACGCGCTGGGCGGGCTCCAGGCGGGACGCCAGCGCCTCGGGCACGCCGGCGCGTTGCAACACGGCGGCGATCGGGTGGAAGGCGACGCGGGTGCGCCCGTCCGCGGCCTCCCGCACCAGCACCCGCAGCGGCAGGTCCAGCGCCGCGTAGGGGGCGGCCTGCATCAGCGGCGTGCCCCCCTTGGGATTGCCGTAGATCAGGACCTCGGTCGGCGGCATGGCCATCCCGGCCGCGCGGGCGCCTGCGGCGTGGTCGATCCGTGCGAAGATGGTCATGCCCGCCGCTGCGATGGCGTCGGTGAGGCGGATGAGCGTCGGCCCGAACGCAACCGGGCTGACGAGCTCGACAAGGTCCGGATCTTCGTTCATCGCGCGTCTTCCCTCTGGGTGGTTTCGTTCAGGCGGTTTTCGCGGCGTAGGCGTCCAGGACGCGGGTCGAACAGACCAGGGCGGCCCCGGCCTTGATGGCGGCGGCGGTGCCGAGCGCCTCCATGATTTCCTCACGCGTGGCGCCAGCGTGCACCGCGACGCAGCTATCGCAGCGCAGCGTGACGGCGACCGCAAGGGAAATGCGCGCGTTCACCGTCGCTCCGAGCGTCCCGGTCTTCGTCGCGGCTGTTCCAAAAGGCGGCCGGAGCGGCGCCGCGGCGTTCCCGAACGAACTCCGGCTGGCCTGGCGACCCCGGCTTCGGCTTCGACGCAATGACCGCAGCCGACCCGAAGCTGACTTTCGCGGCTGGCAGCACAAGGTCCGGTGTTGGCCGAAAGCGGAACGGCAGCTTTGGCCAATTGGAGCTCCGAAGCGGACCTTCACGCCTGCACGTCCAATAGCTGCTCTCGACCCATTGCTGGCGGTCGAAGCCAGCGTGCCAACGTTTTGTTCCAGAGGCGAAGCTCACATCAGCGCGTGGACAGTCGGACCGACAGCTTCTCGAAGGCGATCGTTCAACGGCATGGATATATGGCGCGAAAAGCCATAAATTATCTTGCCTCTTGGAACATCCATGGCTTTTAATGCCATATGGGCAAGAGAAAGCAGGAGCCGCGGGCCGAGCTGCTGTTCAGAGAGCGGCAGGAGATGGCGGACGGGTATGTGCTGGAAATGAAGCTTTGGCGGGTGCCTGAGCCGGTTCCGGGCTCATCCCACCAGTTGAAGTATTCCCTGTTCTACGGCCGCAAGGGTGAGAGAACGGTGGGCTATGACAACGAGGCAGGAAAGGGGGACCACCGTCATTACGGCGACATCGAGGAGCCATATCCCTTTGAAGGGCCGGAGAAGCTGCTTCTAGACTTCATTGCTGACGTCGAGAGAATTCGAAATGGAGGGGCATGATGAGCAAGACGGTTCAGGTGCATGTCGGCGAGAGCATTGGTGCTGCTGGCGGCCGGTTCCTTGATGCCTGGAAGCGGGCGGAGAACGGTGAGCTGACGCCTGAGAAGGCCGAGTTCCATGTCTCCTTTGAGACCTGGGAAGGCCTGGTCAAGGTTATGACTCCGAAGAGGCTGGAGTTGCTGCGGCATGTCCACCGTCACCCAGCGAAGAACATCCGGGCTCTCGCTGATGCGCTCGGCCGCGACTACCGGCGGGTCTATGAGGATGTGGAAGCTCTGGTCGAGGCCGGCCTGATGGAGCGAGATTCCAAGGGCGTGAGAGCTGAGTATGAAGCGTTCGATGTGCAGCTGAGGGTGGCCCTGTAAGCCGTCATGATTCTCCTGGTCGACACGAATATCCTGCTCCACGCTAAAGATTTTGCAGAGATGCCTTGGCGCTCGGTGACGCAGGCCAAGGAAATCCGGCTCGTCGTGTGCCGGACGATTCAGTCGGAGGTCGATAGGAAGAAAGTCGAACTGAAGGGCCGCGCCCAGGGGAAAGCTCGTAGATGGGCTGGAACTTTTGCGACATGGTTCTTCCCCTACCCCAGCAGCCCACGCCCAGCCAGGTTGCGCATCAGCGCCCCCACCCCGAACGTCCAGGCTTGGCAGGCATCGGTCGGGCGCATCCGGTTCACCAGCCGCCCCAGCTTCGGCGCCGCGACCGTCACGATATCGCCCGGCTTGTGGGTGAACCCCTTGCCCGGCGCATCGCGGTCCTCGACCGGGGCGAACATCGTGCCGAGGAACAAGACCGCGCCGTCCGGATACCGGTGATGCGCGTTGACCATCTGCGCCACCAGGTCCGCCGGGTCGCGGCTGATCTTGCCGATCGAGGACGCACCTTCGAGCACGAACCCGTCCTCGCCCTCCACCCGCAGCGCGACCGTCGTGCGGCGGATGTCGTCCAGCCCGAACCCCGCATCGAACAGCCGCAGCAGCGGGCCGATCGCGCAGGAGCCGTTGTTGTCCTTGGCCTTGCCCAGCAGCAGCGCGGAGCGGCCCTCCACGTCGCGCAGGTTGATGTCGTTGCCCAGCGTGGCGCCGACGATCCGCCCGGTGGAGGCGACCGCCAGCACCACCTCCGGCTCCGGGTTGTTCCATGACGAGGCCGGATGGATCCCGCCATCCATCCCGCAGCCCACCGAAGCCATCGGCTGCGCCTTGGTGAAGATCTCGGCATCCACGCCGATGCCGACTTCCAGGTACTGGCTCCAGGCATTGTGCTCGATCAGCACCTGCTTCAGGTGGGCCGCCTCGGGCGAGCCGGGCTTCAGGTTGGCCAGGTCGTCACCGACCAGCCGGTTGACCTCCGCGCGGATCTTGCCGGCGGCGGCGATATCGCCGCGGGCGCGTTCCTCGATCACCCGCTCGATCATCGACACCACGAAGGTGACGCCGGCGGCCTTCAGCGCCTGCAGGTCCACCGGCGCCAGCAGCCAGGGCTGGGCGGGGTTGCGGGTGTCGGGCGGAGTGTTTTGCAGGATCGCCTCGAACGGGCCGACAGGCTCGCCCGGCGCCTGCGCCAGGGCGGCGGCGGGATCGGCGGCCTCGCACAGGTCGCGCATCGTGGGGAACGCGCGGGAGACGTCGACCAGCATGCCGTCGCGCAGCGCCACCACCGAGGGCCCCGCCAGTTCGGGGCGCCAGACCCGACCGGCCAGGGTGGCGGCAGCGGCATCCTCCGGCAGCGACTGCTGCAAAGCGGCATGGAACAGGCTCATGGACTTCCCCTGGTTGCGTTACCGGCGGGAGCCTAGACTGCCGCCGCGCCCGTGCAAATCACCGCCGGCCATCCCATAGTCACAGCAACACGATCACCGAGGGGACCAGGTGCAATGAAGCGGCTGTTCAGCGGCAGTCACGCCGAGGCGAGCGAGGCCTACCCGGTTTCCCACACCGATGCGGCGTGGCAGGCGAAGCTCACGCCCGCGCAGTTCCACGTCCTGCGTCGGCACGGCACCGAACGCGCCGGCACCAGTCCGCTGAACGCCGAGAAGCGCTCCGGCATTTTCATCTGCGCCGGTTGCGGCCAGCCGGTGTTCGATGCCGCCACCAAATTCGAGAGCGGCACGGGCTGGCCCAGCTTCTATGCGCCCCTGGAGGGCGGCATCGGCACGACCGAGGACCGCAGCCTGTTCATGACCCGCACCGAAGTGCATTGCAGCCAGTGCGGCGGCCATCTGGGGCACGTGTTCCCGGACGGTCCGCGGCCCACCGGCCTGCGCTATTGCATGAACGGCGTCGCGCTGGCGTTCACCCCGAAGACGTAAATCCCGCACGCCGGGGCGACAGTTTACGGCGGCACGGTGGTCCCGCGCCCTGGCTGGTTTCCTGGCCTGGCAATCTCACGGCTTTGCGGCAGGCACCAGCGGCGAAATGCACCAACGCCGCCACACGGGTGCCGGCGCCAACAGGCGCCGGCACCCGAGCGTGACGCTCAGGCTGCGCGGCGACGCGGTGCGCGCGCGGGGCGTTCGGCGGTGCGGGCCAGCTTCGCCTGCACTGCCTCGAACGCCGGCCCGGTCACCACCAGGTCCGCACAGGCCCGTCCGTCCCAGTTCCAGCTTGCGAAGTCCGGATGCAGCGCCACTGCGCCGCCGCTGTTCTCGAACCGGTTGCGGTCGTTGTTCTCCAGGTAGCTCTCGGCCGGCAGCCCCTCGGCCAGCACGACATCGTGGCGCTGCAGCTCGACGTGGAAATATTCCACCCGCGCCACATCCTCCTGCACCACATTGCGGCCGTTCACCAGGAAGCGTGCCGGGATCAGCACGCCCTCGTCGAAGATCGCATGCGCCGGGGAGACCACCAGGTCGCGCCGAGGCAGGCTGTTCCCGAAGGCACCGGCCTTGATCCGCACCGGCTGCGCCAGATCCGGCTCCGGATGGCGCGTCAGGTCGACGGACCGGTGGCCGATCCACACGACCGGGGCGGTTTCGCCGCTGGCAGTCACAACTTCCTGGCCGGGCTGCAGCTGCTCGATCGGCACCTCGCCGTCCGGCGTCATGATGCGCGTGCCGCGCGCGTAACAGACCGCCGCCGCAATCGAAATCCCGGAGCCCCCGGTGATGCTGCCGACGTTGAACGCATCGCCGGCGTACGACCCGGCCATGTGCAGCGTCGCGACCGTGCTGCCGGCATTGGTGATCACCAGGTCCGACCCGACAACGGTCGCGCCGTCGGCAACGATGCCGCCCAGGTCGATGGTATCGCCAATCGTTGCCGAAATCGTGCCGAAGAACGCTGCCGGCGTATCGAGCTTCAGCGTGTCGGAGCCCAGCATGTCGATGGTCTGGCCGGCGCCCACCGCGCCGACTTCCAGCGTGGCCGCGCCGGTCCCGAAGGTGACGATGCCGGTGCCATCCAGCGTGCCGGTCAGCACGAGGCCGCTGTCGACCGAGACCATCGTGGTGTCGTTGGTGACAGGGCCCACGATGGTGGCGGAGCCCGTCACCTCGCCGTCGATGGTGCCGCCGCTCGCGATCGTGATGCCGGCGGTGGTGACCGTCCCCCCCTGCAGGTTCAGCCGGCCGCCCGCGATCGTGAGCGTGTTGGTCGTGGTGTAGTCGCGGCCTTGCAGCACATCGACCGTGCCGCGGCTCTGGATCGTGGTGAGGGTGGATTCGAGCGGCACATAGGCCGACCCGTTCCACTCGTTGATCGACGATCCCGGTCCCTCGAGATACAGCTCGGTCCAGCCGACGAACGGCGCTCCCACGACGATCGGCGGGCCTTCGACGGTCGCGATGTTGACGATCATGCCCTCGATCGTGCCGCCGAAGTTGATCGCCGCCACCGAACCGGCCGCCTCGAAGATACCGTCGAACAGCGTGTTGCCGGTCTTCTCGGCGATGCTGGAGGTGTCGATCGTGGTGGTCCCGAACGACTGCAGCCAGTTGGTGATGTAGAATCCGTTGGTGCCGGTGAACAGGACGTTGTTGGAATCCTGCACGAAGGCGTTGACCGTCCCCGCGTTGACGATCGTGCCACCGTCCACGATCATGAAGCTCTGCAACGGACCGTCGATCGTGCCGGCCGATCCCGGTGCGAAGGTCAGCGTGCCGTCAACCTCAAGAACCGCGCCGGCATAGGGGTTCGCGAGCACGTTGAGGACGTTGTTCACGCCGTTCAGGGTAAGCGTGTTGACGATTTCGCTTTCGCCGCTCGCGATCGTGACGGTGTAGGATCCGGCGGTGCCCGTCGCGTCGATCGAGACGTCGGCTGTCGCGCTGTTCGGGATGGTGCCGTCGCTCCAGAGGGTGCCGGTGTTCCAATCGCCCGAAACGTCGCTCGTCCAGGTGTATGTCGCCATCTGAGGTCCTCGATCACGGTCGCTGCGCGGAATGAATCCGTGACGCGCGGTGGCGTAACGGCTGCCGCACACTGCCCGGCGATCGGGCTAGAGCGAGATCACAACGGGATGAGAACTGATCTGCCAACGCAAGCGTGATTGAAGTGTCGCCACGCAGGGTATTGCTACGCTCTATTGTTCACGCGGTCGTGAATATTGCATGGTCGGCGCCGGTGTTCCAGATCCACGAAAGCTTTCATGCGGATGGAGGTGCGCCGCGCTTTTCGAGGCCAGCCCCGCCGGGGCTTTTTCGCAGCCCGCCAGGCCCGGGGGGCGATCCGACCGCTCGGCGGCGTGGACGATCCCCAGGGGTGGTCGCGGCAACCATCCCCAGAATGATCCGGCAGGACGATTGTCGCGGCGCCGGCTGGCGCCTCAGTGCTGCATGCCCCAGCGGCGGATCGTGCGGTTCTCCAGCGTGCGAAAGACCACGTTCTCCACCACCAAGCCGATCATGATGATGGTTAGCAACCCGGCGAACACCGAGGGGATGTCGAGCTCGTTCTTGCTCTCGAAGATGAACCAGCCGAGGCCGCCCTTGCCCGACGCCACGCCGAACACCAGTTCCGCCGCGATCAGGGTGCGCCAGGCGAATGCCCAGCCGATCTTGAGCCCCGCCAGGATCGACGGGAACGCCGCGGGGATCAGGATCCTGAACACCAGCCGCAAGCCGGACAGGCCGTAGTTCCGCCCCACCATGCGCAGCGTCTGCGACACGCCGCGGAACCCGGCATGGGTGTTCAGCGCGACCGCCCACAGCACCGAGTGGATCAGCACGAACACCAGGCTGCCGATGCCGAGGCCGAACCAGATCATCGCCAGCGGCAGCAGCGCGATCGCCGGCAACGGGTTGAACATCGCGGTCATGGTCTCCAGGAAGTCCGTGCCGATCCGGGTGGTGATCGCGAGCACGGTCAGCACCCCGGCCAACACGACGCCGGCGCCGAAGCCGACCGCCAGCACCTGCAGCGACGCCCACGCCCGCTGGGGCAACACGCCGGACGAGACGGCGTCCCACCACGCGGCCAGCGTGTCGGTGAAGGTCGGCACCAACAGAGGGTTGTCGAGATGGCGGGCATACGCCTCCCACGCGAGCGCCAGCACCACCAGCAGTGCACCCTTGCGCAGCCACACCTGGTTATAGAGCCGCTCAGGAAGCGTCAGCGCCTTCTCGACCACGCCGAAATCCTGGCCGCGCTGCGCCGGGCGGATGATCTCGGGGCGTCGGACCACGTCAGACGCCAGGTCAGATGCCACGTCAGACATGGACCGCGCCCGCCTCTTCCAGCTGCCCCTCCTCCACGGCATCAGCGAACAGCATGGCGTGGATCCGCGCCTCCAGCGCCGCGGCAAGCGCCGGGTCGGCGTCGCGCGGCACGGCGTTCAGCTCCGCCTTCACCTGGCCGGGATGCGGCGAGAGCAGCAGAATACGGTTGCCGATCTTCACCGCCTCGGCGATCGAGTGGGTGACGAACAGCACGGTGAACCGCGTCTCCTCCCACAACGCCAGCAGCTCGTCCTGCATCCGGCTCCGGGTGAGCGCATCGAGGGCGGCGAACGGCTCATCCATCAGCAGGATATCGGGCTCCATCGCCATGCCGCGGGCAATCGCCACGCGCTGCTTCATGCCGCCCGACAATGTATGAGGATACGCGTCGGCGAACCGCGTCAGATGCACCTTGTCGATGTACTCGGCCGCCCGCTCCGCCGCCGCACGCCCGCGCAGCCGCCCCGACGTCTCCAGCGCGAACACCACGTTCTGCCGCACCGTCTTCCAGGGCAGCAGCTGGTCGAACTCCTGGAACACCATCATGCGGTCGGGACCCGGCCGGGTGATGCGGGCGCCCTTGAGGACGATCTCGCCCTCCACCGGCGCCATGTAGCCGCCGACCGCCTTCAGCAGCGTCGACTTGCCGCAGCCTGACGGGCCCAGCAGCACGAAGCGGTCGGAGCGCTGGACCGTGAAATCGACGCGGTAGGTCGCCGTGACGAGGTGGTCACGCGTCTTGTACTGCAAGGTCACGCCGCGCACGTCCAGCAACGGCGGCGGCAACGTCCGGTCCAGCATTTTTGTTCCCCCCTTGGCCGGAGCATACAGAGTCCGGCACGGCGCGGGAATGCGGGCTTGCCCAGGGCAATCGCTCGAAGCAAGCAAAGGTCGGGGCTTTGCCCCATAGGCACTAAGATAGTCTTTGACACGGCTCGAATCGGTACGATTCGTAGCTGAGATGCATGAAGCATCCTCGCTGCCGATCGATCACTTCCCCACCGTTCTGGCG
>JARLIJ010000350.1 GCA_031291795.1 Acetobacteraceae bacterium | reverse complement strand
CGCGCCTTGCCGGTGACGCAGAAGCGTTCCCATTGCGGCGAGGGCGTGCCGCCCCGCGCGGTCATGATCTCGACCTGGTCGCCGTTCTGCAGCTGGTGGCGCAGCGGCAACAGCCGGCCATTGATCTTGGCGCCGACGCAGGTGTCGCCGACCTGGCTGTGCACCGCATAGGCGAAATCGATCGGGGTCGCGCCGCGCGGCAACGGGATCAGCCGGCCCTTCGGCGTGAAGCAGAACACCTGGTCGTCGTAGAGTTCGAGCTTGGTGTTCTCCAGGAACTCATCCGGCGCGCTGGAATTCTCCAGGATTTCCAGCAGGTCCGAGACCCAGCCGAACTGCTGGACGTCCTTCTGGCCGGGCTTGGCGTCGCGCGTCTTGTACAGCCAGTGGGAGGCGACGCCGTTCTCGGCAACGTCGTTCATCTCCGGCGTGCGGATCTGCACCTCGATCTTCTGGTTGCGCGGCTCACGCAGTGTCACCCCGGTATGCAGGCTCTGGTAGCCGTTGGATTTCGGGGTCGAGATATAGTCCTTGAAGCGTCCGGCGATCCCCGGATAGGCGGAGTGGACGGCCCCCAGCGCCGCATAGCAATCGCTTTTGGTCGGGACGACGACCCGGAAGGCCATGATATCAGACAGTTGCTCGAACGCGACATTGCGCCGGTGCATCTTCTCCCAGATCGAGTAGGGGGATTTCTCGCGCCCGGTCAGCTCGATGACCTCGACACCCGCCTCGTGGCAGACGCGGATCATCTCCTGCTTCACCTCCTCGATCACGTCGGCACCCTGGCCGCGCAGGAAGTTCAGCCGCGCCTGGATGGTTGCGAACGCCTCCGGTTCCATCTGCATGAAAGCCAGCGTCTGGAGTTCGGTTTTCACCGAATCCATGCCGATCCGCTCCGCCAGCGGGGCGTAGATCTCCATGGTCTCGCGGGCGATGCGCAGGCGACGGTCCGGGTCGCGCACGAAATGCAGGGTGCGCATGTTGTGCAGCCGGTCGGCCAGCTTGACCAGCAGCACGCGGATGTCGCGGCTCATGGCCAGCACGAGCTTGCGGAAGTTCTCCGCCTGCTTGGTGCGGTCGGACTGCAGTTCGAGGCGGGTCAGCTTGGTGACGCCATCGACCAGCCCGGCGATTTCTTTACCGAACCGCGCCTCGATGTCCGGCAGCTTGACGGTCGTGTCCTCGATGGTGTCGTGCAGCAGGCCGGTGACGATGGAGGCGGTGTCGAGCCGGTAGCCCGCCAGGATATCGGCGACCGCGACCGGATGGCTGATGTAGGGGTCGCCGTTGTCCCGCCGCTGGTTGCCGTGGGCCTGCATCGCAAGGACGTAGGCCGCATCGATCAGCCTGGTGTCGGCCTTGGGATCGTAGGCGAGGACCTTCTCGGTCAGCTCGAACTGCCGGATGATTGGCGGCCGCCCGCGTGCTGCGTCGGGCTGGAACGCGTCCGGGTAGAGCACGTCCGGCTGGGGTGGATCGGGTTGCCGCAAGGCGGATTGGGGCGAGGCGGATTGGGACGGAGCGGATTGGCGCGCTTCCGGCGAGCTTGACGCTGGCCGATCCGGCTTGGTCCGCGGCTCAGCGTGGCCCGGTTCGCGCGCGCCCGCGCGTGCCTGCTCGACGTTCGGTTGACCCAACTTCAGGGCACGCGGACCGGCCAGCAACGGCGCCGGCACGGTAGCATCCCGCCCATCGCGTGTCGGGGCTGGGCCTGTCGGACCGTCTACCCGAGGCGGCTTGGCTGGGGTCGGGGCAACCCCGTCGGGGGCCATGACCATGGACGCCGCCCCCGGGCAGGGCGCGGGTCGGGGTGCCTCGTTGCCGGAGCCCCCGCCTCGCATGGGCGCTACCGGCGAGCCCGACCGCCGAGTTCTGCCTCGATGGCCGCTTCCATATCCTCGGGCGACAGCATCTCGTCACTCTCGACCGGCAGGCCGGCGACCTCTTCCTCAGTCGAGACGTCCTGCAGGCCGAAGATGTTCTGGTCGGTCGGGATCAGGTCGAGCACCTCCTCGTCCGCCGGCTCCGGCTCCGGAGCGCGCGACAGCGACTTGATCAGGTCCTGCTCGATCCGCGGAAGGTCGATCGTCTCGTCTGCGATTTCCCGCAGGGCGACGACCGGGTTCTTGTCGTTGTCCCGATCGACCGTGAGCTCTTCACCCCGGCTGAGGTTGCGCGCACGCTGGGCGGCGAGCAGAACCAGCTCGAACCGGTTCGGGACCTTCTGGACGCAATCTTCGACCGTGACGCGCGCCATGCGCTCAACCTCCGGGCTTGGCTTCGGGGAGAACCGTTCATTTAAGTCACGTACCGGCGCGGCGCAACCCTGAAGCAACATCGCAGGTGTGCAATCTGCGGACAGTGTGCAATCCGCAAGCGGCCTGCAATCCACGGACCACGCAGGCTGCGCCGCCTTGCGATCACGCGATCGCCCGCACTGCAGGCGGGGTGCCGGGGGGAGGCGGCGGCAAGTCGGCAAGCAGGGCGTCCACCGACAGCCCGAACACCGGATGCACCCAGCCCGGCGCCACGTCGCGCAGCGGCACCAGCACGAAGGCGCGCTGATGCGCCCGCGGATGCGGCAGGATCGGATCGGGCGCCGCGCGCACCAGAGCGCCCATCGCGATGATGTCCAGGTCGAGGGTGCGGGCCGCATTGGCAGCGCCGCGCGCCCGTCCGGCGGCTTGCTCGATCTCCATGAGACGTGCCAGCAACAGGGCAGGATCAACCGAGCCGCCCCGATCAACCACCAGATGGACCACCGCGTTCACATAAGGCGGCTGGCCCGAAGGTGGCACCGGCGCGGTTTCATACCAACGGGAAAGACCCTTGACGCGCATATTTGGCAACAGATCGAGGGCCGCAACTGCCCGCCGACACGCCTCAAGCGGCGAGACGCCGTCCAGACCGTGCAAATTAGCACCTATGGAAACCAAAATCATCGCGGCAGCCTTCGTTCTGACGTTTCACTTTTCGTAAAGTTCGGCGATTGTTATAGTGACGCGCACAAGTGATTAGCCGGCCATGCCGTTTACGCCTCCCGCCATTGCAACCAGCGCCCCAATCGAGGTCGAGACTCCAATGCATTTCCTGCCAAATGAGCGGATCGCCCTTTTTATCGACGGTGCCAACCTCTATTCCGCCTCTAGGAACCTTGGCTTCGACGTCGATTACCGCAACCTCCTGGAGTTTTTTAGGAAGAAGGCGCACGTAATACGCGCATACTATTACTCGGCCGTGCTGGAGACGGAGGAGTATTCTCCGCTTAAGCCGCTCACCGATTGGCTTGCCTATAACGGCTACACGCTGGTGACGAAGCCCGCCAAGGAATTCACCGACGCCGCCGGCCGCCGCCGCGTGAAGGGAAATATGGATATCGAGGTCGCGGTCGATATGCTCGAACTCGCGCCGCGAATCGATCACGCGATTCTGTTCAGCGGCGACTCCGATTTCCGCCGGCTGGTGGAGGCCGTGCAACGCAAGGGCGTCCGCGTCTCCGTCGTCTCCTCGATCCGCACCAGCCCGCCGATGGTTGCCGATGAGCTCCGCCGCCAGGCCGACCAGTTCCTGGAACTGGCAGAGATCGCGCCCGAATTCACCCGCCGGCAGACCGAACCGCGCGTGCGCACCGTCTCGCTGCGCGGCACGCCGGCCGAACCCTATGCGGACCCGACCGACGCCGCGTGACCGCCGCGCCGGCCCCGGCGCATGACTGCCCGCTCTGTCCGCGCTTGGCGGCCTACCGCGAGGCGAACCGTGCGGCCAACCCCGTCTGGTTCAACGGGCCGGTCCCCAGTTTCGGACCGCTCGACGCCCGCCTGCTGGTGGTGGGGCTGGCCCCCGGCGTGCGTGGCGCCAACCGCACCGGCCGCCCGTTCACCGGCGATTTCGCGGGTGTGTTGCTCTACCAGACCCTGATCCGCTGCGGCTTGGCCGAGGGCCGCTATGCCGCCGACCCGAACGATGGCCTGACCCTGCGCGACTGCCGCGTCACCAACGCCGTGCGCTGCGTGCCGCCGGCCAACCTGCCGGTCCCCAAGGAAATCGCCGCCTGCAACCCGTTCCTGGCCGGCGAGTTCCGCGCCATGTCCCGGCTGCGCGCCGTGCTCGCCCTGGGCGGTGTGGCCCATGCGGCCGTGCTGCGCGCCAACGGGTTGCGCGCCAGCCATGTCCGTTTCCAGCACGGCGCGGTCCATACCCTGCCAAACGGGCTGCGCCTCGCCGACAGCTACCACGTCTCCCGCCTCAACACGAACACCGGGCGCCTGACCCCCGCGATGTTCGAGTCCGTCGTGCAGGCGCTGGTCGACCACCTCGGTTCAGCGCCTGTATGAGCGTCTGAGCACACGGCAGCATGTTTCGAGCTGCGCGGGACCTTTTTGACGCATTTTTTTACGGTTCCGCAGTCATTTCTTTTTCATTGGTGTATCGCTTGCAATGTGAATGTGGCATTGTGCGGTCTGCTATCCGATCCTGGCGATAAGACCAGGAACGGCAAGAGCCCAGGGGCGGGGCCATGGAAACCCGGGGGACACATATGCCATGCGCCTGACCGCATTCACCGACTATACGCTCCGCACGCTGATCTACCTTGGCTTACGGCCACAGAAGCTCGTCACCATCGCAGACATCGCGGGAGCGTACGATATTTCCGCCAACCATCTGATGAAGGTGGTCCACCAGCTTGCCCAATCCGGCGACATCGTCACGCTGCGCGGCCAGCACGGCGGCTTGCGGCTCGCCCGCCCCGCCGATCAGATCAATCTCGGCGCCGTCGTCCGCCGCACCGAACCGGACATGGAGATTGCAACCTGCTTCGGAAGCGACCCAGGCTGCCGGATCCGGACGGTGTGCGTCTTCTCCAACATCCTGGGGGAGGCCCTGCAAGGCTTCCTCGCAGTGTTGGACCGCTACACCCTGGCCGATCTGATCGCCGGGCATCGCGATTCCCTGGTCAGCCTCCTCGGCATCCCCGATGAGACCTATCCGGCCGCCGTCGCCTTGCCCAATGCCACGGAGATCGCCTGGGAGAGCGTCGTTCCGTCCGGTTCCTCACTCGAACCGTAAGTGCCCGTGATCCGGCCGTCGCGCCCGATCAGCACCTTGTTGAAGTTCCAGGCCGGCTCCCAGCCCGTCGTCGCCTTGACCCAGGCGTAGAATGGTGCTGCGGCCGGTCCGCGAACATGTGACAGGCCGGCCAGCGGGAACGAGATGCCGAACCGCGTGTCGCAGAACGTCTTTACCGTCTTGTTGTCCGCGGACTCCTGGTTGAAGTCCCCGCTCGGGACCCCCACCACGGTCAACCCTTCATTGGCGCGCGCCTCGAACAGGCTCTGCAGTGCCTCATATTGGTATGTGTAGCCGCAGAAGCTGGCCGTGTTGGTCACCAGCAGCACACGGCCCTCGAACGCCGCCAGGTCCAGCGTGCCGCCGTCGATCGCAGGAAAACTGAACCCCCACGCGCGCGCATCCTCTGCCCGTCCCGTCGATGCCGCCATCGCCGCCCCTCCTGCCAAAGCCGCCAGAACCACCCGCCGCGTCGGATCAGCCATAACGCTCCTCCGTCCAGGGATCGCCGTTGTTGTGGTAGCCGCGCACTTCCCAGAACCCGGGATGGTCGCTGATGGTGAACTGGATGCGGCGCAGCCACTTGGCCGACTTCCACAGATAGAGCCGCGGCACCAGCATGCGCACCGGCCCGCCATGGGCGCGGGTCAGTGGCCTGCCCTCCCATCCATGCACCACGAACACGTCCGGCTGATCGAACTGCTCGAGCCGGATGTTGGTCGTGTAGCCGTCGTACGAGTGGAAGATGACGTGCTTCGCCTCCGGCGCCGGCCGCACCAGGTCCAGCACCGCGCACGCCGAAACGCCGGACCAGTGGTTGTCGTAGCGCGACCACTGGGTGACGCAATGCATGTCGGACAGGCTCTCGCTCTGCGGCAAAGCCATGAATTCGTCGAGCCGCAGGGACAGTCGGTTCTCCACCGCACCATCGATATCGAGGCGGAAGCGCTCCGCCGTCACATCGGGCTCCGCGCCCAGGTCGAGCACCGGCCAGTCCCGTACCAAGCGCTGCCCCGGCGGCAGCCGGTCGTGCTCGGGATCAGCGGTGGTGCCGGTGAGCAGTCGGCCTTCGCGCGCCCATTCTTCTTTCTTAGCGATCAGCTTGTCGCGAATCTGTCCGGACACCGGAACACCGCCATCCTCGTCCATCGGACCCCCGCCTGTCATTTCCTGTGAACCAGAGACTGGCGCAACAGCGGGCCCTTGCAAGACCCCGCCGAAGGCCAGTCAGGGCAATCGCGCGAAAGAAGCAAGGCCGGGGCGCTGCCCCGGACCCCGCCAGGGGCCTGGCCCTTAGCGGGGTTTGGGGCAGCGCCCCATAGGCACTAAGATAGTCTTTGACACGGCTCGAATCGGTACGATTCGTAGCTGAGATGCATGAAGCATCCTCGCTGCCGATCGATCACTTCCCCACCGTTCTGGCG
>JARLIJ010000349.1 GCA_031291795.1 Acetobacteraceae bacterium | reverse complement strand
GTGCCGGCCATCCGTGAGGCAGTCTGCCGCGACAGATGGCCGGCACAGGGGCCGGCCATGACGAAGGCAGGAGAGTCGGTATCTTCGGCGGCTGGTATTACGGCCTGACCAGCTTGCACCCGCCCTGGTCGAGCGGGCGGAAGGCCTGCGCACCAGGCGTGGTGGCGATCCGCTGGTAGACGTCCCAGCGGCTTTTCGACTCCGCGGGCGCCTTGACCTTGAAGGTATACATGTCGTGCACCGCGCGGCCGTCCTTGCGCACGGTCACGGTGCCGAACAGGGCGTCCTGGATCGGCGCGCTCTCCATCTGGGCGACGACTTTCTCGCCCTCGATGGTGCCGGCGGCCTTGACGGCGTTCAGGTAGGCCAGCACGGAGGAATACACGCCTGCCTGGTTCGCAGTCGGCACCCGGTTGTTGAAGCGCTGGGCGAAGCGGCGGGCGAAAGCGCGGGTGGCATCATTAAGGTCCCAGTAGAACGCCTCGGTCACCAGCATGCCCTGGGCGGCCTGCAGGCCGATCGCATCGACGTCGACGATCTGGGTGAACAGCCCGGCCAGCATTTGTTTCTTTACAACGCCGAATTCCGCCGCCTGCTTCACCACATTGGTCAGGTCGGTGCCGGTGTCGGCGAGCGCCACGACGCGTGCGCCGGAGGACTGGGCCCGCAAGAGGTAGGATGAGAAGTCGGTGGTCCCGATCGGATGTTTGATGGAACCCACGACCTTGCCATGGAGGCTGGCGATGGCTGCGGTCGCATCGCGCTCCAGGGCCGCGCCCAGCGCGTAGTCGAACGAGATGAAATACCAGCTGTCGCCACCCTGCGGAATGGTGGCGCGAACAATGGTGTTGGCCAGCGCGTAGGTGTCCATTGTCCACTGTACAGTGGTCGGCTGGCAGAACTTGCCGGTCAGGTCGGAGGTGCCGACATTTGTTGCGATGAAGGTACGGTGCCGGTCGGCCATCACCTGGTTGACCGCGAGCCCGACCGCGGAGTTGACCGCGTCCGCAATCGCGGAGACGCCCTGCCGGTCGACCCATTCGCGGGCGATCTGGGCGCCGACATCGGGCTTGTTCTGGTGGTCGGCCGACAGGATCTGGACAGTGAGGCCGCCCGACTGGCCGGCGAACTCCTCGGCTGCCATCTGCGCCGCGACGACGGAGCCGCGGCCGGACTGGTCCGCGAACGGCCCGTTCATGTCGTTGAGGACGCCGATCCTGACGACGTCCGGTGGTGCGGCATGGGCCACGGCGACGCCCAGCAGGCAGGCAACGGTCAGGATCGACAGGCGTCGGCGCATGCGGGCGTCTCCCAGGTTTTGCATCAAGATCGTGCGTTGCGGCGGAGAGTGCGGGAGAAGACCGGACGAGGCAATGGACCATGACGCAAGCGAGCCAATGCTATAACCCCGCGTACTGCCTGGGAATTGCCCTGCCGTGACCATGCCATGAAGCCAGTCCGCGTTGCCGCATTGCTTGCCGCTGTTGTCGCCCTTGCCACTGCCGCCTGCAGCGTCGCCCCGCCCGCCTGCGTGCCCCAGGGTGGCGACCCGATCTATGTCGTCGGCCTCGGATGGCATGCCGAGATCGGGATCCCGGTGGCGGACCTGGACGGCCCGCTGGCGTTCTATCGCCACGTGTTTCCCGGCGCCCGCGTGGTGATGTTCGGCTACGGCAAGAAGACCTTCATCACCGCGCCGGCGCGGTCGCTGGCGGAGTACATCCTCGGCCCGTTCCCCGGCCCTGCGGTGATTCAGGTCACCGGGCTCAGCGTCACGCCGGTGCAGGCCTACCCGCCCGGCAGCACGATCACGCTCGCCTTGCCAGCGGGCGGCCGAGCGGCGCTGTCAGCGGCAATCTGGAACGACCTCGTCAAGGACCAGCACGGCGCGCCGCGCGTGGTCTCGCTGGGCCACGATCCGGTCAGCGTGTTCTACATGGCAGGCAGCAGCTACAACCTGATGCACACCTGCAATACCTGGACGGCCGACATGCTGCACGCCACCGGCCTGGGCATCTCAGGCGACGGCGTGGTGTTCTCCGACCAGGTGATGTCCCGCATTGCGCAGGCTGCCGCCGCGCAGTGCCTGACAGGGGCAGGAAGCTGAGCGGTTAGCGGCAGGGCGGCGCAGAGCCGTCCGAACAGACGATCGTCGCCCCCGGCGGCAACACAACGACGCCAGCCTGAGACGGCGGCGAGGACCCGCCGCCGCTGGACGAACTGCATGACGCCAGCGCCAGCAGGACAAGGCAGGCTGCTGCCGGGATCATCGGGAAGCGCCTCATGCCGTTCATCAGCGGTCCTATCGTTTGCATCGAGCAATTTTGATCGCGTGGCGGGCGGGAGGCAATAGGCCCCGGTGGGAAGGGGCAGGGCGGGGTCGGAGATCCCAAGCTGTGCTCCTCAGATCTGGACGGTTTTCGGCATGGTCAGGAAGGCGTGCATCGTGTGCCACAGGCCGGCGCGGTTCACGCCCATCACGATCGAATGCGCCGCACCCGCGATCACCGCGTATTGCCGGTCGGCATTGGGCAGTTGCGTGAAGAAGTCGAGCAGGTCGACCTCGGTCGAAATGCCGTCATATTCGCCGCGAATCAGCAGCACCGGCGCCTGCACGCGCTTCGGATCGACCAGCGGCAGGTTGGCGGTCATGTCGAGGTACGTGCCGGTCGGCACGCTGTCGCCGAACGGCATCTCGGCCTTCACCAGCGCGTCGGCCACGCGCAGATCGGACGTGCCGGCGCGGTCGCGGGTGAAGATGCTGCGGATCATGTCCTCGCCCCGCGGCCGCCGGTCATGCGTCTTGTAATACGCCAACTGTTCGGCGCGCTTGCCCAGCGTGGGGGAGCCTTTGCCGGTATAGGTGAACGCCTCCAGCACCAGCCGGTCGACGCGCTCCGGCTCCGCCACGGCAAAGGCGCCCGCACGGATCGCACCCGAACTTTCCCCAAAGAAATGAAACCGGTCGATACCGGTTTCGTGCGCAACCAACGCGGTCCCGGCGCGCAGGTCCGCAACGCCCGCCGCAATGTCAGCGTTTCCCGGCGCCGGCGACCGGCCGTACCCCGCGAAATCCATCGTCCAGACATCGAAGCCAAAGCGGGCGAACACGTTCATCAGCGAATACTCACCCGCCCCCGGCACCGCCAGATCGAAGCTCGGCAATGCCGAAACCGAAGACCCGTGCACGAGGAACAGGACGGGCAACTTCGGCTCGCCGGCACGCGGGGCGGTCTGGCGCTTGCGGTACAGCGTCAGCGTGACGGCGTCTTTCCTGGTCTGGTATTGCCGGGTCCAAAGCGGTTCGGCCGCCGTTGCGGGCAGCGCCGCCGTTACCGCGGCGAGCGGCAGGCCGGCCATGACAGTGCGGCGGGATGCGGCTGGCGCGAGGGGGTGTTCCACCATTGTCTCCTCCTGTTTCTCGGCCGAAGCGGGTCGCTTTCCCCGGTCGGGTACGCATGGCTTGCATCCGCCACGATGCACGATCGGACCCAGGGACTGTAGGAGAAGTCGCAGGCAGCGAACACCCTGCACCGGTCGCGCGCAGCAACGCCTCCCGGCGTGCAGGTCGGGTATGCGCCAATTGGCTCATTCTCCTGCTGTCAACTGATCCGCATCAAGGCCGAGGCCGATCCATGCGCCTATGGTCCGTCCAAGAACGGTACGCAATGGACCGGCCATGAACGGATTGGCACGCTTCGGCTTCACGCTTGTGCTCTGCCTGCTCCTGCTGCTCACGTCATGCACGAGCCCATCGCCACAGGCCGTTGCGCCGCAAATCACACAATCCCCGCAAGTTGTGACGACGGACCCGCGCGTCCCCGCCGAGATCGCGCTGCTGCGCAATGCACTCGCCCAGGCGGTGCCGCAGAACGGCACTTGTTCGACCGTCGATAAGGCGACATGGATCGCGCCGGCGCAGGCAGCGCTCGTCGCAGCGGGAATGACGATCGACCGGCCGCAGTTGCTCGTCGTGGTCGACCGCAATCCCGGCCGGCAAGGCCTGTGCCTCATCGTGACACGGACCGATGCCGCGTGGCAGGCGATCGGCGGCAGCAAGGTCTCGACCGGACAGGCGGGACGGCACGGCTACTACATCACCCCGACCGGCGTGTTCGTGCATTCCGATGCCATTCTGGACTATCGCGCGTTGGGCACGTTCAATGAGAACCATATCCGCGGGCTGGGCCTGAAGGGCATGCGGGTGTGGGACTTCGGCTGGCAACAGGCCGAGAAAGGCTGGACCCCTGACCTCCAGTACGGCGAGATCCGCCTGCTGATTCATGCCACCGATCCGGATTACCTGGAGCGGCGGCTGGGCCGGCCGGCCTCGCAGGGCTGCGTGCGGATCCCGGCAACGATGAACCGCTTCCTGGATCAATACGGTGTGCTGGACGCGGACTATGAGCGCGCGGCCCTCACCGACGCGCGCTTCGCGGCAATCGCGCCACCGGACCGGCAGTCGACGCCATTGGCCGGGAATATGATGGTGGTCATCGACTCCGCGGCCGGGACCTGACGGCCGCCTGCCCGGGCGTGCCGGTCGGGTGGCGGAGCGTGGTCTATCGGGCCGCCACGAATCCCGCGATCTGCGCGCCCAGCCTCACGTCAAAATCCGGCATGTAGGCCGCGATATGCCCGCGCGGCTGGTCCGGCAGGAACACCGACAGCAGCTTCAGGCCGGCCCGCTTGCTCTCCGCCACCGCGACATCGCGCCGCGCCGCCGGGTCGGGGTCGTACGGGTCCTCGCGCAGCTGCACCAGCACCACGCGGGTCTGCGCGGGCCTCGCCGCCCGCCACATCGCCGTCCAGTCCGCCATCGCCTCCGCCTGCCGTTCGGGGCGCGGGCCGAACGCGGCGGGGGAGATCGCGACGACGCCGTCCGCCAGCCCGGCATGCGCCAGCACGCGTAGCGCGATCCACGCCCCGCGGGAATGCGCGGCCACCAGCAGGCGCCGGTAGCCGGCCCGCCGCAGCGCCTCCAGGCCGCGCACCAGGCCCTCGCCCCCGGCATCCAGCCCGTCGGCCCCGCGCGTGCGGTCGAACCGCCAGACATCGAACCCGCCGGCTGCCAGCCGTCCCACGATATCCGGCTCGGCGGGTGGGCCGGCCGCCGCGCGGTCATACGTCCCGTGCAGCCAGACCAGTGCACCCTGGGCGGCGATCGGCCCCACCGGATGGAACGTCGCGGAGACATGGAACGGCGGCGCCTCGGGCAGGTCGGCGCCCCAGGCCGGTCCCATCTCCGCCGTGCCCGCCGCCAGCAGCAGCAGCAGCAGGATCAGACGAAGCAAGCAGCCAGCACCTGGGCGAACGCACGCGCGCGGTGGCTCACCGCGTGCTTCGCGGCGGGTGCCATCTGCCCGAACGTCTCCGCCTCGCCCGCCGGCAGGAACATCGGGTCGTAACCGAAGCCGCGATCCCCGAGCGGCGGCCACACCACCGTGCCATCGACGCGGCCGATGAAGGTCTCGGTATGCCCGTCCGGCCAGGCGAGGCACAGCGCGGCGATGAACCAGGCGCGCGTGTCCGCGGCATCGCCCATGCGGTCATGGACCCGCGCCATGGCATCGGCGAACGACTTCGACGGCCCGGCCCAGCGCGCCGAGAACACCCCCGGCGCGCCGTCCAGGGCCGCGACGCAGAAGCCGCTGTCGTCCGACAGTGCCGGCAGCCCGCTCGCCTGCGCCGCCGCCAGTGCCTTGATCCGCGCGTTGCCGGCAAAGTCCGGCGCGTCCTCCACCGGTTCGGGCAAGCCCAGCGCGCCGGCGGACACCACCGAGACGCCGTGCGGACACAGCAGGTCCTCGATCTCGCGCAGCTTGCCGGGGTTGTGGCTGGCCAGGACCAGCTTCGCCCCGAGTGCGAGCCGTCGCGCCATCAGTCCTCCAATGCCGCAAGCTGGGCGGCGAACAGCGCGCTGGTGCCCTTGCGGGCGAGCCCGAGCAGCGACAGGAATTCGGATTCCGCAAAGGTCTTCTTCTCGGCGGTGGCCTGGATTTCCACGATCCCGCCGTCGCCGGTCAGGATGAAGTTGGCGTCCGCGTCGGCCGAGGAATCCTCGTCGTAGTCCAGATCCAGCACCGGCGTGCCGCTGGAGATGCCGCAGGACACCGCGGCCACCTGGCCGATCAGCGGCACCGCCTTCAGCACGTTCATCTTCACCAGATGGCGGAACGCCAGCGACAGCGCCACCCAGGCGCCGGTGATGGCCGCGCAGCGCGTGCCGCCGTCGGCGTTCAGCACGTCGCAATCGAGCGTGATCGACATCTCGCCCATCGCCGCACGGTCCACCACGGCACGCAACGAGCGGCCGATCAGGCGCTGGATCTCCTGCGTGCGGCCGGACTGCTTGCCGCGGGCGGCCTCGCGGTCGCCACGGGTGTGGGTGGCGCGCGGCAGCATGCCGTATTCCGCGGTCACCCAGCCCAGGCCGGCGCCACGCAGGAACGGCGGCACGCGGGATTCCACGCTGGCGGCGCACAGCACCTCGGTGTTGCCCATGCGGATCAGGCAGGAGCCCTCGGCGTGGCGAGCAAAGCCGGTGGTGATCGAAACGTCGCGCAGCATGTCGGCGGCGCGGCCGGAGGGGCGGGTCATGAGCAGTCCTTGGCGGTCAATGGGCGCGGACCATACAACTGGGGCAAGCGCTTGCGGCAAGAAAAGTCGGGGGCATGGCCCCGGTCCCCGGCGAGGGGGCGCTGCCCCCTCGACCCCCGCCAAGGGCACCGGCGATTGGAACCTATCCATGGGTGTTCATCGGGGTAAAGGGGTTAACTCGCACCAACAAAGGGCCGATTAACCCCCTTTCCCCGGATGAACACCAACGAAATGGGTC
>JARLIJ010000348.1 GCA_031291795.1 Acetobacteraceae bacterium | reverse complement strand
CAGCAACCATCGCCACCATCAGATGGCTGCAACACCTTGGCTTTCCTCGAAAACACGGCTCACGCGTTCCAGCTTTGTCCGCTTATCTGTAGATTCCGCACGGTTCGTGCGTTCTGGCCGGTTTGGGGCAGCGCCCCAACCTTGCCTTCCCCCCACGGATGGACACCAACCGCCTCCGACGCTATATCCAGTCAAACATAGCGTGTAGCCGGAGGAGCCATGCAGGCCACGCCCATCCAAGGCGAAAGACTGACGACCTGGCACGTGCTGCCCGGCGGGACGCAGATCGCGCTCGACATCGCGGCAAGCGACGGCGGGACGCACCGCATCGTCCTGCCCGTCGAGACGCTGTCCGGTTTGCTGATGACCCTGCCGCGCATGTTGCAATCCGCGCTCGACACCCGCTGCCCCGACGGCTCGCTGCGCATCGTCCAGCAGCTCGGCCAATGGCATCTGGAGCAGCAGGAAATCGACGACAGCCTGATCCTGAAACTGGGCACGTCGGACGGCTTCGAAGTCGCCTTCGCGCTCAACAACCAGCACGCCGGTGCGCTCGGCGCCGCGCTGCTGGAAACCCCCGATCCAACAACGGCGAGGAGACCCAACTGATGAACGTCATGACCCAGATCCATCCGTTCCTGGACGGCAAGACGAAGCGCATGCTGATCGGCGGCAAGTGGCTGGAAGCCGCCTCCGGCAAGACCTTCGAGACGCGCAATCCCGCCACCGGCGAAATCCTCGCCCATGTCGCCGAGGGCGATGCCGAAGACATCGACCGCGCCGTCGCCGCCGCGCGTGAGGCGTTCAACGGCCCGTGGAGCAAGTTCAAGCCCGCCGAACGCCAGGCGCTGCTGCTGAAGCTGGCCGACCTCGTGGACCGCGACATCGAAGAGTTTGCAGCCCTCGACACGCTCGACATGGGTGCGCCGATCAGCCGCACCCGCAACAACCGCGCCCGCGCCGTGGGGATGCTGCGGTTCTATGCCGGCATGGCGACGGCGCTGCACGGCGAGACGATCAACAACTCGCTGCCGGGCGAATACGTGTCCTTCACGCTGAAGGAGCCGGTCGGCGTGGTGGGCGCGATCATCCCGTGGAACGGGCCGCTGACGGCCTCCATCTGGAAGATCGGCCCGGCGCTGGCGACCGGCTGCACCGTGGTTCTGAAGCCGGCCGAGGAAGCGCCCCTGACGCCGCTGCGCCTGGCCGAACTGTGCCTGGAGGCGGGAGTGCCGCCGGGCGTGGTGAACGTGGTGCCGGGCTACGGGGAGACGGCGGGCGCGGCGCTTGCCAGCCACATGGACGTGGACAAGGTGGCGTTCACCGGCTCGCATCTGACCGGGCAGTCGATCATCCGCGCGTCCGCGGGCAACCTCAAGCGGGTGTCGCTGGAGCTGGGCGGCAAGTCGCCCGACATCGTGTTCGCCGACGCCGACCTGACGCAGGCGGTGCCGGGGGCAGGCATGGCGGTGTTCGCCAACTCCGGCCAGATCTGCAGCGCCGGTACGCGGCTGTTCGTCGAGCAGAAGATCTATGACGAGTTCGTCGGCCGCGTCGCCGAGTTCAGCAAGACGCTGCGGGTCGGCGACGGCAGCGATCCGGCCACCCAGGTCGGCCCGCTGGTCTCGCAGGAGCAGCTGACCCGCGTCACCAGCTACTTGGCGATCGGCCGCCAGGAAGGGGCGACGCCGCTGTCGGGCGGCGAGCGGCTGACCGAGGGCGCGTTGGCGAAGGGTTTCTTCGTGCCGCCGACGGTGTTCGCCGGCGTGCGCGACGACATGCGCATCGCGCAGGAGGAGATCTTCGGCCCGGTGATCTCCGCCATCCCGTTCACCGATATCGAGGAAGTCATCCAACGCGGCAACAAGACCCAGTTCGGCCTGGGCAGTGGCGTCTGGACGCGCGATGTCGGCAAGGCGCACCGGCTGGCGAAATCGATCCGCGCCGGGTCGGTCTGGATCAACTGCTACCAGGCGATGGACCCGGCCGTGCCGTTCGGCGGCTACAAGATGAGCGGCTACGGCCGCGAGTCCGGTGTGCAGCACCTGGAAGAGTACCTGAACGTCAAGTCGGTCTGGATCAAGACCGAATGAAACCAATCGTCGTTCAGACCGATCGATAGATTGCGGCGGCAGGAACTACTCCCTCTCCCTAGACGGGAGAGGGAGTAGTGTCATTCCCTGCGGAGATTGGTGATGGCACCAATCGCCTGACGAAATGACATGCCGGCAGCCCCTCCCATTCGTGGGAGGGGCGCGTATGGTACGGCGGCGTGCGCCGCGGCTCACGCATGGAGCAAGGATACAAGCATGCAATATGTGAAATTTGGCGGCACCGGCCTGCGTGTTTCCCGGCTGTGCCTCGGCACCATGACGTTCGGGCTGCAATGCGATGAGGCGCGCAGCAACGCGATCATGGATGCCGCGTCCGCCGGCGGCATCGACTTCTTCGACACCGCCGACGTCTATCCGTTGGGTGGCGGCCTGGCCACCGCCGGCCGGACCGAGGAAATCGTCGGCAACTGGCTGAAAGGCAAGCGGCAATCCTTCATCCTGGCGACCAAATGCGTCGGCCAGATGGCGCCGAAGCCGTGGGACCAGGGGATGTCGCGCAAGCACATCCTCGATGCGATCGATGCCTCGCTGCGCCGGCTCGGCACCGACTATGTCGACCTCTACCAGCTGCACAACTACGACGCGCTGACGCCGATCGATGAGGCGCTGGAGGCGCTCGACACCGTCGTGCGCGCGGGCAAGGCGCGCTATGTCGGCGTGTCGAACTGGCTCGCGCACCGGGTCGCCCGCGCGCTCGGGCGCAGCGAACTGAAGAACCTTGCCCGCATCGCCTCGGTGCAGCCGCGCTACAACCTGCTGTTCCGCAGCTTTGAGCGCGATCTGCTGCCGCTGTGCCAGGAGGAGGCGGTCGCGGTCATCCCGTATAATCCGCTGGCCGGCGGCATGCTGACCGGCAAGCACGACCGCACCGCGCCGCCGCCCGCCGGCTCGCGTTTCTCGCTGGGCACCGCCGCGCGGCGCTATCAGGAACGCTACTGGAACGAGCGGCAATTCGAGACGATCGAGGCGCTGCGTCCGGTCGCCGCCGAAGCGGGCATGAGCATGGCGACGATGGCGCTGTCGTGGGTGCTGTCGAACCCGGCGATCACTGCGCCGATCGTGGGTGCAAGCCGCCCCGAGCAGCTGGCGGACAGCCTGGCAGCGGCAGAGAAGGGCGGGCTGCCGGCGGATCTGAAGGCCAGGCTCGACGACCTGACGCATGGCTGGCGGGCGGTCGACGCCGAACGCTAGAGGGGGGATCGGACAGGCCGGCAGAGAGGTGCCTGATGCCTCAGGTCCCGCCTCTCGGCCGCTGTCCGGTTCCAGTCGTGTCGGCGGGATCGCAGGCGCCGCGGTGCCGGCAAACACCACAGCGCCCACCCCATGACCGGTGAGCCGAGAATAACAATACGAACGGCGCATTGGGGGCGCCGATGCGGTAGGGAGTCCCTCCCAGCGACTCCCACGGTAGCCGCCAGCTACCGTCCGAGCATGCGGTGCAGGATCGCGGCCAGCTGGTCGCGGCGGTAGGGCTTGCTCAGGACCTCCGTCCGCGGGGGCATGCCGTGCTCCCCCCACAGCGCCGTCTCGGCGTAGCCAGTCGTCAGCAGCACCCGCAGCTCCGGCCGCAGCTTGCGCGCCTGGGCGGCCAGCTCCGCCCCGTTCATCCCGCCCGACAGCACCACATCGGAGAACATCACGTCGATCGGATCCGCCGCGCGCAGCATCTCCAGTGCCCCGCGGGCGTCGCGCGCCACCTTCACGGTGTAGCCCAGCGTCTCCATGCCCTCGACAGTCACTTCGCGCAGCGCCGCGTCGTCTTCCACCAGCAGGATGGTGGCGCTCCCGCCCGCTTGATCGGGCACGGCGGGCACGACCAGCGGCGGCTCCGCCTGCGGCTGTTCCGACGCCCGCGGGAGGTACAACGTCACGGTGGTGCCGCTGCCCGGCGTGCTAGCGATCGTGACATGGCCGCCAGCTGCGGTAACGAAGCCGTAGACCTGGCTCAGCCCGAGGCCGGAGCCGCGGCCGGTTTCCTTGGTGGTGAAGAACGGCTCGAAGACGCGTGCGAGCACCGCCGGCGTCATGCCCTGGCCGGTGTCGCGGACCGTGAGGGCGACGTAGTCCCCGGGATGCGCGTCCGCCATGGCGGCGACGTCGGCTTCGCCCAGCACGGCGTTGCGTGCCAGGATGGTGACCCGTCCGGCACCGGTCCGCGTCGGCGGCATCCCGCCGGCCGTCACCGCTGTGCCGGCCGGTTCGCTCGCCCCTGGCTCCCGCGGACCTGCCCCGGTCTGGTCCAGCGCGTCGCGGGCGTTCAGCACCAGGTTCAGCAGCGCCGCCTCGAACTCCCCCACATCGAGTCGCACCGGCCAGAGCCCCGGCGCGATCAGGCAGTCGAGGCGGATGTGCTCGCCCACCGCGCGCTGCAGGAACGTCTCCAGCCGGATCACCAGGCGGCCCGGATCGACCGCCCGCGGACGCAGCACCTGGCGGCGGGCAAAGCTGAGCAACTGGCGCGTCAGCCGCTCCCCGCGATGGGCGGCCTCGAGCGCGGTCCAGGACATCCGCGCGACGCGCATCGCATTGCCGGGCTCGCGCTGGATCATGTCCAGGCTGCCGGTCATGACCGTCAGCAGGTTGTTGAAGTCGTGCGCCAGGCCGCCCACGAGCTGGCCCAGCGCCTCGGAGCGCTGCATGCGGGCGAACTCCTCCCGCGAGCGGACGAGTTCGATGTTGCGCGCCTCGGCTTCCTGCAGGGCCACGGCGAGATCGTTGTACAGCCGGTTCAGCTCCACCAGCAGCACGATCAGCACGAAGCAGGTGGCGAGCAGGCCGTAGCCGCGCCCGACATAGAAGGCGAGGTCGAAGCGGTGCTCGCTGACGGTGACCGACATGATCACGTCGAGCAGCCAGGCGGCCATGACCATCATGAGCCATAGATCGAGCGCGGCCAGGCGGCGGCGGCACCCCAGCACCAGCAGCACGGTCACTGGCGCGATGATGATGCCGGGGCGCATCCCGCCGGGATCGGGCCAGAGATAGACGTCGCCCTGCAATGCCATGGGCAGCAGGCCCTGGCCTGCGGTGACCAGTGCAGTGATCGCGCCGACTAGCACCGTGACCGCAGCCACGGTCTGCGCCGCTGCGCGGCCGGGCGTTCCGCGCAGCACATCGGCCGGGGTGCCGTGCACCAGCGCATAGGTCAGCACGAACAGCGGGAACAGGACGTGCCACGCGACGTACAGCCACGGGGCGCTCTGCGGGCCGGCGCCCAGCAGGCCGCCAGGGGAGAACGCACCGGGGAAGGTCAGGGCATGGGCGAAGGCGATCTGGGCGTCGAACAGGTAGCCGGCGGCGAGGGCGAGCAGCGCGCGCGAGCGCAACCGGGCGAACTGGCAGAACAACAGGGCGGAGGTGATCAGGTCGTTGACGCAGAGCGCCGCTTCATAGGCCGGGACGAAGCCGTCGACGCGGCCCATCGACTGGCGTGCGAACGGCAGGATGGCGAGGAAGCACCCGACCGAGGCGATGATGACAAGCAATGCGTACAGCCGTTCCCGCGGCGAGGCGGAGACGAGCGACAGGGATGCCATACGTAGCGGCGGGGCGTTTCCACCGCTCAAAGTCGGGGCTCCTTGGGATGACCAGGGATATCCTAGCGTGCGCGGCGGCCGGCAGCTATCAGGGAATTGTTCCAGACGGATTTGATAACGCGGAATTATTCCGAATTTAACACATATATTCAAAAAGAGGGTAACAACGACGTTGTTAAGCGCAGTTTTGAACGTATGTCAGAATGATAAGGGCGATAGATCTATAAAATCCCCTTCTTTCCTCACGCCGGACTCGCCGGCGGTGCGGCGCGGGCGACGTTGCCGGGCGTCGTGCCGCGCCGGTGCGGCAGGGCAGGGGCAGGCGGGCCAGTGGGGCGTTGGGCCGGGCCGCCGGGGCGGTTCGTGTCGCTGCGGATGAACGTCGGACACCGCCCCGCGACCGCAGATGCGGACCGCCGCAAGCGCCCGCCCCGTCGAAAATGGTACGCCGCGGGGGGGGGGGGGCAGGGGGCGCCGGGAAGGGCGGGTGCCCAGGCGCTTCCCTGGGGCCATGGCGGTTCGGCACCATGGGCGTCCACCCCGCATGCGTCAGCACCGCCGGCATCCGGCGTCCATGACGAGAACCGCCACCTTCCGTGGGCGAACCGGAGGCGCCGTGGCCTCGGAAGCGCCGCCCGCCAGCTGTCTGCCGGTGCGCCGATCGCCTGCCAGGCTTGCCCTAGCTGCCCGGCGGCGGCGGCGCGGGGGGTACCCCATGCCCGACGGGTGCGCGGGAGTTGGTGCGCGGGGCTGAAGCCGCGCGGGCTCTTAGAGCCTGACTCGAAATCACGCTGTGCCTTGGTAATCCCGTCCTGCCCGCCTGAGCAGCAGGAAAGCGAGCGCCAACATCACCCAGGCTCGAGAACTCTCGATCAGTGCCTCGAAGTCTTTGGCGAGCGGCGTGAGCGGTTCAGCCATCCCAAGGCGCGCTCGACGATCCATCGGTTGGGCAGCACGACGAAGCCTTTGACCGACCGGTCGGAGCGCTTGACCACGCTGACCCTGATCTGCCTCGCCTCGAAGGCGGCACGCCTGGTTTCGTCTCCGGCGCAGCCGCCGTCGACAAATGCCAGTTCCACCCAGGGACTCTTCCGGCTGACTGCCTTCAGCAAGGCGGGCAGGGCGTCGCGATCCTGGGTATCTGCGACGGTGACATGGCATTTGATCGGCAGGCCCAGCGTGTCGACGGCGATGTGCCGCTTACGGCCCTTCACCTTCTTGCCAGCGTCATAGCCACTTGCGCCGCCAGCTTCGGTCGTCTTGACCGACTGGCTGTCGACGATGGCAACGGTCGGGGCCGCGCTTTTGCCTGCGGCCTCGCGGATTGCCATCACCAGGACGGTGACGATCTGTTCCCACAGACCGCTGTTACGCCAGGCGTAGAAGCGGTTCTGAACGGTTGTGAAGGGCGGGAAGTCCTTCGGCAGATAGCGCCAAGGACAACCGCAACGGACCATATAAAACAAGGCGTTGAGGATCGGTCGGACATCAGTCGGCTTGCGTCCGAGCGGCTTTGGTTCGGGCAGCAGAGGTTGTATCAGGGCGTATTCCTTATCCGAGAGATCGCTTGCGTAGCGCTCACGGATCACCGCATATTTTCCCCGATCGGTCTCGTTCCAGGCCATGGCGAATCGCTCGTCTTGTTGCAGAGCCAGCGAATCGTGGCCGGCGAGGCCGGTCAACCGCCTAATTCCAAAGATTGCCGCAACGCCGAGGGATTGCCGCCGTTGCGATAGCGTTTCCGGTCAGGCCACGAGAACGTAACAGGGACATTAAGATTCGCATGCTGGGCAGGCACATAGAACAAACCGCATACAAACAAGAACATATCGAACAGACAACAACATCCCAATATGCGCTTAATCTTAACTAATTTGACATTATGTTGCTTCAAAGTTTCATATGTTTGGTTACTTACAAGTTATTTATGAGACTCCGGCATCATATACTTATAAGTAACGTTCTCGGTGTGAATCGAGCCGTCGCGCCGGTTGCCGACAGCCTTCGCGCTCGCAGTCAGCCTCGGCCGGTGGCCGGATCGCCAGCCAGTGGCCAGATCGATGGCGCAGCCGGGCCGCCCAGGCGAAATCGCTTGCGTGTTCTCGATGCCGCGGTAGCTACGCTCGGCCGTCTGGCGGGCGACCCGCAAGGAAGAGGAATCGGGCGGCTGACTATCCCGGCTTGTCACCGACCAGCAAGGACAATAACGAGCGGCTCAGGTGGCCCGGCGCAGCGGTGGGTCACCTCGCGGCGACCGTATAGTGCAGATACACCACCAGCGCCGCGATGGACTGGCCAAACGGGGAGCCTGGTTCCAGTCCGGCAGGGGCCGCCGCAGTCACCCGCTCACCGCAACATGCGCAGCGGCCGCCAAACAATTGCACGCGTGTCACGTCCGCCTTGATAGGGGGCAGTTCAATGCGGTCGTAGATCCGTTGTGGCGCCTGCAATGCTTCCGGGAAGACGGCGTCGCAGTTCGGGCAAGCGGTGAGCCGTTCATCAATGATGCAATCCGGGTTTGGATGCAGCGTTCGGCCCACGCCAGGCCGGCGCTTGCGCGGAGCGCGATCTCCGTCAGGCTCCGGACGGTCGGCTTTCTGCCCTTGCGAAGGCGGGTTGGACGAGTTGCCGGGGGTTTTCGGCGGCCGGGTCAGTTCCGCCACCCGCGCCTCCAGCGCCACGATCCTCTCCAGTGACTCCGCCAGACGCGCAAACAATGTCGCGATCAGCGTGTCTTTCTCGGCGTGGCTCAGCGTGTTGAGATCAGCGGGCGGGGTCACCCGGCGGTTAGAATCGACTCGGACGTGACCGTGTCAAGCGTGCTCCGACGCAGACGCCGCGACGGGCTGCCATCCGATCGGCCATAATCCAACGCATGGCGTAATCACCCCAGGTGAGCAATTACCATTCTTGCAAATCTATCCGAGCGGATTATTGGGAGCAACGCAATCTGGCCCGGGTGCTTCCGTGGGCCGCATCGAGTGGCTTTTGTCGATTTTGTGAAGGTGATATTTCGTGATTGGGAACGCTTTCAAGCAAGCTGCGATGCTGGTACCCTCGATCCGGCGCCTGAAAGAGCAGCGGGACGCGGCCTTGAATCAGGCTGCGGCCCTCACGCGCCGACTCGGCGAATTTGAGGCCAGCATTGCGAAAGCTCCAGTTGGCGCAGGGGCTGATCTGGATGCGGTCGTTAATATTGCGGTCGAGAGAGCGCTGTCCGCGATGCGTACAGAGTACACCGCGCTGCCGCGCTTTGCCTACCATCTGCCGCTCGACCACGAGATGCAGACGCTGCCGCCAAGGTTCGATCCTCCGGTCCGGGTGAGCGGCGAATCTCTGCCGCTTCCACCGCCGGCCGAGCGGCATGGTCACATGGCCGACGATGTGGCGTATCTCGACTGGGGGAAATACGATCACGACCTGATACTGGGCTTCATCCGGCGTGCCCTGCTCTCTGTCGACAAGCTGAACGTTATGGATTTCGGTTGTTCGTCCGGCCGCGTCCTCCGTCATTTCCAAACCGAGGTGCAGGAACACGGGTGGACGCTGACCGGTGTTGACGTTTCGGCGCGCCGCATCGAGTGGATGCGGCGGAATTTCCCCCCCGAGTTTCAGGTTTACACCGGGTCCATCCTGCCGATAATGCCATTCGAATCGAACAGCTTCGACGTCATCTATGGGAGCAGCGTATTCACCCACATCAAGTTCCTCTGGGACATGTGGCTGCTGGAGCTACGCCGAATCCTCAAGCCCGGAGGAGTGCTGATCCAGAGCATCCACACCGAGAACGCGTGGAACTTCTTCGCTCAGCACGGTCAGGAAAGCTGGGCGCAGGATGCGCTGGGCCCAATGATCATAAACCACAAAGAGTTGCCCGATGATTTCGTCTAGGGCGTGTCGTCAATTGAGCCAAATAGCCGCAGCGGCAAGATGGACTGCGGCCAGAAAGTTGCGGGCGGTCTTGTCGTATCGGGTCGCAATGGCACGAAACTGCTTGAGCTTGGCGAAGAAGTTCTCGATCAGGTGT
>JARLIJ010000063.1 GCA_031291795.1 Acetobacteraceae bacterium | reverse complement strand
GCGTTCACCGCCGCGGTCCTGGGCGGCATCGGCAGCCTGCCGGGCGCCGTGCTGGGCGGCCTGCTGATCGGCCTGATCGAGGTCTTCTGGTCGGCCTATTTCTCGGTTGAATACAAGGATGTGGCTGCGTTCTCGATCCTCGTGGTGGCGCTGATCTTCCTGCCCACCGGCATCCTGGGCCGCGCCGAGGTGGAGAAGGTATGAAGGCCGCCCTGCGGGACGCCTTCCTCTCCGCGGCCGTCGCGCTGGGGCTGTTCGCCCCCATGGTCGGCCTGTTGACGGAGCCCGGCGAGCACGGCCTGATGCTGGCCGTCCGCCCGGTCGCCGTCGTCGTGGTGGTCGCGCTGGTGTTCTTCGGCCGGCTGGCGATGAACCTCCGCCGCAGCCGCTCCCGCCGGGAAGTCGTCCGCGAGAACCGCCGCCTGGCCGAGGCGGTGACCCGCGCCGGGCGCTACATCACGCCGCTGCTGCTGGTCGCAGCCGTGGCACTGCCGTTCAGCGGGTCGCGCTACTACGTCGACCTGGGCACCCTGGTGCTGACCTACGTCATGCTGGGCTGGGGGCTGAACATCGTGGTCGGCCTCGCCGGCCTGCTGGACCTGGGCTACGTCGCGTTCTACGCGGTCGGCGCCTACTCCTACGCCCTGCTGGCGACCACCTTCGACCTGGGCTTCTGGACCTGCCTGCCGCTCGCCGGGATCCTGGCCGCCCTCTGGGGCATGATCCTTGGCTTTCCCGTGCTGCGGCTGCGCGGCGACTACCTCGCGATCGTCACCCTGGCCTTCGGCGAGATCATCCGCGTCGTGATCACCAACTGGGTCTCGCTGACCAACGGGCCGAATGGGATCACCGACATCCCGCGCCCCACGCTGTTCGGCCTGGCGTTCTCGATGGACGGTGGCGAGGGCACGGTGTCCGACTTCTTCAACATCGAGCCCGCCACCATCCAGCGGGTGATTTTCCTGTATTATGTGATCCTTGGCCTCGCTCTCCTGACCAACTGGGTCAGCCTGCGCCTGCGCCGCCTGCCGCTTGGCCGCGCCTGGGAAGCGATGCGCGAGGATGAGGTCGCCTGCCGGTCGCTGGGCATCAACATCACCAACACCAAGCTGACCGCCTTCGCCATCGGCGCCATGTTCGGCGGCTTCGCGGGGGCATTCTTCGCCACCCGGCAGGCCTTCATCAGCCCGGAGAGCTTCACCTTCATGGAGAGCGCCACGGTGCTGGCGATCGTCGTGCTGGGCGGCCTGGGCAGCCAGCTGGGCGTCGCCCTGGCGGCGGTGATCATGGTCGGCGGCCTGGAAATGCTGCGCGATGGCCTGAGCTGGCTCGCCGACCAAATGGGCAGCCCGGTGTTTGCCGGCATCGCGAGCGAGCTGCCGCTGTACCGTATGCTGATCTTCGGCGTGGCGCTGGTGACCATGATGGTCCTGCGACCACGCGGGCTCGTCTCCGGCCGTACGCCCACCGTGGCACTCGGCACCGTGCGGGAGATTGCCCCCGAGCTGGTGGCGCAAGGCCGTGGCTGAACTGCTGGTCGTCGATGCGCTGACCATGCGGTTCGGCGGGCTGAAGGCGGTGGACGGCCTGTCCTTCACCGCCCATGCCGGCAACATCACCGCCGTCATCGGCCCGAACGGCGCCGGAAAGACCACGGTTTTCAATTGCATAACCGGGTTCTACCGGCCGACCGAGGGGGCCATCGCGCTGACCCACCCGGCCGGGAAGCAGTTCGCGCTGCACCGCATGGCCGGTCACCGCATCGCCGCCACCGCCAAGGTCGCGCGCACCTTCCAGAATATCCGCCTGTTCGCCGGTATGACCGTGCTGGAGAACCTGCTGGTCGCCCAGCACAACACCCTCATGGCCGCCACCGGCTTCGGCGTGCTGGCCGTGCTGGGGCTCGGGCGCTACCGCGCTGCCGAGGCACAAGGTGTTGAAAAGGCCCGCTTCTGGCTCGACGCAATCGGGCTGATCGACCGCGCCGACGACCCCGCCGGTGCGCTGCCCTATGGCGCGCAGCGGCGGCTGGAGATCGCGCGGGCGATGTGCGTGGACCCGGTGCTGCTGTGTCTCGATGAGCCGGCGGCCGGGCTGAACCCGCGCGAGAGCGAGGGGCTGAACCAGCTGTTGCTGCGCATCCGCGACCAGGGCTGCTCGCTGCTGCTGATCGAGCACGACATGGGCGTGGTCATGCGCATCTCGGACCACATCGTGGTGCTGGACCATGGCAAGAAGATCAGCGACGGCTCCCCGGCCGAAGTGCGTGCCGATCCGGCGGTGATCGCGGCCTACCTGGGCGAGGGCGAGGAAGACGAAGAGCCGGCCGAGGTGGAGGCATGACCGCGCCCCTGCTGCATCTGTCCGGCGTCGCGGCCTTCTACGGCGCGATCCAGGCCCTGCGTGGCGTCGATATGGAGGTGCATGAGGGCGAGATCGTCACCCTGATCGGCGCCAATGGGGCCGGCAAGTCGACCCTGATGATGACGGTCTGCGGCAATCCGCGCGCCAGGTCGGGCACTATCCTGTATGACGGGCAGGACATCACGCGCCTG
>JARLIJ010000347.1 GCA_031291795.1 Acetobacteraceae bacterium | reverse complement strand
ACACCTGATCGAGAACTTCTTCGCCAAGCTCAAGCAGTTTCGTGCCATTGCGACCCGATACGACAAGACCGCCCGCAACTTTCTGGCCGCAGTCCATCTTGCCGCTGCGGCTATTTGGCTCAATTGACGACACGCCCTAGTTAATGGGCCGCCATCAAGTCACGCCGGCACCTGTCCCGGCAACCGGGTGTCGTACCCCGGCGGGATCGCGCACCGTGCCATCTGGTTCGAGATAGTCCGGTCCGAGCGGTACCTTGCCGCGGCCGCCCGCGATATCGAGCACGTAGGTCGGCCAGGCCAGCCCGGTGACCCGGCCGCGCAGGGCGCGCAGCAGGCGGCGGCCCTCCTCGATCGGCACGTGAAAGCGCGCGGTGCCAGGGGCCGGATCGAGCTGGTGCAGGTAGTAGGGCTTTATCCGTGCCGCCAGCATGGCGCGGAACAACGCCTCCAGGGCCTCCGGGGTGTCGTTAACCCCGCGCAGCAGGACGGACTGGCCAAGCACCGGGATGCCGCGCTTTTGCACCCGGCGCAACGCGGCGCGGGAGGCCGGGGTGAGTTCGCGCGCATGGTTGGCGTGGACGACCAGCCACATCGACCGATCGGTCTCCATGGCCGCGGCCAGCGCGTCGTCCAGCCGGTCGGGATCGGCGACCGGGACGCGGGAGTGGATGCGCAGCGTCTCGACATGCGGAATGGCGGACAGGGCCGCGACGATGGCACCGAGACGGCGGGGGGACAGCATCAGCGGGTCGCCGCCGGTCAGGATCACCTCGCGGATGGCGGGGCGCGCGGCGAACCAGGCATAGGCGGCGTCCAGCTCCGCCTCGGTCAGCAGCCCGCCATCTGGCCCGACATGCTCGCGGCGGAAGCAGAAGCGGCAATAGACCGGGCAGGCGAGCAGCGGCTTCAGCAGCGCGCGGTCGGCATAGCGGTGCACCACGCCCTTCAGAGGTGACCTGGCGTCATCGCCGATCGGGTCGGCCAGTTCATGGGGGGCGGTGACCAGTTCGGCCGGGTCGGGGATGAACTGGCGCCCGATCGGGTCGTCAGGCCGCTCGATCAGGCCGCGGATCGTCGGGGTGATCGAGACGGCATAGCGGCGCTCGACGGCCGCAATCGCGGGTTCGGCCGCTGCCGGGATCAGCCCGGCGGAGGCCAGTGCGCGGGGGCTGCGCAGGGTGCGCGCTGCCCCCGCATGATCGCTCAGGCCTTCGCCAGGGCGCAGGTCAGCGGGTCCATCGGCTGGAAGGCCTTGTCCGCCGGGATGGTCGCGACCGGTCTGAAGTAGTCCCATATTCGCCTTTCGACTCCGAGGGCGCCTTGGTCTGCCAGAGGTAGGTGGCATGGATGTGCTTGCCATCGGCGCGCACATGGCCGCTGCCGAACAACGGGTCGTCGACCGGGATCGCCTTCATCTGTGCCACCGTGTCGCGGCCGCTCGCCTTGGCCTTCGCCGGCCCCATGGCAGCCACCGCCTTCAGGTAGTGTGTTACCGCCGAATAGCTGCCTGCGTGGTAGTAGTTCGGCGCGGCGTTGTGGTAGCGCGGCATGAAGCGGGCGGCAAATGCCTTCGTGGCGTCGTTCATTCCCCAGTAGAATGGCATCGAGCCCATGATGCCCTGCGCCTGGACCAGGCCGACCTTGATCTCGGGGTGGAGCGTGTTGAAGTCCTCGATCGCCATCTGGGCTGCCAGCACGTCGCCGGGGCCGGTCGCCTCGGCGTAGGGGCCGCTCTCATGTCGGACAGGATGCCGATCCGGATGGCCGGGGCCTGGGCGTGTCCGCGGCGCAGCGGCAGGACGGAGGCTGCAGATGTGGCGGCGGCACCGCGCAACAGGGCGCGGCGATGGATCCTGGACTTTTTTCCCCCGAAGGTTCGTTGATTGACGCGGCTGTCGCGTGGGCTGCCGCGTGTCCGCGGGGTTGCTTCGCCGCGTCAATCTGTCAACGAACCGAGGGTCAGTAGTGGTAGTAGCCGCCGCCGCCGAACAGCAGGAACAATATGATGATGACGACGATGAGGGTCAGCCCGCCGCCGTAATGCGCGCCGCCGTAATACCCGGACCGGTAGCCGTAATAGCCGCCCCCGCCGAACAGGAACATGATCACCAGGATCAATAGAATCAGGCCCATGGACGTTGCCCTTTCACACTCCGCCGACCACGCCGGCGTCTATCTCCCAGTTCGGCGTCAACCGAGGTCGCGCGGTGGTCGGAATGTGGCGCCATGGCGGCATGCGTGGCCGGTACGGTCAACATGACGGCATCGCCCGTCATCTGGTAACCTGTCGGCATGCCCCTGCCCAACTGGCACCCAGAGAGCCTGGCCGCCCGCCTGCCCTTCCTGCGCCGCCGCGCCCGTCTGACCACAGCCACGCGCGCCTTCTTCGCCGCGCGCGGCTACACCGAGGTCGAGACGCCCTATGCGGTGCCGGCGCCGGGGGAGGAGGTGCATTTGTGCCCGTTCGCCACCGTGCGAGAGTACCCGGACGGGCGAACGGAACCTCTGTGGCTGCATACCAGTCCGGAATTCGCCATGAAGCGGCTGCTGGTGGCGGGGGCAGGCCCGATCTTCCAGCTCGCACGGGTGTGGCGCAACGGCGAGGCCAGTGCGCTGCACGCCCCGGAATTCACCATGCTGGAGTGGTACCGGCCCGGTGCGACCATGGACGACCTGATCGGCGAGACCGTGGCACTGCTGCGGGCGGTGCTGCCGCCTTTGGTCGCCTCCCGCGGTATTCGCACCGATCTGACCCATGTCGAGCGCCTGACGGTCGCCGATGCCTTTGCCCGCCATGTCGGTGCTGACCTGCTGGGCACCGCCGGCGATGCCGCCGCGTTGGCCATGCAGGCGGACGCGCGGCTGCGCGATGGCGAGACATGGGAGGACCTGTTCTTCCGCCTGTTGCTGGAGCGGATCGAGCCGCATCTCGGGCGGGACCACCCGACCTTCCTGACGCATTGGCCGGCGGCGCAGGCAGCCCTTGCCCGGCGCGATCCGGCCGACCCGCGCGTCGCGGAACGCTTCGAGCTGTTCGTCTGCGGCCTGGAACTGGCGAACGCCTTCGTCGAGCTGACCGACCCGATCGAGCAGCGGGCTCGGTTTCTCACAGACCGTGCCTCCCGGCAGGCGCTGTACGGGACGAAGGAGCCCACGCCCGGTGGGGCGATCCGGAGCCAGGACTGGCCGATGGACGAGGACTTCCTCGCGGCCCTTGCCCATGGCATGCCACCGGCCGCCGGTATTGCGCTCGGGTTTGACCGGTTGGCCATGATCGACAGCGGGGCGGACCGGATCGGCCAGGTGCTCTGGCTGCCGCCATCCGACCTTGGATGATCGCTCCTTGCCGCGCCACCGCAAATATTTCGGTAGGCTAACGGAGAAGGCCATATGCGCTACGCCGTCCTGATCCTGCTGGCTGGCATGCTCGCCGGCTGCGTCAACCAGCTCGCTATCCGGCAAGCGCACTTAGCCCAGTTCGTCGGGCGTAGCGAAGGCGAACTCGTGCAGCAGATGGGCGTTCCAAACCGGACCTACGAGACAGAGGGCGTGAAGTACCTGGCCTACGATGAGGGAGGGCTCCAGGTGCTGCCGCCACCGCCCGCCTATCCGTACGGGCCGCAATTCTGGGCGTGGTACGGCGGGGGCTGGCCGCCCCAGGTCGTGAACACGCTGTGCGAGACGACTTTCGCCGTCGCGCAGGGCGTCGTGCGCTCCTTCACACTGCGGGGGAACGCCTGCGATTGAGTGCCGGAATGTTGCATTTTTGCCACAATAGGGAAGATGAATGGAGTCAGCGCGACCCGTTGACCTAGGTCAAAGACCGCGACCTCCACTGAATGGTTCCTCTTGGCTCATGCAAATCGCGCCCGTTTGCGTGATCGCCCGACCGCCGAGGAGACACCATGAGAAAATTCTTGTTCGCCACCAGCCTCTTGAGCGCGATGGCGTTCAGCGGCATGGCCTCCGCCCAAAGTTTCTGGGATCAGCCGCCGGTCGGCAAGGAAGCCGGTACCTTCATGATCCGTGCCCGTGCGATCGGGGTGATCCCGCAGAATTCGAGCAGCAGCATCTCGGCGATCGGCGGGACGGTTTCGACATCCAACTCCGCGGCGCCTGAACTCGATTTCTCCTATTTCCTCACTGACAACATCGCGTTGGAACTGATCGCCGCAACGACCAAGCACGATCTGTACGCCGACGGATCGGCTCTGACGCCCGGTAGCTACCACGTGGGCAGCACCTGGGTGCTTCCGCCGACCCTGCTGCTGCAATACCACTTCATGCCGCATTCGCGGTTTAGCCCGTATATCGGTGCCGGCCTGAACGTGACGTTCTTCTATTCCACGCAGGCTGCCGGCAACGCAGTGACGAGCCTGGCAATGACCAACAGCGTTGGTGCGGCGGTGCAGGCCGGCTTCGACTACAACATCACCGGCCACTGGTTCGCCAACTTCGACGTTAAGCAGATTTTCGTGAATACGACCGCCAGCATTGATGGTGGTATAATAAAGGCGAAGACCGCGCTCAATCCGACGGTGGTCGGTGCTGGTATCGGATACCGTTTCTGACTTGTAATTGGTAGGCCCGGAAGCGATCTTCCGGGCCGGCCGTGACTCAGCCTTCGAGCAACGCGGGAAGGTCGCACATTCGGGCGAACGCCGTATCGGCGCCGGCCTCGCGCAACCGCGTAGCGTGGTGCGGGCCGCAATGGCTGCCACCGGTGAAGCCCAGAACCCGCATCCCGGCCGCACGGGCAGCCTGAACGCCGGCCAGGCTGTCCTCGATGACCACGCACCCGGCCGGCGGGTGCCCCATCTGTGCGGCAGCGAACAGGAACAGGTCCGGCGCGGGTTTGCCGCGCGCGACCTGGGTGGCACTGAACACATGGGGCGCGAAGCGCTGCCACAATCCGACCAGGCCCAGGGAATGCGCCAGTCGCGCCGGTTCGCTGCTGGAGGCAACGCAGACTGGAACGGTCAGGCCGGTCAGCACTGCCGCCACCCCGTCGATCGCGGTCAGGTCCGCTTCGAACGCCGTCCGGACGCGTTGGCGTAGCGTGTCGGCGAAGCCGGCGGGCAGGGCACGGCCGGTTCGGACGGCGATGTCCGCCAGCATCGTCGTGGTGCTGATGCCGACATACCGCTCGAAGATCGCCTCGACGGGCAGGTCGATGCCAATTTCCGCCAGGCAGTCCGAATCGACGCGACAGCACAGCGCCTCGCTGTCGATCAGCACGCCGTCGCAATCGAAGATCACCAGGTCCGGCATGGCCATCGGTGCGGTCAGTCCGCCGGCTCGCCCTGGATCGGCGTGCGGTTGAGGCTGGTGATCAGCGCGGTGACTTCGGCGATGGCGGCCTCGGCGGCCGCGCCATCCGGCCCCTTCGCCACCAGCGCCACGCCGTTGCCCGTGGGCCGGTAGAACGGGTAGCTGCCGAGGTCGAGGCCGGGATAGCGCGCCTGGATCGCCGCAAGGCCTTCCGCGACCAGCCCCTCCGGCAGACCGATCGCGTGCACCGCGCGGGACTGGATCTTCGGGCCGCCCTGCAGCTTGGGCGCCAGCCACGCGAACATCGACTGCATGACCCGCGGCACGCCGGCCATGACGTAGACGTTGCCGATCTGGAAGCCGGGCGCGACCGATAGCGCGTTGTCGATCAGCGAGGCGCCGCGCGGCATCGTGGCCATGCGCTGGCGGGCGGCATTGAACTCGCCGGGGCGGTAGCTGGCCTCCATGCGCGCCCAGGCCTCCGGGTGCGGTTCCCACGGCACGCCGAACGCAGCCGCGATGCATTCGCTGGTGATGTCGTCATGCGTTGGCCCGATGCCGCCGGTGGTGAAGACGTAGGTGAACTTCGCGCGCACCGCGTTCACCGTCTCGATGATGGTCTGCGGCACGTCCGGGATCACCCGGACCTCGCGCAGCGGGATGCCCAGCTCGCCGAGATGGGTGGCGAGGAAACGGATATTGGCATCCTGGGTGCGGCCGGACAGCACCTCGTTGCCGATCACCAGCAGGCAGGCGGTGGGATTCGTGTCAGGCATGACATGTCCTCACAAGAAGTCGCGCAACAGCGGAATCAGCGGCTTGTCGGCAGGTGGCATCTCGTACTCGGTCAGCTTCTGCGGGCGCACCCAGGCCAGGGCCTGGCCCTCCCGCGCTGTCATCACGCCCTTCCAGCGCCGACAGAGATAGAGCGGCATCAGCAAATGGAACCGGTCATAGGCATGCGACGCGAAGGCGAACGGCGCCAGGCAGGCGGCCGAGACGTCGATCCCCAGCTCCTCCTTCAACTCGCGGATCAACGCGGCTTCGGGCGTCTCGCCGGGGTTGAGCTTGCCGCCGGGGAACTCCCACAGCCCGGCCATCTTCTTGCCCTCGGGGCGGCGGGCAAGCAACACCCGCCCGTCGGTGTCGATCAGCGCGCAGGCGGCGACCAGCAGCAGCGGCTTCTCGCCGGTCCCGGTCGCGGCCACTTCGGTCTGGCCGAAGACAGCCTCCCGCGTCGTCTCGAATTTCCACACCGGGTGGTTGCCGCCGCGCGCCACCGAGTGGCCGACGCCTTCGCCGGTCTGGCTGAACCCGATGCGCCGCAGCACTTCGGCCGAGGCCGGGTTGTCGGTCGCAACATCCGCGGTGATACGGTCCAGCTCCAGGTTCGCCAGGCCCCAGCGGACCAGCCGCCCGGCTGCCTCGGTTGCTACGCCGTGGCCCCAGAAGCGCCGTCCGACCCAGTAGCCGAGCCGGCCGACGCGGGTGGCGCGGTCGACATGGAGGCCGACGGCGCCGATCAGCATTTCCTCGGCGCCTTCCTGGCCGGTGATCGCCAGGTGGTAGGCGGTGCCTTCCTCGATTTCACGCGTTGCCGAGACGATCCACGCGTCGGCATCCTCCCGCTGGTAGGGAAATGGCACGACGGCCAGCGTCCGGGTCACTTCCCAGTCGTTGATCAGGCGATGCAGCGATTCAGCGTCCTTCGGCTGCAGCGGGCGGAGCGTCAGGCGTTCGGTGACGATCGGCGCGAATCCCGCGGCGGCCGGGTCCTGGGCCGCTGGGTCCTGGATCGTCGGGTCCTGGATCGCCGTGTCCTGGATCGTGGGGGCTGGGGCGGCAACAGCATCCGGCGAAGCCTTGCGCCGTGCGCGCCGGCGTTTGACGGGCTTCGCTTCGGCTTCGGCAGCCTGGGTCATGAACAGGTCATCGGGCGGAATCGCTTTCGGGCGGGCCGGCAGGGTGGCGCAGCCGGCCCTTGGCGGCAACCGCCGTCCGGCCGATCGGCGGCCGGACGTGGCGCAGACGCTACGGCGTGGCGATGGCGTCGATCTCCGCCAACTCCTCGGCGGTCAGCTTCCAGTCGCCGGCCTTGACGTTCTGCTCGAGCTGGGCGGGCTTGGTGGCGCCGGCGATGACGCTCGCCACCGGGCTTTGTGCGAGCAGCCAGGAGAACGCCAGTTCCAGCATCGTCCGGCCCCGCGCTTCCACCCAATCGCCCAGTTTCTCGGAGATCTGCCAGTTGCGCTCCGTCAAATAGCGGTCGGCGAGGCGCTGGGTGTTGGCCAGCCGCGTGCCGGCGGGCAGGGGCGCGTTGCGGCGGTACTTGCCGGTCAGCAGGCCGCTGGCCAGCGGAAAATACGGCAGCAGGCCCAGGCCGTATTTCCGCGCGGCGGGCATCAGTTCCGCCTCCTGCTTGCGAAACACCAGGGAATATTCGTCCTGGCAGGAGACGAATGCATTCAGCCCATTGGCGCGCGCGGTCCATGCCGCCTCCACCATCTGCCAGGCCGGGAAGTTGGAGCAACCGATGTAGCGGACCTTGCCCTGGCGTACCAGGTCGTCCAGCGCGCGCAGCGTCTCCTCGATCGGGGTGCGCGGGTCGGTCTGGTGCATCTGGTAGAGGTCGATCCAGTCGGTGCGCAGCCGGCGCAGGCTGTCTTCGACCGCGTTCATGATGTAGCGGCGGGAGCCGCCGACCTTCACGCCCACATCGTCCATCGGCATGGCGAACTTGGTCGCGAGCACGATGCGCTTGCGGTCGTCGCCGAGGATCTGGCCCATCAGCGTCTCCGACCCGCCACGCTCGCCGTAGGTGTCGGCGGTGTCGAACAGCGTGATGCCGAGGTCGAGCGCCTGGTGGATCACAGCCCGGGTGGCGTCGATGTCGATCCGACCCCCGAAGTTGTTGCAGCCCAGGCCGATTGCGGAGACGCGGAGGCCGGACTGGCCAAGGTTACGGGTTTCCATCGGGGAGCTCCTTCGGTTCGACGGGGCCGCAGCTTCGCGCGCGTCACCCGCCCCGTCAAAGCCCCCTATCCAGTCAACGACCTGGCCCGCATCAGAACACGATGCGCTTCTCCACCCCGTCGCCACGCTCCACTGCTTCCTCGAAATCCGGAGTCGGCCCCAGCGGCACGATCCCGCTCGGGTTTATCTGTCGGTGGCTCATGTAATAGTGTCGCTTGATGTGCATGAAGTTGACGGTCGGCGCGACACCCGGCCACTGGTAGATATCGCGCGTGTAGGCCCACAGGTTGCGGTAGTCGACCAGGCGCCGCAGGTTGCACTTGAAGTGGCCGTTGTACACTGGATCGAAGCGCACCAGTGTGGTGAACAGGCGGATATCCGCCTCGGTCAGGGCGTGGCCCACGAGGAAGCGGGACCTTGACAGCCGCTCCTCCAGCCAGTCGAGCGTCTCGAACAGCGGCACCACCGCTTCCTCGTAAGCGCTCTGGCTGGTGGCGAAGCCGGCCTTGTAGACCCCGTTGTTCAGCGTGTCGTAGACGCGGGCGTTGATCTCGTCGATCTCCGCCCGCCTGTCAGCCGGGTAGTAGTCGCCCGCCTTGGCGCCGACCCCATCGAACGCCGATCCGAACATGCGGGTGATCTCGGCCGACTCGTTGTTGACGATGGTCTGCGTGTGGCTGTCCCACAGCACCGGGACGGTCACCCGCCCGGTGTAGCTGCCGTCCGCGCGGGTGTAGATCTCGTGCAGGTTGCGGCTGTTGAACAGGGAATCCGGCACCACCCCCTCGCCTGAGGCGAAGTTCCAGCCCTGATCGGCCATCAGCCAATGCGTGACCGAGACCGGGACGATCGCATCGAGCCCCTTGAGGGCCCGCATGATCAGGGTGCGGTGCGCCCACGGGCAGGCGAGCGACACGTACAGATGGTAGCGCCCCGAAGCGGCCGCGAAGCCGTCATGCCCGGTCGGCCCGGGCCGCCCATCCGGCGTCACCCAGTTGCGAAACACCGTGTCCGCGCGCTGGAACCGGCCAGCCGCCTCTCCCTTGGCGGACTCCCCCTTGGCCGCGTCGCCCTTCGCCGGCTCCTGTTCATGCCAAACGCCGTCAATCAACAGACCCATGTGCCATCCCTGGAAAATTGCCCTGTGCCGCCACCGCTACGGGTCGGCGGCGAACCTGACCGGCACCTGGCGTGCGGCGATCTCGCTCACCAGCTTGCGGGTCATCGCCTCGCCGAAACTGGCGAAGTCGTGCACCTCCAGCACGAAGCTGCCGGACCCGCCCGTGACGTTCTCGCGATAGTAGTTTGCCAGCCCGCCCGGCGGCTGCACATGGGCGAAGGTCCACGACACGGGATGGTCGTTGATGATCGCCAGCCCGTTGATCACGATGCCGGCCTTGACCGCGTCGTCCCGCGCCTCCCCAACGTCGCGCCCGGCGTTGTTGGTGCCGTCGCCGCATACGTCGATCACCCGGCGAGGCGTGTTGAACCCGCTCTCGGCGAGCAACTGCACGCCATGGTCCACGCCGGCACTGATCGCGGTGCGGCCCCAGAACGACCGCGGCGCCGCCGACAGCTTGTCGACGAACTGCTTCGCCGAGGCGGCGTCGTGGATCACCGTGAAGTCCAGCACGGTGCGCACCTCGAAGCTGCTGGCGAACTCGACATAGGCGACCGCAATCTTGCCGGTTGTGCCGCCCTGGATGGCATCGAGCACCGGCTTGCTGGTGAAGGCGGCCGCGTAACCGTCCTTCTCCAGCTTGAACTCGCTGTCGTCGATGCTGCGCGAGACGTCCGTCACGAGCACCAGCGCGACGTCCACATCATCGGCCGCGTGCGCCCGCGGCAGCGGAGCCAGCACGAGCCCCAGGAGGAGTAGCCAGCCAGGACGGGGCATCCCAAAAGGGGGCATCCCAAAAGGGGGCATCGCGGTATCCTCATGCCGTTCGATCCACCGTGCATGGGAGACGTGTCGCGCCCCCGCCGTCAAAGAAATTCGCCGCGTGCGATTTTGCCGCGTGGCCGGGACTACTGGCTGGCCCAGATGATGCGGTGCACCCAGGCGACCTGCATCAGGTCGAAGCTGTAATCGGGATGCGCCGGGTTGAGGCTCTTCAACTCGACCCGCCGCGCCGAGCGGCGGGTCAGTTGCTTGGCCATCACCTCGCCCTCCACGGTGCGGACCACCACGCGGTCGCCGCGGCGGATCGGGGCCGAGGGGGACACGATCACCACGTCCCCGTCGCGGAACACCGGCTCCATCGAATCCCCGGCGATTTCCAGGGCGTAGGCGTTCGGGTCCGCGATCTCGGGCAGGCTCACCTCGTCCCACCCGCCGCCGACCGGGTAGCCGCCATCGTCGAAGAAGCCCTCCCCACCGGCCTGTGCGAAGCCGATCAACGGCACTCGGCGGGACGCCGTGCGTGCCGGCGCGGTGCTGGCGAGCGCCCGCGCCCCGGACACCAGCGCGGTGAACGCCTCCAGCGTCGCCCCGGTCGCATCCAGCACTTTCGCCACGCTCTCCGTGCTCGGCCAGCGCGCTCGCCCGTCCGGCATGCGTCGCTTGGATGGGTTGAACGTCGTCGGGTCCAGCCCGGCGCGCTTCGCCAGGCCGGACGCGGACAGCCCGTTCTCCGCGGCGAGCGTGTCAAGCGCCCGCCAGATCTCTTCATGTTTCATCGGCCGGTCCTTGCCATCGCGGCCGGTGCGCAGGGCACCTGGGCGGGGACGAATCGGGAATGAGCCGAGTCTGCTAGGAATCTGTGCCGAATGGAATAGGAAAAAACGCCAGATGAGCTTGCGGTGGTGTGCAACCTATGGTTTTATGTTCCTGCTCTGTTCCGTTCAGCGTGCCCCTTCCCAGGAGACACACGTCATGGCACTTGCCGCCCGCCAGATCAGCTCATCGACGCCGCCGCGCCAGACCGCGGCACCGCGCACCGAACCGTTTCGCAATGCGGAGGAGGCCTGGTTGTGGACCATGACGGCTCTGGTCGCCCGGCGTGAAGGAACCCGCTACAGCTCTAGCCAGGGGCGTATCGCGCGGCCATGCGAGCCGGACGACGTCGTGCGCTGCCTCGACACGCTGTACCGACGTCGCCGCATCGACCTCGTCCATGCCCGCATCCTGCGTATCTGGGGGGAGCGGCAGATGGCGCCGAACCCCGCCTTTGCCAGCGAGCGTTGCGACTGGCGGTTGTGGCGGGAGGCTATGGACCGGCTGGAGTGGCCGTTGCGCGTCAAAGGAATTGTCGCCTGAAATCTGGCATATATAGGAAAACATTCCTTGACACGACTGTCTAAACCCTCTTAGAACCGCGCCTGTCCCTGGGCGACTTGTGCCCGGTGACAATCCTCCTCCCCCAAAACCTCAAACCGCCGTCCCATCCCGGGGCGGCGGTTCTTTTTTGCCCGGAAGGAACGCCGCCATGGCCTTCGCAATCCGCAATCTGTCGGTCCTCGCCTACGCCAACGGGTTCACCCTTTGGCACTACAAGGCCGGCAAGACCCGGCTGGAAACCGTCGCCGAGGACGACTTCTTCGCCGATGCCGCAGACATGCTGGCCGTGGGCGACATGGTGATGGTCTCGGCGCTCGATGGCGCACGGGTCCTGGCGGTCGCGCTGGCCGATGTGGGCGCGGTGGTCACGGCGGCCCTGGCCTGATGCGGTCAGGCCCGCTCCCGCGTTTGCCCGATTTCGCGCGCATGGCGCTCGGAACCGGCCTGCGTGAGCGCGAAGCGACCATCCGAGCGGAGCTGGGCGAGCCCCATCGCCGTCAACCGGGTGAGGCAGCTTCCGTCCTTCAGGCCAGGCGGACGGCCGATTCCGCCGCTCAGCATCAGCCGATGCAGGGCCGATCGGCAGCAGGTCTCCAGATAGGGTTCGTCCCACATCGCCGGGCAATCTCCCCGCTCGGGTAGCGTTCTGCAAGTCAGGCGTTTCTGGGTTGCCATTGGGGGCCGCCAGCGGGGGCTGCCAGTGGGGGGGGGCGCGTGGGGCTACCAAAGCCCCAGCGCCGCGTCCCGCTGGCGACGGCCCCTCGATGGGCCTGCTCGGGACGCGAAGGTCGCAGCCAACCGGCGTACCGACCTTCCCCCCTCGCGGGCTTGGGGGCATAACCCCGCCTCAATGATTTCCGCCATGGCCTCTGCCGCCCTGCCGCTGCTGCGCCGCCTCGACCCCGAGACCGCGCACGCGTTCGGTTTGAGCGCGTTGCGGCTGGGCCTCGCCGGTCGCGTCTCTGCGCCGGACGATCCCGCCCTCGGCATCACCGTCTTCGGCCGCCGCTTCACCAATCCGATCGGGCTGGCCGCAGGCTTCGACAAAAACGCCTTCGCGGTCGCTCCCTTGATGCGCCTGGGCTTCGGCTTCATCGAGACCGGCACTGTCACGCCCCGCCCCCAGGGGGGCAATCCGCGTCCGCGCGTCTTCCGCCTGATGCAGGACCAGGCCGTGATCAACCGGCTTGGCTTCAACAATGCCGGCCTGGAGGTCTATCGGACCCGCCTTGCCGCGCTGCGCGACCGCCCGGTGCCGCTCGGCGCCAATGTCGGCATCAACAAGGAAGGCGCCGATCCCACCCGCGACTACCCCGCGCTGATCGCCGCCGTCGCGCCGCATGTCGACTACGCGGTGATCAACGTCTCCTCCCCCAACACCCCCGGCCTGCGCGACCTCCAGGGCGAGACGCAGTTGCGCGCTATCCTCCAGGCCGTCGCTGCGGTGCCGAATCGCCCGCCGGTGCTGGTCAAGGTCGCCCCCGACCTGTCCGATGACGGCCTCGCCGCGGTGGTGGAAACCTGCGCCGCCAACGCCGTGCAGGGCCTGATCGTCGGCAACACCACGCTCAGCCGCCCGCCTGGCCTGCGCTCTCCGCTCGCCTCCGAGGCCGGTGGGCTCTCCGGCGTGCCGCTCTTCCCGCTCTCCACCCGCATTCTGGCGCGGACCTTCCTGCTGGCGCGCGGCCGGCTGGCGCTGATCGGCGTCGGCGGCGTGTTCACCGGCGCCGACGCGCTGATGAAAATCCGCGCCGGCGCTTCCTTGGTGCAGCTCTATACCGGGTTCGCCTACCATGGCCCCGGACTGATCCCCCGGCTGAAGGCCGAACTCGCCATTGCGCTGCGCGAGGCCGGCTTCGCGCGGGTCGAGGACGCGGTTGGCACGGCGGCAGACAACCTGGCAGAAGGCTGACCGATGGAACATCTGGCCGGCTTCGCCCCGTTGGCGGATCGCTACGACGGGTTCGTGCTCGACCTGTGGGGCGTGATCCACGACGGCGTCACGGCGTTTCCGCATGCGGTCGACACGCTCGGACGGCTGCGCGCCCTGGGCAAGCGAACTCTGCTGCTGTCCAACGTCCCCCGGCCGAACGACACCGTGCGGGTCATGATGCGCCGCATGGGCATCGAGGACGGGCTTTACACCGACATCCTTACGAGCGGGGAGGCGGTGCGGCAGGCGCTGATCGCGCCGCCAGACCTGTGGTGGGCGGAGCTCGGCCAACGCGTCTTCCATCTGGGGCCCGAACGCGATCGTCCGGTGATGGAGGGCCTGAGGCTGACCGTTGTCGCCACGCCGGCAGAGGCCGATTTCGTGCTTAACACCGGCCCGGACGACCACCGCAATCCGAGCGACATCGCGGAGTTCGAGCCGGTTCTGCAGGACTGCATGAAGGCGCGGCTGAGGATGGTGTGCGCCAACCCGGACCTCGTGGTGATCCGTGGCGGCGTGCAGGTGCTGTGCGCCGGCACCCTGGCGCTACGCTACGAAGAGCTCGGCGGTGAGGTCCGGTCCCTCGGCAAGCCCGATCCCGCGATCTACCAGCCGGTGCTGCAGCAACTGGGCATGCCGCCCGAACGCGTGCTGGCGGTGGGTGATTCGCTCCGCACCGATGTGGCCGGTGCGGCGGGTGTCGACATCGCGGCCTGCTGGGTGCTGGACGGCATCCACCGCGCGACGCTGCGCCTGCCGGGCGGCGGGTTCGACACCGCAAGGGCCGAGGCCGAGGCCCGCGAGGCCGGCTTGCACCCGGTGGCAACCGTGCCGCACTTCGCCTGGTAGGTAGCGGTTCCCCGCGCGCCCCGGATAAACGCCGATATGATCGCGTCGGTTGATGTATCCGATTGAGCAGCGGCCACCGAACCGGCTTTGACGCGTTCTATTCCGGTTCCCGCGAGGACGGCTTTTGCCGTCGTGTCAGCAGGAGGATCCGATCGATGCGAATTGTCCCAGTCGTCGCTGCCCTGGCAGCGCTCACCTTGCTCACAGCCTGTGGTCACCGCGAACCGGAGCGTGCCGAGGGCGGTGCTGCGACCGGCGCTGCGTCGGGCGCCGCCGTCGGCATCGTTGGCGGCCCGGTCGGCGTGGTCGCCGGCGGCCTGATCGGCGGTGCGGCCGGTGCCGCGACCGGTGCGGCGACCAAGCCGTCCGACGTGAACCTCGGCTCCCCGCCCTGGCACGACAACACGCAGGCCGGACAGACCGCCGCCAAGCACATGGCGAACTGAGGCGGGTTGACGCCAGGGCCATGAGGCCGTTCGGTTTAGGTACCCAGTCCGCGCACCCAGCCCGCCAACGGCCGCCACAATTCGCGCTGGGCGCGGGAGCCGGCGACCATCCCGACATGGCCGGCAGCCGGCTCATGGAGCGTGGCGCCTGCGATCAGCCGCGCCAGCGGGCGCGCCGAGGCGGGTGGGACGATGCGATCCTTCCCGGGCACCGCCACGAAGGTCGGAAGCGTCACGTGCACAGGATCGACCGGCAACCCGGCGATCCGCCACGTGCCGCACGCCGGCGCGTTCTCGCCATACCACTCTCTCAGGCAGGTGCGCGCCACCGGAGCGGCCAGCGGCACGCCGTCGTTCAGCCAGTCCTCCAGCGCCACGAACAGCTCCGCGCGTGCACCCGCCGGATCGAGCCGGCTGAACGCGCGGTATTTCTGCGCCACGCTCCAGGGATCGAGCGCCGCGAACAGCACCTGTAGCAGGTCGATCGGCAGGGTCTCGTTGAACGCCATAGCGGGCTCGAGCAGCGGCAGCCAGCGGGCCGCCTGCTGCGCCTGGTCGCGCGCCTCGGCATGGAAATCCCAGGGCGCGGCCAGCAGCGCCAGCGCGCGTGTCAGGTCCGGCCGGCGTTGCGCCGCCGCCACTGCCAGCGTGCCGCCCATGCAATAGCCCGCCACGACCACGGGTTCGCCGGTCAGCCGTGCCGCCTCGGACATGGCGCGCTCCAGCCGTCCGGCGACATAGTCGGTCAATGTGAAGCGCCGCTCCTCCGGCCCCGGCCAGCCCCAGTCCAGCAGCAGCGGGCGCAGGCCGTGAGCCGCCAGCCACCGGAGCATCGAATGCTCCGGCGACAGGTCCAGAATATAAGCCCGATTGACCAGGCTCGGCACGAACAGCACGGCCGGGCCGGTGGATTCCGCCTGGCGGTAATCCAGCAGCCGGCTTCCGCCTTCTTCCCACACGGCGGCAGGATCCCGCAGCGTGCGGCGCCAGGGATGCCGGCGATACGCCGCGATGCCCGCAATCAGCGCGGCGTCCTGGCGCAGCGTCTCGGCCAGCACTTCCGCCGGGAAAGCCGCGTCAGCGTTTCCGCTTGCGAGGCTGGCGCGCAGGCCCTCGGCGATCGCCCCGCTCCAACCCGGCCAGGCGTGTCTCCAGTTCGGCGACGTGGCGCGCGAGACGCTCGATCTCAGCATCGCGAGGGTCAGGTGCAGCAGCAGCGGCCGCGGTCCCCGTCGCTGGTTCGGCCCCGGCGCGTCGAGCCGCTCGTCTGGCCCCCTGGGCATCATGTCCCGCCGGTTCGCCCGCGCGGGCCGACGATGGTGGCGACGGTGCGGCGGTTGAACCAGCACGCGGCATGGCGTGCAGCATCGCACCGGCCGCGCCGGCCCACAGCGCGAGCATCGCCTGCCAGGTCTCCTGCGCCTCCCGGTCGACCGCGATCGCGGACAGCTCGCTCTGCCACAAGCTGATCCAGTCCCGTGCAAGCTGCCCCAGGTCGGGACCCTGGCCGGTGGCCGGTCCGCTCGACCATTCCTGCCGCGATCCATGGGGGCTGGCCGATCCGGCGGCCTCGTGGGATCCGCCGGCCTCGTCCGCTTCGGTCTTGCGTCCGGGGCCGCCATCCGGTCCGGCTCCGTCGGTCATGCCTCATCCATCCTCCTTGCGGCGCGGACCATAGGAGCAGTGGGACCTGGGAGAAACCGCCTAACCAGCCGCATGCGACGAATAGGACTTCCGCGGGTAAGGAATCCCTCGCATTCTAGGGGCCGCCCGAATGCGAGGGAAAGATGGCCGACCCCGTCCAGATCGAGCCGGAAGCCAAGGCTGGCGACATTCCGCCGGTTGTCGTCAAGAAATATGCCAACCGGCGATTGTACAACACCGAGAGCTCCAGCTACATCACGCTGGACAACCTAGCCGAGATGGTCCGCCAGGGCCGCGATTTCGTGGTCTACGACGCCAAGTCCGGCGACGACATCACACGCAGCGTGCTGACCCAGATCATCGTCGAGGAGGAGGGTAAGGGCCACAACCTGTTGCCCACCAATTTCCTCCGCCAGCTCATTGGCTTCTACGGCGGGTCGATGCAGGGCCTCGTGCCGCGCTACCTGGAGCAGGCGATGTCGGCTTTCGCGCAGCAACAGGAGCAGGTGCGCCAGACCGTGCAGAAGACCATGGGGACTCTGTTCCCATTCGGTAACATGGAAGAAGTGAGCCGGCAGAACATCGCGATGATGGAGCGCGCGTTCAGCCTGTTCACCCCGTTCTATCGTGCCAACGAGCAGCCAGGCGACCCGCTGACGCAGGAGATCGATGCCCTGCGCGCGGAGATCGAGCGGTTGCGCCGTGAGCTGGAGGCTGCGAAAGCCGGCAAGGGCTGAGGTTTACGCGTCGGCCTTCCGGGCCGCGGCGATGAAGGCCCGGATCAGCGCCGGGTCCTTCTCGCCGCGCTGGCGCTCGACACCGGATGACACATCGACCGCGGTCGCTCCGGTGATGCGGATCGCCTCGGCGACGTTGGCCGGGGTCAGCCCGCCGGCCAGCAGCCAGGGCGCCGGCGCCTGCCAGCCGCGGAGCAGCGACCAGTCGAAGGTCTGCGCATTCCCGCCCGGCCGGGTGGCTGTCGGTGGCGCCTTCGCTTCCAGCAGCAGGGCGTCGGCATCCAGGGCCGACGCCGGCAGGTCCGCTTCCCGCGCGATCCCGACCGCCCGCCAGATCGGCAGGCCGAACCGAGCCCTTAGCCCCGGCACATCCACTGTCCCGTAAACCTGCAGCACGTCGAGATGCACCGTTCCGAGCGCCGCTTCGATGGCTTCCGCCGTCGGATCGACGAACAGTCCGACTCGCGGCGGTCCCCCGGCATGGCGGGCCGACAACGCCGCCGCCCGCGCGGGTGTGACGAAACGGGGCGAGGCCGGGAAGAACACGAATCCGACCCAGTCGGCACTCGCCTCGATCGCCGTGTCGAACGCGACCGGATCGTTGATGCCGCAGATCTTGACCTTGACCGCGCTCATCGGGTGGCGGCGTCGATGGCAGCAGCGGCGGCTCCCGGATCGTCTGCACCGGTGATGGGTCGTCCCACCACGATCCAGTCCGCGCCCGCCGCAACGGCCTCGGCCGGCGTCATGATGCGTGCCTGGTCACCGGCGGCACTCCCGACCGGCCGGATGCCGGGCACCACCAGCTTGGCGTCCGGCCCGAGGGCGGATCGCAGCATCGCAACCTCCTGCGGGCTGCAGACGAGGCCATCGGCACCGGCGGACAGAGCCAGCCGCGCCAACCGCAACACCTGCACGGCAGGTGCATCCGTCACGCCGGTCGAAGCCAACGCCGCCGCGTCCAGGCTGGTCAGCACCGTCACGGCCAGGATCATCGGCCGCGCCTCGCCGGCGCTGTCGGCAGCCTGCCGCGCCGCCGCGATCATTGCCGCCCCACCCGCTGCGTGGATGGTCAGCATGCGCGGTGCCAGCGGCAGCACCGCGCGCACCCCGCCGGCCACGGTGTTCGGAATGTCGTGGAGCTTCAGGTCGAGGAAGATCGGCCGCCCCGCCATCGCCCGCACACCCGCGGCCCCATGCGCCAGGAAGAACTCCAGCCCCAGCTTGAACAGGGCGACATGGGGTGCTGTGGCGGCAGCCCAGGCAGCTGCGCGTTCCAGGTCCGTGGTATCGAGCGCGACGATGACACGGGACGCACCGATTAGCGTCACTCCGCGGCTTGGTGCAGCGATGCGGTCATCGGCAGGCGGGCCTTCAGGTCCTGCACCTGCGCTTCCAGCAGGCGGACGGCTTCCTCGGCCCGGCGCGCGCGACGGCGCTGGCCCAGTTCGTTCACCCAGACGACGGCGCCGCCCAGCAGGAAGGCAATCGCCATCGCCGCGAGGATCGCGAGCGACAGCGGCATCTCCAGCGCGAAATCGGTCGGCCAGAGCGTCAGATGGACCGGCGCAGTGTTCGACAGCGCGAACAGCACCAGCAGCAACAGGAAGGGAGCGGCAATCAGCAGGCGCATGGCTACATAAAACGCCTCAGGCCTGTACCCGTTCCGCCGCGCCACGCGCCGGTTGGGTACGGTTCACACGCTCGCGCAGCTCCTTGCCGGCCTTGAAGAACGGCACGGCCTTCTCATCGACCGGCACGGCCTCCCCGGTGCGGGGGTTGCGGCCGGTGCGGGCGTTGCGATGCTTGACCGTGAATGCCCCGAATCCGCGGAGCTCCACGCGCTCCCCACGTGCCAGGGCCACGGTTATCTCATCGAAAATGGTGGCGACGATCCGTTCTACATCCGCGCCCCGCAGATGCGGATTAGCGGCCGCGAGCTCGGTGATGAGTTCGGACTTTGTCACAGCAACGCCCCACGGATCATTCCGACGGACGTTGCCAGACCGCCAACGGCACGTCAAGCGTAAGGCGTTGGGAAACCAGCATTTTCCAAACACCGTCGACCAGCGGGCTCACTGACCCGGCAAGCGCCCGGCTGGCGAAGCTCTCGGTGGAGACGTCTTCCACCGGCAGGGTGGCTGAAACGCCCTTGTTCGCCGCCAGCCACGCGCGCGCATCGCGCTCGTCGCCGAGGGCGTCGATCAGCCCGAGGGGCAGGGCCTGGTGGCCCGAATAGGCGCGGCCGTCGGCGAGTTCGCGCACGCGGTCGGGGTCCATGTGCCGCCCGGTGGCGACCATGGCGACGAACTGGTCGTAGAGGTCCATCACCAGCCCGTGCAGGACCTCGCGGCCCTGCGGCGTCAGGGGATGGGTGTAACTTGGCTGGTCCTTCAGCGGCCCCGAGGTGATCGCATCGGCGGTCAGTCCGACCTTGGAGAGCAGTCCGGACATCTCGCCGGTTTCCAGGATGACGCCGATCGAGCCGGTCAGGGTCGCGCCGCTGGCAAAAATGCGCGTGGCCGGCAGTGCCACCATGTAGCCAGCGGAGGCGGCAACGCCGTGCATGACGGCTACGACCGGCTTCTTCTCGGCCACCCGCGCGATCGCGTTGTGCAGGCTTTCGCCGCCTGCCACGCTGCCGCCTGGGCTGTTGATGCTGACAACCAGCGCCTTGACCGCGTCATCCTTGGCAAGGTCGTTGACGGCGTCCGTCAGCTTGCGGTCGTCCGTGATGATGCCGTTGACCGACAGGCGCGCCACGTGGGCGCCCCCGATCGGCAGCCCGCCGGATCCGCCGCGCAACGCCACCAGCGCCGCCACGACGACGGCCAGCACTGTGAAGCTGCGCCAAAAGACAAGGCGGCGCTTGAGGCGCCGCCTGTCCAGGATGAGGTCGGATTCGAGCGACATCGTCCGCTT
>JARLIJ010000062.1 GCA_031291795.1 Acetobacteraceae bacterium | reverse complement strand
TCCCGACGCAGACCTGCGTGCTGGCCCACGTCACCACCAGCCTGCGCTGCATCGAGCGCGGGGCCCCGGTCGACCTGGTATTCCAGTCGATCGCCGGCACCGAAGCCGCCAACCGCAGCTTCGGCGTCTCGCTCGCGCTGCTGCAGGAGGTCCGCGACGCCGCCCTGTCCCTGAAGCGCGGCACGCTCGGCGACAACGTCATGTATTTCGAGACCGGCCAGGGCAGCGCGCTGTCCGCCGAGGCGCATCACGGCGTCGACCAGCAGACCCTGGAGGCCCGCGCCTACGCCGTCGCCCGCGCCTTCGCGCCGCTGCTGGTCAACACCGTGGTCGGCTTCATCGGCCCGGAATATCTGTTCGACGGCAAGCAGATCACCCGCGCCGGCCTGGAGGACCATTTCTGCGGCAAGCTCCTCGGCCTGCCGATGGGGGTGGACGTCTGCTACACCAACCATGCCGAGGCCGACCAGGACGACATGGACGCGCTGCTGACGCTGCTGGGCGTCGCGGGCGTCACCTACATCATGGGGGTGCCGGGCGCGGACGACGTGATGCTGTCGTACCAGAGCACCTCGTTCCACGATGCGCTGTACCTGCGCGGCGCGCTGGGCCTGCGCCCGGCCCCGGAGTTCGAGGCCTGGCTGGCCCGTATCGGCCTCGACAGCGCGACCCCGGACCAGCTCCCGGCCGGCCTGTCGCCCGCGCTGATCGGGCTGGGCTGACGCCTGGAGGCTCTCACCGCGAGGTGCCCTCGAAGCAGGCGGCGCGGGAAAGCGGTGTCGGTCTCAGTCGAACATGCCCGGCGAACATGCGCCCGCAGCCTGTGCCTACAACGGCATGTCCGTCTCCCAGCCGCCGCCCAATGCCTTGTACAGCGCCACGAGGTTGGCAGAGACGGTGGTCGTGCTGTCGGCCAGTTGCTGCTGAGAAGCGAGCAGGCTGCGTTCCGCGTCCAGTACGGTCAGGAAGTCCGCCACGCCCTCCTGGTAGCGGCTTTGGGCGAGGCCCAGCGCACGGCGGTTCTCGGCGACCGCCTGGGTCAGTTGCTCGCGGCGGGCCTGTTCGGCCTGGTAGGCGGTCAGCGCGTTGTCGACGTCGTGCCAGGCCTGCAGCACCGTCTTCTGGTAGTTGATGGCGGCTTCCTGCTGCTGCGCTTCGGTCAGGTGCAACTGCGCACGCAACTGGCCGCCCTGAAAGAGCGGGATGGTGATGCCGGGACCCAGGGCGTACTGGCGGGAGTTCAGATCGAAGGCATGGTCGAAGTTCAATGCCTGCAGACCGACGCTACCGGTCAGCGTCACCGACGGATAGAACGCCGCAGTCGCCACGCCGATCGTGGCGGTGGCGGCGTGCAGCTGGGCCTCGGCCTGGCGGATGTCGGGGCGACGCCGCGCGAGGTCCGAGGGCAACCCGACCGGCACGGTCGGTGGCACCGGTGGAACCGGCTTCGCGGACTGCAGCTCGGCACGCAGCGCATTCGGCCCCTGCCCCAGCAGCAGGCTCAGCGCGTTGATCAGCGTGGCTTCCTGCTGTTCCAGCGAGGGGATCTGCGAGGCGGTGGTGCGCAGCTGGGCGGACGCGTTCGCGACGTCGAGATCGGTGGTAACGCCGCCGGCGGCGCGCTGCTGCGTCAGTTGCAGGCTCTGCTGGGCGGTGTGCACGTTGTCGCGGGCGATCTGCAATTGCGTTTGCGTGCCGCGCAACAGGATGTAGTCGCGTGCGACCTCGGCCAGACTGGCAAGCAGGACGGAGCGGCGCGCTTCCTCGGCGGCCTGGGAAGACGCGGTGGCGGATTCGACCGACCGGCGCACGCTGCCCCAGAGGTCGATTTCCCAGGCTGCGTCAAAACCGGTCTGGTAGACGTTGAACGGCTGGATGCCGGTGGCGCGGAGGCCACCGGTGGTGCTGCCGCTGGCACCACTTGCCCCGGCTGCGTCCGGCGCCGCGGCGAAGATGCCGTTGTTGCTTGGCTTCTGCCGTGTGTAGGAGGCGTTGGCACTGAGCGTCGGGAACTGCGCGGCACGGGCATTCGCCAGTTGCTGACGAGACTCCTCGAACCGCACGGCCGCGACCTGCACGTCCAGGTTCTCGGCCGCCACGCGCCGCTCGAGCCCGGTAAGCTGCGGGTCGTGGAACAGCTCCCACCAGTTTGGATCGATCGGCTGCGCCACGGCGTAACTGAGCGGCTGGTTTGCCTTTGGTTTTGGTGGCCCGAACCAGGAGCTCGGCGAGGCCCATTCCGGTGCGGTAAAGTCCGGCCCGACCGTGCAGCCACCCAACAGCAGCGCCACCGTCAAGGCAACGCTCCACTTCGCCAGGGCACCGCCCCGCTTCCCATTGGTCATGCCGTGCATTACGTCCCGTGGTTCAAAACAAGGTTCAACGTCGATCCCAATGTCCCGCTGGCTCAATGCCCGCTGGCTCAATGCCCCGCCGGCGCCATCCCCCTGGGCATGCGCGGCAGCAGAAACACGAGCGGCCAAATCAGCAAAGCAAGCAGGCCCAGCGCCCAGAAGATGTCGAGGTAGCTCATCATCGAGGCCTGTGCTTGCACCAGCGCATCGACGGGGGCAAGCGGCGTCGGCCAGCCATAGCCGTTGTACGCCGTGATGTGCTCCGCAAGCCGCGCATGGTGGAATTGCGTCCGCTCCTCCAGCATCGTGGTGGTGAACGACACGCCGACACTGCCGCCGAGGTTGCGCATCAGGTTGATCAGGGCCGAAGCGTCGTTGCTGCGATCGACCGGCACGCCGACGTATGAGACCGCGCTGATCGGAATGAACAGGAACGGCAGCCACATCACCTGGGTGACGCGCGCGAACGAGATATTCCAGAACGAGATATCGAGATTGAGGCTGGCGGCGCTCATCAACGACCAGCCCATGCCCACGAGGGCGATCAGGATCAGCCATTTGGGCTGGATCAGCCGCCCGGTGACCATTCCGGCGACCGGCATGAAGACCAACGCCGCGATCCCACCGGCACCCAGCGTCAGTCCGGCTGTGGTGGCATCGTAACCCAGCAACGCCTGAGCAAGCTGCGGCAGCAGTTGCGTGGTGCTGACCAGCATGAAACCCAGCAGGAACATCATGGTGCAGGACACCGCGAACGCAGGCGCGCGAAGCAACCGCACGTTCATCACCGGCTGCGGATGCAGGAGCTCCCACACTGTCAGCGCAGTCAGGCATACCAGAGCCATCAGGCCGAGGGTCAGGACGAAGTTGGAGGAGAACCCGTCATCCTGCTCGTAGCGGTCGAGCATGATCTGCAACGCGCCGAAGCCCAGCACGACCAGCGCGAAGCCGAGATAGTCGACATGCAGGCCCTTGGCCAAAAGCTGCCGCCGGTCCTCCACCAGCATCGGCGGTTCGGTTACCAGCCACTGCACCAGGACCAGCGACAGCAGCCCGACCGGCAGGTTGATCAGGAACACCCAGTGCCATGACGCATGATCGGTCAGCCAACCGCCCAGCACGGGTCCGATGGCCGGCGCGCTGACCACGGTCAGGCCGTAGAGTGCGAAGGCCTGGGCGCGCTTCTCCGGACGGAATGTGTCGGCGAACATCGATTGTTCGGTGGGCGCCATGCCGCCGCCGCCGATGCCCTGGATGACGCGCGCCGTCAGCATCATGCCGAGCGAGGTTGACATGGCGCAGAGGACGGAGGCGCCGGTAAACAGGCCGACGCAGATCATGTAGAACCGCTTGCGCCCGATGACGCTGGCGAGCCAGCCGCTGATTGGCAGGACGACGGCGTTCGACACCAGGTAGCTGGTCAGGATCCAGGTCGACTCGTCCTGGCTGGTGGCGAGGCTGCCGGCGATGTGGCGCAGGGCAACATTGGCGATGGTGGTGTCCAGCACCTCCATGAAGGTTGCGATCGATACCACGACGGCAATCAGCCACGGGTTGCGATCCCCGGCCGCGGACCGCGGAAGCGCGGGATCAGCCACCGCTCAGTGCACCCGGACCGACGGCACCACCGACATGCCGGGCGAGAGCTGGTCGGTCTTCACCCGATCGTCGTCAAACACGATCTTCACCGGCACGCGCTGCACGATCTTGACGTAGTTGCCGGTGGCGTTCTCTGCCGGCAGCACGCTGAACGCGGCCCCGGTGCCGGGTTGGAAGCTGTCGACCCGCCCGCGGAAGGTAATCGAGGGGACGGCGTCGATCCGCAGCTCCACCGGCTGGCCGGGACGCATGCGGGCCAGCTGGGTCTCCTTGAAATTCGCGGTGACCCAACGGTCGTCCTGCACCAGGGCGAACAGTGCCTGGCCAGAATTGACGTAGTTGCCGGTATCCACGTTGCGGTGCCCGACGATGCCGGCCACCGGCGCCGTGATGGTGCAATACGACAGCTGCAGCTCCGCCGAGGCCACGTTGGCGTCGGCCTGCTGGACCGAGGCACGGGCGCCCACCACCTGGGCCTGTGCCGAGACCAGTTGCGCGCGCGCCGCGCCCACCGATTGCTGCGACGCGTCCAGTTTCGCCTGCGCACCGTGGAAGGTCGCGGTGGTGCTGTCGATCTGCTGGCGGGTGACCGCATGCGGATCGATGCCGTGATAACGGGCGTAGTCTTGCTGCGCCTGCAGAAGGTCGGCTTGCGCCACCCGCACCTGGGACAGCGCCTGGTCGATATTGGCCTGCTGCACGACGACCATGGCATTTGCCTGCTCCAGGCCGGCGCGCGCGTTGGCCTGCTGCGCCTTTGCCTGGTCGAGCCTGGCCTGGTAGTCGCGCGGATCGATCCGCATCAGCACCTGCCCGGCCGCCACGTGCTGGTTGTCTCGGAACAGCAGTTCGGTGACCCGCCCGGCCACCTGTGATGCCATCTGCGTCGTATAGGCGTCGATCTCGGCGTCGTCGGTGCTCTCGTAGTTACGCGTGTCGAGCCAGTACAGCGTGCCACCAGCGAGCACCGCCAGCGCCACCAGCAGGCCAGCGGCCCAACCGAGGCGGTGCTTCCACGCGCTGCCCGTGCCCGGCGGCGAGGATTTATCCTGCGGCGAGGAAGGCGGATCGCGCAGCGTCACGGCCTCATAGGCTGGCACGCCGCGCGCCGGTTCGAGCGGCTGGTCGTTCATGCGGTTCTCCGTGACTCGCCGGTCACCAGGAAATGACCGAACGGTTCGGTCATTCGGAAACTGGGAAGCGACTATGCCGTTGTCAAGGCGCCCGCGAGGCCCGATGGTTGGCACGGCATGGATCTCTCAGAAGGCTTATCCCCCCAGAAGCGCGCGCAGATCCTGCGCGGCGCGGCCGCTGTGTTCGCGACCGACGGGTACGAGGGCGCCAGCATGGCGCGCATCGCCGTCGTTGCTGCGGTATCAAAGGGCACGCTGTACAACTATTTTCCGAGCAAGGCGGCGCTGTTCACCGCGTTCGTGCAGGAACAGTGCAGCCAGAACCTGGCGCATGTTTTCGACAGTGCGGATCACGACGGAGAGCCGGCGGCGGTGCTGCGCGGCATCGGCGAGCGCATGATGCGGATGATGCTCTCTCCGTCGGGGCAGACGATCTACCGCGTCATGATCTCCGAGGCCGCGAAGTTCCCCGAACTGGCGGAGACATTCTTCGCCGCCGGTCCGGCGCGTGCGCTGTCGTTCATGGCCGGCTGGCTGGCCGAGGAAACCCGGCGTGGCCGGCTGGCAGTCGCCGACCCGGCCTTCGCCGCCGAACAGTTCTTCGCCATGACCCAGACCGTGCCTGTCCTCCGCCGGCGGCTCGGGTTGCTGACCGAGCTGCCGCCCGGTGCGATCGACCGGATCGTGAACGCGGCAGTGACGATGTTCCTCAACACGTATGGCGTGCGGCCGTGAGCGACACGCTGTTTCGCCTGACCGCCACGGAGGCGGTCGCCCGCCTGCGCCGACGCGAAATCTCACCGCTGGAGCTGGTGGAGGCTGCCGCCGCCCGGATCGCGGCGGTGGGCCCGGCGGTGAACGCCATGCCGACGCTCTGCCTCGATCGGGCGCGTGACCATGCACGGCGGCGGAGGACGGGACAGAGGCGGCGGCCGAACCGGGATGGCTGGCCGGACTGCCCGTGTCGATCAAGGACCTGACCGACGTCGCAGGGGTGCGCACGACGTACGGCTCACCGATCTTTCGCGACCACGTCCCTGCCCGCTCCCATCCCCTGGTCGAGCGGATCGAGCGGCGTGGCGGCATTGTCGTCGGCAAGTCCAACACACCGGAGTTCGGAGCCGGCGGCTCGACGTTCAACGAAGTGTCCGGGCGGACGCGCAACCCGTGGAATACGGCGCTGACCTGTGGCGGATCGACCGGAGGCGGCGCCGTGTCGGATCATCGGGCCTTCCAATTGATCCGCATCAAGGCGGCTGCCTTCACATTCCGTTATTCCGGTCGGCGCAATCGACAGGTGCATGCGCCGTGCTGATGTTCTGGATCCAATTCGCGCTCGTCCTGACCGCCATCCTCCTGGGCATCCGTCGCGGCGGTATCGCGCTGGGCATGATCGGGGGCCTCGGCGTGGCCGTGCTCACCCTCGGCTTCCGGGAGATGCCGAGCGACCCGCCGATCGTGGTCATGCTGATCATCCTGGCGGTGGTGACCGCCTCGGCCACGCTGCAGGTCGCCGGGGGGCTGGACTGGCTGGTGCAGAAAACCGAGCGTCTGCTGCGGGCGCACCCCACGCGGGTGACGATCCTGGCACCGCTCTGCACGTTCTTCCTGACGGTGTGCGTCGGCACCGGCCATGCAGTCTACTCGCTGCTGCCGGTGATCGCCGACGTGGCGCTGAAGACCCACATCAGGCCCGAGCGGCCGATGGCGATCTCCTCGGTTGCCGCACAGATGGGTATCACCGCAAGCCCCGTGGCAGCCGCGGTCACAACCTTCCTGGCACTGGCGGCGAAGACGTCCCACCCGGTCGGACTGTTCGACATCATCAAGGTCACCATGCCGGCGGGCATCATCGGCGTGCTGGCCGCGGCGGCATGGAGCATGAACCGCGGCAAGGAACTCGACCACGATCCGGAGTTCCAGGCGCGGCTACAGGACCCGGCCTTCTGCGCCGCCCTGGACGCGGACGTGACGACCCTGGGCAAGCGGTTGCCGGATACCGCCCCGCTGTCGGTGGTGCTGTTCTTCGGCGGGATCTTCACCGTGGTGATATTGGCGCTGTTCCCCGCCCTGCTGCCGCGGTGGGGCACGGTCGACCTGCCGATGACGACCGTGGTGCAAATCGTCATGCTGGGCTACGGCGCGTTCATCCTGTTCGCCTGCGACGTGAAGGCGGCCGAGGTCGCCAGTTCCAGCGTGTTCCGGGCGGGCATGATCGCGGTGGTGTCGATCTTCGGGATCGCCTGGATGAGCGACACGTTCGTGACGGCGAACAAGGTCTTCCTGGTCGCCGAGATCAAGGAGATGGTGCAATACGCCCCGTGGACATTCGCGATCGCGATGTTCTGCGTGTCGGCATTCGTGAAGAGCCAGGCGGCAACCCTGACGATCATGATCCCGTTCGGCATAGCGCTGGGCTTGTCGACGCCGCTGATGCTGGGATTGATGCCGTCCAGCTACGCTTACTTCTTTTTCGCGTTCTATCCGAGCGACCTGGCAGCGATCAACATGGACCGCACCGGAACGACCCATATCGGGAAATACCTGCTGAACCACAGTTTCATGATCCCGGGGCTGATCGGGGTCGCGGTGTCGACGACCGTGGGGTACTTCCTATCGCTGGCGTATTTCTGAGCGGACGACGACGCAGCAGGCTGCGCCAGTCCGACGGCGCGTCACATTGGCAGCCGCCTTGCTAATGACGGCGTCCGAGCCTGTCGCAGTCCCGGCCTGGCCTCAGATTGCCGCTATGGCCTCGATCTCGACCAGGAAGTCCTGACCGTAAAGCTTCGACACTTCCACCAACGTGACAGCGGGTGCCGCAGGCGGCGTCACCATCGCAAAGAACCGGTCCCGTGCCTCTCGGTAGAGCGACCGATGGTCCATGTCCCGCAGGAAGACGGTCAGCTTCACCAGATTGCCCGCAGTGCAGCCGACCGACTGCAGGGCCGCGCTCAGGTTGCAGAAAACCTGGTCGGCCTGAGCCGCGAAGTCGTTCTTGCCGACCAAGTCGCCATCGCGATCCAGGGCAGCCTGGCCCGCGATGAAGATCAGGCGAGTGGCCCGCACATCCACGATCTGCGAGTAGCCAGGCGGCGTACCCAACGCTGGGGGATTGAGCCGCCGGATCGATCCATCCGTATCGGGTGCCATATCGCTTCCTCAAATCCTGGCGGATGACAGCCTGCGTCGGCCTCCTGGCCGCGACTTCCCCCCGTCAGGCAGCAGGTACCCCGCAGACGCGATATCCGGCAAGATGGTCCGGCAGCGTCCAGACGATCCGGGGATCTGGGACATGATCCACCGGGCGCGCCGCACCGCGCCAGGCCACACCCATGATCTGGACGGTCTGGTAAAGCATCGTGTTCCACCCCTGGTCCCGCAGGTAATCAAGCCCCTCCGCGACCTCGGGCGAGGCCAGGTCGTGGAACAGCACCAGCGCGTCCGGCGCCGCGACGGCCGGCGCCGTCATCGCGTCGTGCAGCGGACCCGGACGGTCGTGGTTGCCGTCGATGAAAATGCAGCCCCAGCGCGGCGTCTCACTCGCGTGCAGCCGCATCACCGCCGCCGGGCTTGCCTCCGGGACCAGCCGCACATGCTCGTGGACGCCGGCTGCGGTCAGCGACGCCAACACGCTGGCGTGGATCGCCGGATTGGCCAGCAACGGATCGACGACGTCGAGGGTGACGCCGCCGAGCGCCAGATGGCACGCCGACCAGCCCATCCAGCACCCGATCTCCAGCGCACGCTGCCCCTGGCAGCGCAGCGCCGTGTTGTACAGGATGTGCGCCTCGTCGCGGCTGACGAAGCCGATCAGCGGCGAACGCCGGTCGGAGCGGAAGATATGCGGGATCCAGCGGCGGTAATACGGCCAGGTGATCGTGTTCAGATCATCGACCGTGGCCATGAACGGAAAGCATGCGTCGGGGGCGACCCGACGAAACCCCGGAGAGACATAATCCCCCGGGGGGAAGACGAGGGTGTCGTCCGGCGGCGAGGTCATTGGGCAATGTCCTGAAGCAGTGCCGACCACGCCAACGACCTTGGTTGCGGGAAAACCGCCTGTCCGTGTCTCATGGTCCAGCGTTTCCGAGTACACTCGGTTTCGCCGCCAGTCGTGGTTGCTTCGACCGCCGGCACTGCATCTGGTCGGCCGAAGACCCCATCAGTAGCCACTCCCGGCCTGGCCCACGGTCTCATGCGCCGGAAAGTTGCATTCCACTGCAATGCCGTCCGGATCGTAATAGAACAGCTGCGTCATGTTCAGGCGTGGCAGCACCCGCTCGTCGAATGTGATGCCGCGACCTTCGAGGTTGGCCTTCATGTCTTTCAGCCCCTCGCAGGCGAAGGCGATGTGGTCGAGCCGCCCGGTTGCCGCCGGCTTGGCCGCCTCGTCCGCGATCGCGGGGTCCGTGGCGCGGTAGCCAATCAGGTGGACGGTGGGGACGCCGCCGCAGTACAGCCAGTAGCCGGGGAAGTTCAGCGGCGGGCGGTCGCCGACCGTCAGGCCGACGATCCCGGTATAGAAATCCTTGGTCGCCTCCAGGTTGCGCACCCGGATCGTATAGTGATTCAGGGACATTGCCGGCATTATGACGTCCTCCACTGGGTTAGAATTGGTTCTCGGCGGGCAGTCCGAGCATAAGTTGGCCGACCGTTTCGAAGTGAAGTTGCCGTCCCTGGGATTGCTGCGCAACCGTGTGGATGTCGCGCAGGCGGCGCTCGAACGGGTTTTCCTCGAATACCGCGGCGGAACCCGTGGCGTGGTAGAGCGTATTCACCACTTCCCGCGCCTGCTGGATCGCCCAGGTGGTTGCCAGACGCAGCGCCGCCTTCTGCGCCACCGTCATCTCGCCATGCGCCACGACGTGGTCGTACAGCGCGTTCAGCGTGGCGTGCAGGTAGCCGCGGGCGGACTGGAAGCGGGCCTCGCACTGCGCGAACTGGGACTGCACGACGTTATTCTCGCGCAGCGGCTTGGACGCGCCGCGGGCGACCTTGGCGGCCGGCAGGGCCAGGAAGGCGTCGATCGTGCCGCGCGCGAGGCCCAGTCCGACGCCGGCGAAGCCCGCCGAGTAAAGTTGGCCCGAGGTGAACCGGTACAGCGGTCCCTGCTCCCGCCGGTGCGTCGGGTCGTCGCGGTGCATGACATGGCTGTTGGGCACGAACAGGTCGTCGGTGCTGTACTGGTTGCTGGCGGTGCCGCGCAGGCCGACGGTGTGCCAAATATCGGTCATGGTCGCGCTGGACTTGGGGAACAGGAAGGTCAGCAGTTCGCCCTCGCCGCGGACATGGGCGCCCAGCCAGGTGGCGTTCTGGCTGCCGCTGGCGAACCGCCAGGTGCCGGTGATGCGCCAGCCACCCTCCACCCGCCGTGCCTCGTAGGGTCCCGGCGGCCCCCAGGCGAGGATGCCGTTGGAGGGGCCGAACATCGCCAGCGCTACGGCGGGGTCCAGGTAGGCAGCCGACATCGCGCAGCCGTTGCCCTGGCACACCACCCAG
>JARLIJ010000346.1 GCA_031291795.1 Acetobacteraceae bacterium | reverse complement strand
GAGCGGACCAAGGCTGGGGTGAGGGGTCGTACCACCACCGGCGGTGCGGCTCGCCCCCTCACCCCGCCCCTCTCCCTCAAGGGGAGAGGGAGGCGTTACTGTCGCCGCAACCTATGAGTCGGTCTCAGCGGCGGTTGGTATAAAATCTGCCTTTGCGATGCTGCCGACAGACCGTGACGGACGTGTTGATGGGCCACCGCTGCACGAGCGGCGCAGAGCGTATCCACCCGCGGTCGAAACCGCTGGCGTGTGATGCCGGCGGCGCGCGCCCTGCCGGTCGAGGCGCTCGCGTCGGCGCTCCCCTTCGCGGGGGGGCTGGTGGCCATCCCGTTTTGCGTGCTGAGCGCCGCCCCCCTGGTGTCAGGCCGGCAATCTCAGCACGGCTTGATTCGATAAAAATCAGCAGCAGTATCGTGGAGAAGCGCGGCCTTCTCGGAATCGGAAGCCCCGCTCGCTATCCGCTTGAACGCATTCCACAAGACGTTGTAGCTGAAATTTCCCTTGTCGACCGGGAAGTTACTTTCGAACATGCACCGGTTCGCGCCGAACATTTCGACACAGGCTTCGACATACGGTCGAATCGCAGCCGCGAGTTGCTCGGATCCGGGCGGACGCGGCATTTCGGAAAAACCGAGACCAAACCAGGTCATGCCGAAACCGCCGAGCTTCACCGAAACGTTTGCACAGCGTGCGAGTTTGAGCATGCCGTTGCGCCAGTCCTGGAAAACCGTGTCGCGCTGCCCTCGATACGGTCCGATAGCAAGCGGTCCACCGATGTGATTCAGGACGATTCGCGTGTCCGGAAATGCGGATGCGAGGGCACTCAGCTCGTCGAGCTGCGGGTGCACGGCCCACGCGTCGAATGTCAGGCCCAGCGGTGCCAGTTGGCTGAACCCCTCCCGGAATCGCGCATCGAGCATCATCCCCTGCGGCGGGTTCGCCGTTGACGCGCGAAACGAACGATCGGCATGCCAGACCGCAATGTTTCGAATGCCGCGAACACGGCCGTCAGAGGCTGCAATAAGCTCGCTCAGTACCGGGCGAACCGCCGCTCCGAGCAGCAACTCGGCATTGGCCACGATAGCCGCGCCAATCGCGGTATGTCCGCCGTGCGCCGCGACCTCGCGAGTCTCATTCAGCACGAACTCCACTTCACCGACGGATTTGAACGCCTCGAGTTTATCCGTCCTGTAATGTGTATGGCACTCGATAAACACCGTAGCGCGAATATTTTGCGTGCCGATGTCGGCCAAAAGATCGGTGGCCTGGTAGCGGAAGTTCTTTCCCTTCTCCGGGAAGCCCCACAGGTGATGATGCGCATCGATCATCGGCAGCGCCGGTTCGATCACCTCCTCGGCGTGCAAAGCAAGCCACTCGGGCCGTACCGCTACATGAGGGTTTTGATCATTGGCAGCCGAAGACGAAGGAACGGATGTTGTCATGGCAGTTACCCATCAGTTGTCAGCGTGGAGCAGCAGGGCCCCCTGTGTCCCCGAAGCCGCCGGGAGGCCACCAGAAGCGATGCGTTCTCCGATCGGGTGCCGGGTTAACGTCAGGGTCGATACCGCACCGATGACAAGCAACCCGCCGGCGATCACGAACGCCATGTTATAGCTGCCGGTAATCGCGATTACGTATCCCGTTACGATGGGAGCTATCAGCCCGAAGCTGTTGCCGCCCAGGACCATGAAGGCCGTCGCGATGCCCACATCGCGTGGCTTGGGCAGCAAATCGTTCAGCAGTGCGAAGTTCAAGGACGAGGCGGAAGCCAGCCCCGTCAGCGACAGGGTGATCAGGCCCAGGATCAGCCACACGCTGCTTACCAAGGGGGCGACCATGATGACGGCGGCAAGCATCAGCCCGCAGGCGATCATATAGCGCCGCCTGCCGCCGCCGACATCGCCGCGCAGCAGCCGATCGCTCGCACGCCCCGTCAGGAGGCACAGTCCGACCGCTATGACATACGGGATGGCAACATAGATGCCGGTCGTGATGATAGTGAGGCCCCTGGAACTCTGGAGGTAGCTCGGCAGCCAGGTCAGGAAGAGATACTGCGAATAGACGTTGCATCCCTGGGTCAGCGCCACGCCCCACAGCGTCGGCCCGCTGCCAAGCAGTTTCAGCAGGCCTGGCTTCTCGCCGGTATGGTCGAAATCCACCTTGCGGGCGCCACGCTCGGCGATGATCTTCTGGCGCTCGGCATCACCGAGCCAGCTGGCCTCCTCCGGTTTGGCGAACCAGATCTGCCAGCAGATCAGCCAAACGATGCCGACACCACCGGTCACGAAGAACAGGACACGCCAGCCGAATGCCGCGATGATTGGTCCGGCCACCAGGGCGCACACGGCCGGTCCGGCATAGGAACCGCCGCTGAAGATGGAATTGAGCATGCCCCGCTCGCCGGCTGGAATCCATTCCCGGATGACCCGGTTGCCTGCGGGCATGGTGGTAGCCTCGCCCGCGCCCATCACCAACCGTGTTCCGATCAGCGCAGGAATGCTCCAGATAAGGCCGGTCGCTGCGGTGGCAAGCGACCAAAGCCCGATGCCGCAACCCGCAACCTTCTTGGCGCCGTATCGATCCACCAGCATACCCGCTGGCAGGAGGAGGATGACGTAGCTCCACAGAAAGGATGAAAACACGTAGCCGAGCGTGACCGGCGATAAGCCCAACTCACGCGCGATTGGGCCTGCCGCGAAGGAAAGTGCTCCACGATCGACGTAGTTGATCATCGCGAGCGTGAACAAAAACAGGGCTATCCAACCTCGGCGGTGCTGCATCCGTTTTCTCCGAGCGCGGTCGTTGCCGCAAATTGACCGCCCTTTGTCGAAGCTCGCCTGGCGATCATTACCTTATAGAATCTTACGCTGCCGTGGCATCCGGCGCAAGAGGCGTAATGGCAGGAGCTAATGAAACGCCCGAATCGTACGGATAAGAGTTTTGCGGACGTGTAAGAAAACCTTTCAATGCGAGTTTCCGTATACTTGATCAATCCGACAGCGATTTCCGTGCAGATTTATCTTGGCGGAAACAAGCGGGAGCAACCGGCCAAACCCTCTGTGCAGAGGTACTAGCCCAGGGCGCGGCGGCGCAAGCGGCGGGGGCTCAGCAGCGGCAGCAGCAGGCCGGTGCCCAGGCCCCAGGTCAGGTTGATCAGCAGCGAGCGCGCCATCGGCCAGGGCACGAAGCCCACAGCAATCGGCAGGCCTTTGAGCGGGGCCACGACGAACCAGCCGATCAGCATCGCCAGCAGTCCGATGGCCAGGCCTGCGGCCCATAGCGGTGCCGGCAGGCGAGGCGCCACAGCGCCGAACAATGCGCCGTAGACGCCGCCCCAGAAGCACAGGCTGACGATCGCGGGAACCCCGAACGGCGGGACCAGCATGGTGCGGTATGGCGCAAGTGGCGTCAGACCCAGGTTGAACAGCACGGTCACGATCCCCTGGTGGAACACCAGGACCGCGAGCGCGCCGGCAACGAAGCCCAGGAACATCCGCTGCAATATCCGCTGCGACAGCACTGGCATGACGGCCTCTACGCCCAATGTCCGCGCGCAACGTTACGATCAATCGCTCCGGCGTCAATCCTGCGCCGCAGCAACGCGGCTCGGCCTCGCTCAGGACGCGGTGTGCAGCTTCGCTTCGGTCCGCGCCTGAAGGGCCTCGAACGTCAGGCCGGGCGCCATGTCGATCACCACGAAGCCGCGCTCCGTCACGTCCAGCACCGCGAGGTTGGTGTAGACTCGCTTGACCGCGCCCACGGCGGTCAGCGGGTAGCTGCAATGGTGCACCAGCTTGGGCGTGCCGTCCTTGGTGGTGTGGTCCATCAGCACCCACAGCCGCTTGGCGCCGGCCGCGAGGTCCATCGCGCCGCCGACCGCGGGCGCGGTGTCGTTCTCGCTGGTCGCCCAGTTCGCGATGTCGCCATTCTCCGCCACCTGGAAAGCGCCCAGCACGCACAGGTCGAGGTGCCCGCCGCGGATCATCGCGAAGCTGTCGGCGTGGTGGCAGAAGCTGCCGCCCGCCCGCAGCGTGACGTATTGCTTGCCGGCGTTGATCAGCCAGGGCTGGATCTTGTCCTTCTCCGGCGCCGGGCCCATGCCCAGCACGCCGTTCTCGGAGTGGAAGATCACCTCGCGTTCCAGCGGCACATAGTCGGCGACGGCGGTCGGGATGCCGATCCCCAGGTTGACGTACCACCCCTCCGGAATGTCCTGCGCCACGCGAGCGGCCATCTGGGGACGGCTGAACGGCTTCAAGGCAGCGGTGTCGGTCTCGGCCATGGGTTTGGCTCTCCTCGGCGACTTTGTTGGGTCGGCTGCGTTTCTGGGTCGTCTGCGTTGGCGGGTGGTCCGGCGGCAGCGATCAGAAGCCGGACGGATCACCGTACGGCACATGGACCACACGGTCCACGAAGATGCCGGGGGTGACGACGTGGTCCGGATTGATCTCGCCCAGCGCGCGCACATGCTGGGTCTGCACGATGGTCAGCGTGCCGGCCATCGCCATGACGGGGTTGAAGTTCCGCCCGGCCTCCTTGAACGTCAGGTTGCCCCAGCGATCGGCCTCCCACGCTTCGACCAGCGCCACGTCGCCGGGCAGGGATTTCTCCAGAATGTAGGTGCGCCCGTCGATCTCGCGATGCTCCTTGCCGACCGCCATCTTGGTGCCGACGCCGGTTGCGGTGAAAAACGCCGGCACCCCGGCACCTGCCGCACGCATCCGTTCCGCCAGCGTACCCTGGGGGACGATCTCCAGCGCGATCTTGCCGGCACGGTACAGCGTTTCGAACACCACCGGGTCGGAGCTGCGGGGGAACGAGCAGATGATCCGGGCAACGCGCCCCAGCTCCATCAGCCGCGCCAGGCCGACATGGCCGACCCCGGCATTGTTGCAGGCGACGGTCAAATTCGTCGCACCCTGCTCGATCAGGCCGTCGATCAGGGCATTGGGCTGGCCGACTGCGCCGAAGCCGCCGATCAGCACCGTCGAGCCGTCCTTGATGCCCGCCATGGCATCCGCCATGGTCTGGACGATCTTGTTTATCATGCGCAGCAGTTCCTGTTCCGCTTCCCCGGTGAGCCGGCCCCGTGTGAGGACACGGGGTGGCAAAGCTTTACCCGGCCTGGTGGCAGGCCGCAAACTTGGCGGCTTCGGGTGGCTTCCGCAGACCCAATCGCATTCACAAAGATTCACGCGATACTATCGGCAATTCATAGTGAACTGACCGCCGCCTCCCTTTCACCAAAACACGATTACGGTCACACTACAGTGAATGCAGAACGCAGAAGTATCCAGGTCTGAGATATTGAACTGACCTGCGTCCCAATGGAGACGACCATGTCGCATATCGAGATCATGGGTTCTTCCCAGTACAACTCTCTGCTAAATCTAAGTATACAGCGCGATAACTGTAATCCGCTGGTTCTCGTGGTCGAGGGTGACGCCGATTTGTTCTCCGAGATTGCGCTGATCTGCGATTTCCTCGATCTGGGGGTCGAACGTGTGACCGGCGGCGACGATCTGCTCGCGATCCTGGACGATCGCCGGCCGATGGCCGTGATCGCCGAGCTGGACGGCCCATGCCAGGACGGCTGTTTCGTGCTGATGACTGTCGCGGCGCATGACCGCAGCCTGCCGGTCCTGATGATCACCGGCGAGGAGGCCGCCCTGATCGGCGCTGTCGACGCGGTTCAGGAGCTGTGGGGCCTGGGCATGGTCATCAAGGTGCCAGTGCTCCCGAACGTGGGCGGGCTGGTCGATTTCCTGTTCCGCGCCGGCCGCAAGACCGGCGTATCGCGGCTGATGCCGGTCTGAGTCTTACCGCGCATTTTGATGGCACGCGGCGCCATCCAGGCGCCTCGCGACCGCCAGGTCAGGCATCGACCTCGATCACCGCGTCGACCGCGAAGGCGCCGTGGCCCTCGGGCATCGCGAAGACCGGGTTGAGGTCGATCGAGGCGAGGCGGGGGCCGGCCGCGACCGCGAAGGCGGACAGCCGCGCCAGCATCTCCGCCAACGCCTTCACATCCGCCGGGTGGCGGCCGCGCGCGCCCAGCAGCAACGGCGCGCCCTTGATCGAGCGGATCATCTGCTCCGCCACGTCGGCGCCGAACGGGCAGCGGCGGAACACCACGTCGTGCAGGATTTCCACGAAGATGCCACCCAGGCCGAACATCGCGATCGGGCCGAACACCGGGTCGCGATGGATGCCCAGGATACATTCCACGCCGCCCTTGAGTTGTTTCGCCACCAGCACGCCCTCGATCCGTGCGTGGGGCGCGGCCTGCTTCGCCCGCTCCATCAGCACCCGGTACCCCTCCAGCACCGCGCCGGAGTCGGCGACGTCGAGCAACACGCCACCGATTTCCGATTTATGCAGGATATCGGGGGACAGGATCTTCATCACCACCGGGAAGCCAATGCGTCCCGCCGCGATCACGGCCGCGTCGGCGGTGCTGCACGCGGCCTCCGGCGCCGAGGCGATGCCGGCCTCAGCCAGCAGGCGCTTGGCCTCCGCTTCCGTCGGTGCGGCGGGCGGTAGCGCGACCGCAGGCACAACCGGGGCAGGGAGGGCCGGTGGGGCGGCGAAGGCGGCGCCGTAGCGGCCCATGGCATCGATCGCCACCACGGCCCGGGTCGGGTCCTCATGCACCACCCAGCCATCCGCCTCCAGCTCCTGCCGCCGTTCGGGCGGCACGATCACCGACAGCACGTAGAGCCGGTCGGGGTATTCGGCCTTCACCGCATTGAGTTGTTCGCGGATCGCCGGCCACCGGCGGGACGACGCCGTCATGCTGAAGAAGCCCAGCACCGAACGGTAGCCGCCATCGCGGACCATCGATTCGGTGAAGGTCTTGACCAGCGTGACATCGTTCGAGACCTGTGCCGTCGCGTCCACCGGGTTGCGCGGGGCGCAGAACGGCACCAGCCCGCGCAGCGTCTCCTGCGCGTCCGGCGGCATTTCCGGCATCGCCAGGCCGACGCTTTCCGCCACGTCGCTGATCAGCACGCCGGCGCCACCGGAGACCGTGATGACGCCCAGCGTGTTGCGCGCGGGGTAGATCTTCCGTGTCGCGGTGTGGGCGATGTCCAGCATCTCCTCGGAGTTGCGGGCGCGCATCACGCCGAATTCGGCCATCACCGCCTCGGTCACCGCGTCGTCCCCGGCGATCGAGGCGGTGTGCGATTTCGCCGCCTTGCCGCCGAGCTCGCTGCGACCGACTTTCTGCATGACGATCGGTTTTCTGGCAGCTTTCGCCGTCTGCAGCGCGGCGATCAGGCCGGGTGCCTCGCGGATGCCTTCGGCGTAGACCGCGATCACGTCGACTTCGGGGTTTTCCGCCAGCCAGCCGATGCATTCGCCGACCGTGACGTCGCCCTCGTTGCCGGTCATCACGCAGAGCGAGGCGCCGATGCCGCGATTGCGCGCCAGCGTGTAGAGATGCGTGCCGTACGCGCCCGACTGGCTGGCGATGCCGATCCGTCCCAGCACCGGCCAACCGCTGTCGAACGACGAGGAGAACGTGGCGTAGTACGCCCGCCGCGCATCGAACACGCCAAGGCAGTTCGGTCCGAGGATGCGCATGCCGTACGCGCGGGCATCCGCCACCATCTTCGCCTGCGCCGCGGCGCCGGCTGCGTCCATCTCGGCGAAACCGGCGGTGAACATCACGACCGCCTTCACGCCGCGTTTGGCCAGGTCGACCACGGCCGGCGCCGCCACCTCCGCCGGCACCGCGACGATCGCGACGTCGGGCGTTTCCGGCAGGTCGGCGATCGTGGGATAGGCCTTCAGCCCTTGCACCTCGGTGCGGTTCGGATTGATCGGGTAGAGCCCGCCCTGAAAGCCCTGCGCCAGCATGTAGGCGATCGGCCGGCCGCTGATGCGGGTTGGATCGGAGGAGGCGCCGAGCACGGCGACGGAACGCGGGGCGAGGAGGGGCGTCAGGCCGGAGAATCGGCCGCCGGCCAAAATGGTAGCGCTGGACATGATCTTGGACATTTCCCGTTGCATTGCCGGGTGGGGTTCCCCCACCGTCGAATCGTCTCCACTGTGACCGCAGGCTGTCATGTCGGCAAGGCAAGCAGCCGCCGGCGGCAGGGCGATCGCATTTGCGCATGCCGACGGCCTGGATACGTGGCGGTGGAAGAACCGCGAGGCATGAAGAAGCAAGTAAGTATCTAAACACAGATTTAGATGATGAAGGGCACAGATTACGCGGAAAGATGAACAGGGGAATTTCTGCTGCCTCTTGCTTCTTTCCGCGTAATCTGCGCCCTTCATCATCTAAATCTGTGTTAAAATCTTCCTCCCTTCTTTCAACCCGACCTGGCACGGCCACGCCATGACTGCCCCAAATCGCCATATGCGATCGCCCTGCCGCCGGCGGCCCTTCTCGGCGGTCGCGCGATACGGTACCGGGATGTCGGTGCGGCCAGCCAGCATCGCGCTGTCGGCCCAGGAAAACGCGGGTTGGATCGATGGGGGCGCCCGCAAAGAAGCACATAGAATAATCGATAAAACCGATCGAAAATTCCAATTTGACGAATTTTTCCACATACCAAATTGTGCGTGCACTGAATGAGGACCAGAGCCATGACCGATCGGCCGACCCTGACCACCACTGCCGGCGCCGCGGTGCCGGACAACCAGAACAGCATCACCGCCGGCCCGCGCGGGCCCGTCCTGATGCAGGACTACCAGCTGCTCGAGAAGCTGGCGCACCAGAACCGCGAGCGCATCCCCGAACGCGTCGTGCACGCCAAGGGATCGGGCGCCTACGGCACGCTGACGATCACCGGCGACATCACGAAATACACCCGCGCCAAGGTGTTCGTCCCCGGCACGAAGACCGAGGCGCTGCTGCGCCTCTCCACCGTGGCCGGCGAGCGCGGGGCGGCGGACGCGGAGCGCGACGTGCGCGGCTTCGCGATGAAGTTCTACACGACCGAGGGCAACTGGGACCTCGTCGGCAACAACACACCGGTGTTCTTCATTCGCGATCCGCTGAAGTTCCCCGATTTCATCCGCACCCAGAAGCGCCATCCGACGACCAACATGCGGTCGGCCACGGCGATGTGGGATTTCTGGTCGCTCTCACCCGAGAGCCTGCACCAGCTGACGATCCTGTTCTCCGATCGCGGGCTGCCGCGCGGCTTCCGCAACGTCAACGGCTACGGCAGCCACACCTACAGCCTGTGGAACGACGCCGGCGAGCGCTACTGGGTGAAGTTCCACTTCAAGACGATGCAGGGCCACACGCACTGGACCAACGACGAGGCCAATGCGGTGATCGGCACCGACCGCGAGAGCAGCCAGCGCGACCTGTATGAAGCCATCGCGCGCGGCGACTTCCCGCGCTG
>JARLIJ010000345.1 GCA_031291795.1 Acetobacteraceae bacterium | reverse complement strand
GGCGTCGACCAGGTGATCCAGGTCGGCGCGCCCAAGGGCATTTCTCGACTCCTGCAACGGGTGGGGCGCGCGAACCACCGGATGGACGAGGCCTCACGCGCCATCCTGGTCCCCGCCAACCGGTTCGAGGTACTGGAATGCGAGGCCGCCATGCTGGGCGTCGCCGCCCGCGAGCTGGACGGCGATCCGCCCCGCCCCGGCGGCCTGGACGTCCTCGCCCAGCACCTGCTCGGCCTCGCCGTCAGTGCGCCCTTCCTGCCCGACGAGGTGTTCGCGGAAGTGCGGCGGGCCGCGCCGTACGCGATACTGACGCGCCAGGATTTCGACGACGTGCTGCGCTTCGTGGAGGACGGCGGCTACGCGCTGGCCGCCTACGAGCGCTGGCGGAAACTGTTCCGCGACAGCGAGGGCCGCGTGCACGTCCGCAACGCGCGCATCGCCGCGCAGCACCGCATGAACATCGGCACCATCGTCGAGGCGCCGCTGCTGAAAGTGCGGCTGGTCGGCAGGAAGCGCTTCGGACCGGTGCTGGGGGAGATCGAGGAGTATTTCGTCAACCTGCTGCGCCCCGGCGATACCTTCATGTTCGCCGGCCGCCTGCTGACCTTCCTGCGGCTGCACGAGATGGCGGTGGAATGCGCCGAAGGCGGCAGCGGCGAGCCGATGGTGCCGGCCTACGAAGGCGGGCGGATGCCGCTGACCACCAACCTCGCCGACCGGGTGCGCGCACTGCTGCAGACACCGTCGCGCTGGGACCTGTTCCCGGACCCGGTGCAGGAGTGGTTGCAGATGCAACGGAAAGCCTCCCGCATGCCGGGCCGCAATGACCTGCTGGTGGAGACCTTCCCGCGCGGCGACCGCTGGTACCTGGTGGCGTACTGCTTCGAGGGCCGCAACGCGCACCAGACCCTGGGTATGCTGCTGACGCGCCGGATGCAGCGCGCCGGGTTCGCGCCGCTGGGCTTCGTCGCCACCGACTACGTGCTGGGGATCTGGTCGGCGCACCAGCCGCTGGACGTGGCGCGGCTGTTCGATGAGGACATGCTGGGCGACGACCTGGAAGCCTGGCTGGCGGAAAGCTCCATGCTGAAACGGACCTTCCGCAATGTCGCGGTGATCGCCGGGCTGATCGAGCGCCACCACCCCGGCCAGGAGAAGTCGCGCCGGCAGGTGACGGTCAACTCCGACCTGATCTATGACGTGCTGCGCCGGCACCAGCCGGACCACATCCTGCTGCGCGCCACCCGCGCGGATGCCGCCGGCGGGCTGATCGACGTGGGCCGCATCGCGGGGATGCTGGTTCGAGTGAAAGGACGCATCGTGCATATGGTACTGTCGCGCGTGTCGCCGCTGGCGGTGCCCGTGCTGCTGGAAATCGGGCGGGAAAGCGTGCGCACCGGCGAGGACGAGGAAGCCCTGCTCGCCGAAGCCGAAGCGATCATCGCCGAAGCAACCGGGGTGGCGGAGCCGCCGCATCGGGGCGAACCGGACCGGTCGGCGGTGAAGACGATCCATCGCGGGAACGTCGCGCGGCGGATGCCGAAACAGGGTATGCTGTTGTAGAGGTTAATTTCTCGCAACCGCTTTATGGTCACGCGCCGCTGGGTTGGCGCAATAGTGGGGTGTAGGATGACATGGTTTTCGAGCTTGTCCGTCCGAGGATACCGGCGGCTCGCCGATCTCCATTTGCCGTTACGGTCTCTCAATGTCCTGATCGGTGCCAATGGGATCGGCAAGAGTTCAGTCCTGGACGTACTTCACCTGCTTGGGAAATCGGCCAACAAGAGGCTAACGGCAACAGTCCTCGAAGCGGGTGGCCTCAAAAGCATCTTTACTGCGGATGGGGAGACATCGGAACTTACCGTCGCGGTGGCACGGCCAGCGACTGACACGGCAGGGTTCACTTACGAACTGACCCTCGGCGAGTTCGGCGTCTTCCAAGGAATGGAAATAAGGCGCGAGCGACTGACACAGGTGGTTCCTGGTACGTCGGAGCCACTCGAATTGCTGGTCAAGACTGACAACGGCCAAGTGCATTACGGTGAGGAAGGTTTCCCTTCCGAGCCTGAGCGTGGATTCGATCGCTCCGAGAGTGCATTGTCACAGAGTTCGCCCTTCTCGATGGCGTCTGCCTTCAGGCACGCACTTGGCGACATCTCAGCCATCTACCACAGCCTCGACATCAGCCCGCGCGCACCGGTGCGTAGCCCTCAGATACTCTCCCCGGTCTCATTGCCGGGGCCAAATGCTGAATTCCTGGTCGCGTCCCTGTTCAATATGCGCGAGACGGCACAGGACCGCTTCGAAGCGATAGAAGATTCACTTCGTGCTTCATTTCCGGATTTTGAGCGGCTCTCGTTCCAGACCGTTGCCGCGGGACAACTCGGTCTCGTCTGGAAAGACTCGCGTTTTACTCGGCCGTTCTATGCCAACGAGCTGTCCGAGGGGACCTTGCGCTTCCTCTGGCTTGCCACCCTCCTGCAAAGCCCCGACCTGCCGCACGTCACGCTGATCGACGAGCCGGAAGTCAGCCTCCATCCGGAGCTTTTGCGCCTGCTGGCCGACTTGATGCGTGAGGCCTCGGAGCGCACGCAGTTGATTGTCGCGACCCACTCCGACCGCCTGGTGCGGTTCCTTACCCCCTCGGATCTCGTGGTCTGCGACCAGAATCCAGACGGTGGCGGCATGACCGTGCAACGCGCGGATGCCCTCGACCTCGACGAATGGTTGCAGGACTACACGCTCGACCAACTCTGGAGCCGTGGCATCATTGGAGGGCGTGCATGACGGTCCGTATCGCCGTCATCGTCGAAGGCGCCACTGAGGCTGGGTTCAAGCCGGCGTTGCTGCGGTTTCTTGAAGGCCGCCTCCGCTCAGGCCAAACTCCACGATTGAGATTCATTCCGTCAGACGGCAGAATTCCAAAGGGTGAAGCGCTCAAGCGTGATGTCTCCCTTCTCCTCAAGCGTCATGACGCGGTAATCGCGCTTACGGACGTCTATGCTGGGCCGCCTCCGCACGATTTCCAAACAGCCGCGGAGGCGAAAATGAAGATGCACGGCTGGGTCGGAGCGGGACCGCGCTTTTTCCCCCACGCCGCCCAGCACGACTTCGAAGCTTGGTTGCTGCCCTACTGGCCCCGCATCCAACGGCTTGCCGGCAGCGATCGGAAACCACCCCCCGCGGCCCCCGAGACAGTCAACCACGAGAGGCCACCCGCCAGGCTTCTGGCCGAAATCTTCCGCACCGGACGGAACAAGCGCAGCTATTCGAAGGTACGTGACGGCAAGGAGATCCTGAAGGACCAGGACCTGACCGTCGCCGCCGCCGCGTGCCCCGAACTGAAAGCCTTCCTCAACACCATCCTTTCCCTCTCCGGCGGCGAGCCCCTATAGCCCCGCCATGACCCCAGCCCCCATCCACCTCGCCGGCGAGCGCCTGATGCTCGATCCCGCCGGCGCGCTGTTCTGGCCGGCGACCGGCCTGCTCGCGGTGTCCGACCTGCATCTGGAGAAGGGCACGTCGTTCGCCCGCCGCGGCATGCTGCTGCCGCCGTGGGACACCCATGCCACGCTCGACCGCCTGACGCTGCTGCTGCGCCGCTGGCAACCGCGCATCGTCGTGGCGCTGGGCGACTCGTTCCACGATGCAGACGGCGCCGGCCGCCTGCCACACGCCGAGTTGCAGCGGCTCAATGCGATGACCGAGGCACATCGCTTCATCTGGGTGCAGGGCAACCACGATCCGACGCCGCCCGCCGGCGTCGGCGGCGAGTGGGTGGAAAGCTTCGACACAACGCCCATCGTATTCCGCCACCAGGCGATCGCCGCCGCCACCCCCGGCGAGATCGTCGGCCACCACCACCCCAAAGCCGCCGTGCCGGCACGCGGCGGCGCCGTCAGCCGCCCCTGCTTCGTGGTGGACGCCCGCCGCGTGATGATGCCGGCGTTCGGCGCCTACACCGGCGGGCTGGACGTGCGCGACCGCGCCATCGCCGGGCTGTTCCCGCGCGGCGGCCGCGTGTTCCTGCTGGGCCGCGACCGCCTGTTCAGCTTCGCCCTCGGCACCCTGCGGCGGGAGGAACCGGCCGCCCCGTAACCTTTGCCAGGGGCGCCGACGGCCTGCCATAGTCGCGCGCATGCAGAAGACCATCCGCACCCAAACGCTGGAGATCGCCTACCTGGAAAGCGGGCCGCCGGACGGCGTGCCGGTGATCCTGCTGCATGGCTGGCCCTCCGACGTGCATGACTGGGACCAGGTCGCACCGCCGCTCGCCGCCGCCGGGCATCGCGTGCTGGTGCCCTGGCTGCGTGGCTACGGGCCGACCCGCTTCCTCGATCCGGCCACGCCGCGTTCGGGACAGCAAGCCGCACTGGGTGCCGATCTGCGCGACTTCATCGACGCGCTGCACCTGCCGCCGGCCCTCCTGGCGGGCTACGACTGGGGTGGCCGCGCGGCCTGCATCGCGGCCGCGCTGTGGCCCGAGAAAGTGCGCGGGTTGGTCTCGATCACCGGCTACAACATCCAGAATATCCCGCGCGCCGGACAGCCGGCCGAGGCCGCGGAAGAACACCGGCTGTGGTATCAGTGGTACCTGAACACCGAACGCGGCCGCGCCGGGGTGACCCAGAACCGGCGGGATTTCTGCCGGCTGCTGTGGCGGCTGTGGTCGCCCAACTGGCACTTCGACGACGCAACGTTCGAGGCCACCGCAGCCAGCTTCGACAACCCGGACTTCGCCGAGGTGACGGTGCAGTCCTACCGCCACCGCCACCGCAACGCACCCGGCGACCCGGCGCTGGAGCCGATCGAACAACAGCTGGTGGCGCAGCCCGACATCACGGTGCCGACCATCGTGCTGCACGGCGCCGAGGACGGCGTCGGGCCGCCCTCCGAGTCGGAGCACGACGAGCGGCATTTCACCGGCGGATATCAGCGGCGGGTGGTGCCGGTGGCCGGACATTTCCTGTCACGCGAGGCGCCGGACGAAGTGGTGCAGGCGGTGCTGGAATTGCCGCGATAGCGGCGAATGCCGGAGGCTGGGTCAGGGTTCGCGCCTGACGCGCAAGCGGTTCTGGGCAAGACGCTGTCGTCTGCTTATTCCAACCGCCATTGGCATTGCCCGATGCGCCCCGGTTCCCGGGGATTTGGCGCCGGCCGCCATGTCGCATGCCGGCCGGCGCCAGGAGAACGGGGTTGCGACGCCGCTATGCCTTGAAGAAGGCCAGCAGGTCCTGGTTGATGATGTCGGCGTGGGTTGTCGCCATGCCGTGCGGAAAGCCGTCGTAGACTTTCAGCGTGCCTTTCTTGAGCAGCTTGACCGTCAGCGGCGCGGAGTCCGCGATCGGCACGATCTGGTCGTCGTTGCCGTGCATGACCAGGACCGGCACATCGATCTTCTTCAGGTCTTCGGTGAAGTCGGTTTCCGAGAAGGCCTTGATGCAGTCGTAATGGGCCTTGGCGCCGCCCATCATGCCCTGGCGCCACCAATTGTCGATGATCCCCTCGGAGATTTTCGCGCCGGGACGGTTGAAGCCGTAGAACGGGCCAGCGGGGACGTCGTGGTAGAACTGGGCGCGGTTGGCGGCCAGGCCGGCGCGCAAGCCGTCGAAGACCTCGATCGGCAGGCCGCCGGGATTGGCCGGGGTTTTGAGCATGATCGGCGGCACGGCGCCGATCAGCACAGCCTTGGCGACGCGGCCGTTGGCGCCATACCGGCCGACGTAGCGGGCGACCTCACCGCCGCCGGTCGAGTGGCCGACGTGGATGGCGTTGCGCAAGTTCAGATGCGCCGCGAGGGCCGCGACATCGGCGGCGTAGGTGTCCATATCGTTGCCGGTGTCGGTCTGGCTCGAACGCCCATGGCCGCGGCGGTCATGGGCGATGACCCGATAGCCCTGCTGCAGGAAGAACAGCATCTGGGCATCCCAGTCGTCGGCGCTGAGCGGCCAGCCGTGGTGGAAGACGATCGGCTGGCCCGTCCCCCAGTCCTTGTAGAAGATCCGCGTGCCGTCCTTGGTGGTGATCGTGCCGTCGCCGGGGGTGGTCTTGGTGCCCGAGGACGGCGGCTGGGCCGCGTGGGCGGAACCACCCATTGCGGGCAGTGCCGTCGCCGCTGCGGCGAAGCTCAGACCGGCGCCGATCACGCCCCGCCGGGAAGCTGGATTGTTCGACTGAGTCATCTCGATCTCCTATTCCAATATCTCGATAATGATTATCGCGACATACATATGCCTAAAATACCCATTCCCGGTTGTCAATCGGAAATTTTGTCGCGATACATATTATGGTGGTATGAAGCTCGGCCAGGCTTGCCGCCAAGAGGAATCTCCCATGCCCGTCCCGTTGGACAACCAGATATGCTTCACGCTCTACGCCACCAGCATGGCCATCACCCGCACCTACAAACCGATGCTGGACGCCATGGGGATCACCTATCCGCAGTATCTGGTGCTGAACGTGCTGGGCGAAGAGGACGGCCTGACGATCGGCGCGATCGCGCGCCGGCTGGCTCTGGAGTCAAGCACGGTCACGCCGACGGTCAAGCGAATGGAACAGGCCGGCCTTATCACCCGCCGGCGCAGCGAGGCCGATGAGCGCCAGGTCCAGGTCCGGCTGACCGAGTCCGGCCGCGCGCTGCTGGCCCAAAGCAACTGCCTGGGCGAGACCCTGATGGCGCGCTCAGGCATGACGCCGAAGCAGATCGACGCACTGAACCAGCGGGTTCAGGCGCTGCGCGATGCGCTGGGCGATGATCTTCAATCGGACTCCAGCGACGGATCGAACCCGGCGTGACGGTTGGGGTGAGAGCCTGCTTGATAACTCTGCTCTGGTGGCCATCCAACGCATTTTTCTACGCTTGCGGTGCGCACGGCCCAGCGGCCGCTCCGCGCCGGTTCTCGAAAATCACGCCGGATGATTCACCAGAGCGAGTCTTCAAACAGGCCCTCAGGAGCAGCAACCCCGCAGATCAGGAAGCCGACACGAGCAGCGCAATGACGAGGGCCGCCACCGCAACGAACGCCGGCCATCGAAGGGGCCGATTTGACCAGCCGATCCCCCACACTGTACCTTTCCCTTGCCGGCGGGCCGCACCCGCGGCAAGGGAGCACGTAACGAATGAAACGATCCAGTATGGTGGCCGGGGCATTGCTTTCGGCTGCATGGTTCATGCCGGCTGCCATGGCCCAGCCAGCCTGCGTCGCGGCCAACGCGTCGGTTCCCGCTGGGGCCAACACGACCGACCGGTCCGCTCCGTTCTTCATCGATACGACTGGCCTGGACCTGGGCACCGCGCCGCCCACCCGCAACCCGTCGAACCCGAACTATCCCCGAGCGGCCGAACTGCCCGACGGCACGCTGCCACCGGCCGGCGCCGAGGGGAACTTCATCATCGGCCCGACCCACACGCCCGCTCGGGAGACCGCCGCGCAGGACAAAGTTCCGCATGGAACGATCCATTCCTTCACCTTCTCGTCGAAGGACAGCGTGATCTACAACCCCGGCATGATCCGTGACGATCCGCCGAACTGCCGCAACGGCTCGATCTATGCGGCGCACACCGCGCCTGGCGATCCGTCGAACGTGATCGTGACGACGAGCCACCCCGGAAGCTGGACCCGCACAATCGATGTGTATGTCCCCGCCCACTATGTCCGCGGTTCGGCGGCGCCGTTCATCGTCTTCGGCGACGGCGGATCGACCGGCTCCTATCCGGGACGCGACCTGTTCACCGTGCTCGACAACCTGATCCAGCAGCACCGCGTGCCGCCGATGATCGCCATCGGCATCGCGGCGGGCGGACAGGACGCCCAGGGCAGCGAGCGGGGGCGTGAATACGACACGGTCTCGGGCGCCTATGCCGAGTGGGTGGAGCGTGAAGTGCTTCCCCTGGTCGAACAGCATGCCGGGGTCAAGCTCACGAAAAACCCGGATGGCCGCGCGACCATGGGCATCAGTTCCAGCGGCGCCGCGGCCTTCACGATGGCCTGGTTTCATCCGGAACTTTACCATCGGGTGCTGGCCTATTCGCCGACCATGGTGAACCAGCAATGGCCGCACGACACTGCGCTGCGCGGCGGCGCGTGGGAGTACCACGACAGCTGGGCGGGGCCGGCCGGTCCCAGCCTCAGTGTCACGGTCAACACGCTGACACCGTCGGATGCGTCCGGCGGCGCACCGCTGATCCCCAACAGCCCGCAGAAGCCCATCCGGTTCTGGTTCGAGGTCGGCGATCACGACCTGCTTTATCCGGCCGCGGTCATGCCCGACGGGATGCATGACTGGGTGCTGGCAGACGAAAGCATGGCAAAGGTCCTGGCCGCCAAAGGCTACCATTACCAGTTCGTCTTTGCGCGCAATGCCGGGCACGTCGACCGGCCGACCGTGGCGCAAACCCTGCCGTCGGCGCTCGAATGGCTCTGGAAGGGCTATCCGGTCCGATAGCGACGCGCTGCAGGTGTGACGACCGCGCCGGTGGGTCGGCGCGGACGCATTGCAGCGGACGCATTGCGTGTGCCGCGCGATTTTTTTGCGTTGTCCGCAAGTGGTGGCACGATGCCGTCCTGCCTGGAAGCGGCCGCGGAAGCCGCACCAACAAGCCTGTCCTATGCCGAGGAGCCGGTTCCATGAATGACGCCCCCGCCCTGACCGAAGCGCCCACGCTCGACGCGCGCGCGATCGCCGACCTTGCCGAACAGCTCGACAAGTTGCTGCGGCTGAGGACGTTCCCGATCGGCATGAAGCTGTTCGAAGACAAGGCGGCGATGGAGGCAGTCCCCGGCCTGCGCCGGCCACCCAAGGGCAAGACGTTCTCCACCTGCCAGTTGGTGACGCAGTCCCGCATGGCCGGGTTCACGCTGGGCATCACCACCGAGAACGTGCCGGCGTTTTCATCGTGCAGCAGCGTGATCGGACTGGATGCGCCGGGCGAGATCTACACCTCCGGCCGCAAGATGGAGGGCGTGTGGTTCGAGACCCGCGAGGCGGCGGCAGCACACCAGGCGCAGATGCCGCGGGTCGAACCGAAATACGCCGGCCTGGCGATTTCGCCGCTGCGCAGTGCGCGGCTCGATCCGCCGGATGTCTGCCTGTTCTACGGCAATCCCGCGCAGATGATCCTGTTCATCAACGGGCTGCAGTGGCGGAATTACCAGCGCTACGACTTCTCGATCACCGGGGAGAGCGCGTGCGCCGACAGTTGGGGCCACGCGCTGAAGACCCGCAAGGTGAGCCTGTCGATCCCGTGCTTCGCCGAACGCCGTTACGGCGGTGTGGCGGACGACGAGATGCTGATGGCCTGCCCGCCCGAGGACCTGCTGCGCGCGGTGACCGGCTTGCAGGGGCTGTCGAAGGCCGGGCTGCGCTACCCGATCATGCCGTTCGGACCGCAGGCGGAACCGGCCGAAGGCATGGCGAAGAGCTACGCCAGCAAGAGCTGATCACTTCCCAATACAAAACTGGGAGAACAGCGTGTCGAGGATGTCCTCGACCCCAATCCGCCCGGTGATGCGCCCCAGCGCGTTCAGCGCCAGCCGCAGGTCCTCGCCGCGGAGTTCTGCAAGATCGGCAGCCTCGGCCGCTTCCAGGCGTTCCAGCGCGGTCTGCAGCGCGACGCGGTGACGCGCGCGGGTCAGCGGCGGCGGGCCCTCGCCCTCCGTCAGCGCCCGCGCCTCGGACGCCAGCCTGTCCCGCAGGGCATCCAGTCCCGCGCCGGTCAGCGCACTGACCCGCAGCGCGCCATCCGGCCCCGGCGCCCCGAGGTCGGCTTTGTTGGCCACCAGCAAGCGGCGGCCCGCATCGGCGACAGGCGGGGAGCCGCCGGCCTCCACCACCGCGATCACCAGGTCGGCCGACGCCGCGCGGGCCCGGGCGCGCCGGACGCCCTCGGCCTCCACCGCATCCGCGGTCTCCCGCAGGCCGGCGGTGTCGACCAGCGTGACCGGCACGCCGCCCAGCACCACGCGGGTTTCCAGCGCATCGCGGGTGGTGCCGGGGGTGGCTGAGACGATCGCCACGTCGCGCTCCGCCAGCGCGTTGATCAGCGACGATTTTCCCACATTGGGCGCGCCGGCGATCGCGAAGCACAGGCCCTCGCGCAGCTTCTCGCCGCGATGGGAGTCGTCCAGGTGGGCGGCGATCGCGCCCCGCAGCCGCCGCAGGGCCGCCAGCATTTCGGCTTCGACCTCGGGCGGCAGGTCCTCATCGGGGAAGTCGATCAGCGCCTCCTGCTGCGCCAGCAGGCCCCGCAGCGCACCGGCCCAACCGTGGTAGAGGCTGCCGAGCGCGCCTTCGAGCTGGCGGAGGGCCTGGCGGCGCTGGGCCTCGGTCTCGGCGGCGATCAGGTCGTGCACCGCCTCCGCCTCGACCAGATCCATGCAGCCATTGAGGAAGGCGCGGCGGGTGAACTCCCCCGGCTCCGCGGGGCGCAGGCCCTGGGCGGCGAGCGCGGCTGCCACGCCCTCGATCACGGCGCGGCCGCCATGCAAATGCAGTTCGGCGGTGTCCTCGCCGGTGTAGCTGT
>JARLIJ010000344.1 GCA_031291795.1 Acetobacteraceae bacterium | reverse complement strand
CTGAAGGGCGACTACCTGGCGATCGTCACCCTCGGCTTCGGCGAGATCGTGCCCATCGTGGTGCGCAACTGGTCCGACCTGACCAACGGGGCGGCCGGCCTGAACGGCGTCGCCGCGCCGAAACTGTTCGGCTGGAGCTTCGGCGTCGACGACACGCCTTATTACTACGTCGCAATGGCGATGGTCGGCCTGCTGGTCTTCATCAGCATCCGGTTGCGCGAATCCCGCATCGGGCGCGCCTGGATGGCGATCCGCGAGGATGAGATCGCCGCCTGCGCGATGGGCGTCGACCGGGTGAAGTTCAAGCTGCTCGCCTTCGCGATCGGCGCCGCGTTCGGCGGCATGACCGGGGTGTTCTACGTCGCCAAGCTGCAGACCGCGACGCCGGAGATGTTCGGCTTCCCGGTCTCCGTCATGATCCTCGTCATGATCGTGTTCGGCGGCATCGGCTCCGTCTGGGGCGTCGTGCTCGGTTCCTTCATCCTGCAACTGCTGCAATCCTGGTGGCTGCAGGACATGACCGGCTGGCTGCACGCCGCCGGGCGCCTGGTGGGCAACCACTGGCTGCAGCAGATCGACCTGGTGCCCTCCATCGAGCTGATCTTCGGCCTGATCCTGGTCGGCATGATGCTGTTCCGACGCGAAGGCCTGATCCCGGCCACACGACCCCAGGCGGCGCTGACCTTCGACCAGCAGCATGCCGTCGTGCAGCGCGGCGGCTTCAAGGACCTGGAACTGGAAGGCCTGGGCGGCGAGCGGCGCACCGGTGACGTGGCGCTCGCCATCAAGGCCGTGACGGTGAAGTTCGGCGGGCTGACGGCGCTGAACGGCGTGGACCTGGAGGTCCCGGTCGGCAGCGTGGTCGCGGTCATCGGGCCCAACGGCTCCGGCAAGTCGACGCTGTTCAACGTGATCACCGGCCTGGTCCCGGCCGGCAGCGGCTCGATCCAGTTCCATGGCGACGAATTGCTGGGTCTGCCGCCGCATCGCATCCTGGAAAAGGGCGTGGCGCGCACCTTCCAGAACCTGCGGCTGTTCACCAACCTGACGGTGATGGAGAACGCGCTGATCGGCCAGCACAGCCGGCTGCACACCGGGGTGTTCGCGGCGATCTTCCGCCCGCGCTGGTCGCGCGATGAGGAAGTGGCGGCCCGCACCTGGGCCATGCGGGTGTTCGCGATCTTCGGCAATCGCCTGACGCCGCGGATCGGCCAGATGGTGATGGGGCTGTCGTACGCCAACCGCCGCCGCATCGAGATCGCCCGCGCCTTGGCCTCCCGCCCGCGCATCCTGCTGCTGGACGAGCCGACCGCAGGGATGAACCCCGCCGAGACGCTGGAACTGGCGGAACAGGTGAAGAGCCTCAACCAGCTGGGCCTGACGGTGCTGCTGATCGAGCACAAGCTGGACGTGGTGACGACGCTCGCCGACAAGGTCTACGTGCTGGACCACGGTGAGATCATTGCCCAGGGCACCGCCGCCGAGGTGCGCCAGGACGAGGAGGTGTTGCGCGCCTATCTCGGCCGCAACGCCCAGGCCGCCGCCGCGGGGGTCACGGCGGATGCGTGACGACGACGCAAATTTCTCCCCCTCCCCTTGAGGGAGGGGGTTAGGGGGGAGGGGGCCAACGGCACAGACCCTGGCCCCCTCCCCCCGCCCCCCTCCCTCAAGGGGAGGGGGGAATGCTTGGTCAGGACCATTCCATGCTGCTTGAATTTAACAACATCAACACGCACTACGGCGATCTTCACGTCCTGAAGCACGTCAACTACGCGATCGAGCAAGGTGAGATCATCGCCCTCCTCGGCGGCAATGCGTGCGGCAAGTCGACCACCATGAAGACCATCATGGGCGTCGTCCGCCCCACCAGCGGCACCGTGATGTTCGACGGCCAGCCGATCGAAAAGCTTCCCACCGCCGAACGCGTCCGCCGCGGCATCGCGCCGGTGCTGGAGGCCCGCCGCCTGTTCCCGCGCATGACGGTGTTCGAGAATCTCGAAATGGGCGCCTACCTGCGCAAGCGGGGGGCTGAATTCGACCAGGACCTCGACCGCGTCTACACGCTGTTTCCGCGGGTGAAGGAGCGCCGCAGCCAGATCGCCGGCACGCTTTCAGGCGGCGAGCAGCAGATGGTCGCCATGGGCCGCGCGCTGATGGCCCGCCCGCGGCTGATCTGCATGGACGAGCCGTCGATGGGCCTGTCGCCGCTCTACGTGGAGCAGGTGTTCGACATCATCCAGGAGATCAACCGCCAGGGCACCACGATCTTCATGGTCGAGCAGAACGCCAACATGGCCCTGTCGATCGCGCACCGTGCCTATGTGCTGCAGACGGGGCAGGTGGTGCTGTCCGGCACCGCCGCCGAACTGCGGCGCAACCCGCTGATCCGCGAGGCTTACCTGGGCGAGCTGCAGGTCACGGCGCCGGCGGCGTAGACATGCGCGACACGGCCCCCTGGCGGGGCACGGCGCGAAGCCATGGTCGGCGGCGCGCGCCCGCCACGCCCAACAGCCCGACCAGCAGCAGCGCGGCCGGGGCTGGTTCGGGCACGGCGCAGGGGAGGGCGGTGCCGGTGACGTTGTCTTGCAGGTTCGCCGGCCCGCTGACCGGCGTGGCGACACCGCTGAAGGCGTTGCAGGCGACGGTGGCCACCACGGGCGAGAAATTGTTCACGCCAATGGACCCGTCGGGATCGGAATTGCTGAACAGGTTCCCCTGCACGGTCAGCGCGTTGTCGGCGTAGGCCAGCCCCTCGGCGCCGTAGGCGATCATCGTCCAGTTCTGCGTGTCCGGCCCCTGCGCGATGGTATTGCCGGCGATCGTCGCGTCGCCGCCGTTCGACAGGTCGATGGCATAGCTGGGGGTGCCGGTCAGGCCGTCATCGAGATAGTTGCCGCTGATCACCGTCTCGGCCGCGCGGCTTTTGATGTCGTGCCCGAGCTGGGTGCCCTGGAAAGTGCTGTCGGTCACGGTCAGCAGGGCCAACTGCGTGGCGTAGAGCGCATGCTCGAAGCCGGCGAGCGCGCCGCTGGCGACGCCGTTGCCCTGGAACAGCGAGTCGGTCACCGTGACCGACCCTGTGCCGGGCACGCTGGGAGTCGCCAGGATGCCGTCCTGGTTGCCGGTGAAGAGGCTGTTGCGCACCACCAGGGTGCCGGCCTCGTAGCGGATGCCGGCGCCGTTGCTGCCGCTGCCCTCGGAAACGGCGGCGCCGCTGAACGCCAGGTTGCTGATCGTGGCGTCGGCGTCGATGACCAGGAAGCCCTTCTGGTTCGCGAGTTCGGTGCCCGCCGTCTGGGTGAACACCGGCGTGCCGCCGACGCCCTGGATGGTCAAAGGCTTGTCGATCGTCGCGACCTGGTCGACATAGGTGCCGGCCAGCACGTCGATCGTGTCGCCGGCCGATGCGGCATTCACCGCGTCGGCCAATGTCGTGTATGCCTGCCCGGCGCCCATGGTCAGCACATCCGCCCGCGCCGTTCCGACGGTCAGGACGGCAAGGCCGGCCAGGATGGGAGCCACGCGAACCGAGGTGGAACGGGAGCGCATCGACCCAGGCTAGCGGGCCCGCGCGCCGCGCGCCACACTCCGTTGCCCTTATCAGGATTTATCGAACCGGCATGAGCGCATCCCACGCAGCCACGATCGCCCCGGGCGACTCCGCCCTGGCACTCCGTCTGGCCCGCAACATCCAGGGCGAGGTGCTGTTCGACCGCGCCAGCCGCGGCCGCTATGCCACCGACGCCTCGATCTACCAGGTCGAACCGCTGGGCGTGATCGTGCCGGAGACGATCGACGACGTCGCCGCCGCCCTGGCGATCGCGCGGGAGGAGGGCATCCCGGTGCTGCCGCGCGGCGGCGGCACCAGCCAGTGCGGCCAGACCGTCAACCGCGCCCTGGTGATGGATTGCTCCAAGCACCTGCGTCGCGTGCTGGACATCGACGCCGAGGCCGGCACCGCCCTGGTCGAGCCGGGGCTGGTGCTGGGGCACCTGAATGCCGCGCTGCGTCCGCACAAGCTGTTCTTCCCGGTCGATCCCTCGACCCATGCGCGCTGCACGATCGGCGGCATGGCCGGCAACAATTCCTGCGGGTCGAAATCGATCCGCTACGGGCTGATGGCCGACAACGTGCGCGCGATCGACGCCATCCTGGCCGACGGCACGCGCCATCGCTTCGGCTTGGTGCCCGACAACCTCGGTGCCGACACGCCGGCCCCGATCGCGGAGCTGATCCAGCGGCTGCGGACCCTGGGCGCCACCGAAGCCGAGGAGATTGCCGCCCGCTTCCCCAGGCAGCTTCGCCGCGTCGGCGGCTACAATATCGACGTGCTGACCCCTGCCGCGCGTGCGGCAGGGCGGGAGAATCTGGCGCGCCTGCTGGTCGGTTCCGAGGGCACGCTGGCGTTCTCCGCCGCGCTGGAACTGACGCTGCATCCGATCAAGCCGCGCAAGGTGCTGGGGATCTGCCAGTTCCCGACCTTCCGCGCCGCGATGGAGGCGTCGCGCCATATCGTGGCGCTCGACCCCGAGGCAGTGGAACTGGTCGACCGCACCATGATCGACCTCGGGCGCGGCATCCCGATCTACCGCGCCACCATCGACCAGATGCTGATCGGCGAGCCCGACTCGCTGCTGATCGTCGAGTTCCACGGCCACGACGACGCGCCGCTGCTGGCGAAGCTGCGGGAGCTGGAGGTGCTGATGGGCGACCTCGGCCACCCGCATGTGGTGCGCGCGATCGATCCCGGCTTCCAGGCCGACATCGCGTCGGTGCGCGAGGCCGGGCTGAACATCATGATGTCGATGAAGGGCGACGGCAAACCGGTCTCCTTCATCGAGGATTGCGCGGTGAACCTGGAGGACCTGGCCGACTACACCGAACGGCTGAATGCGGTGTTCGCGCGGCATGGCTCCAAGGGCACCTGGTACGCGCATGCCTCGGTCGGCTGCCTGCATGTCCGCCCGGTGCTGAGCATGAAGAACCCGGCCGACGTCGCCACCATGCGCACCATCGCCGAGGAATGCTTTGCCCTGGTCCGCGAGTACAAAGGCTCCCACAGCGGCGAGCACGGCGACGGCCTGGTGCGGTCGGAGTTCCACGCCTCGATGTTTGGCGAGCGCATCGTGCGGGCGTTCGAGACCGTCAAGGACGCGTTCGACCCCGCGGCGATGCTCAACCCGAACCGCATCGTGCGCCCGCCGCGGATGGATGACCGGATGCTGTTCCGCTACGGCCCCGGCTACGGCGCCGTCGCCGACTTCACCCCCAAGCTCGACTGGTCTGACCATCCCGGGCCGCTCGGTGGCCTGCTGGGTGCGGTGGAGATGTGCAACAACAACGGCTCCTGCCGCAGCTTCGATGCCGGCGTGATGTGCCCCAGCTACCGTGCGACGCGCGACGAACAGCATTTGACGCGCGGGCGCGCCAACACGCTGCGGCTGGCGCTGACCGGGCAGTTGGGCGCCGATGCGATGGCCTCCGACGCAGTATCGGACGCGCTGTCGCTGTGCGTCTCCTGCAAGGCGTGCCGGCGCGAATGCCCGACCGGCATCGACATGGCCAAGATGAAGATCGAGGCCTCTGCCGCCCGCGCCGACCGCCAGGGCGTGAAATGGCGCGAAGCGCTGGTCGCCGAACTGCCGCGGGCCGCGCCGATCCTGACCCGCCTGCCGTTCATCGCCAATCTGCGTAACCGCATCGGCCCGATGCGCCGGCTGGGTGAGCGCCATCTGGGCATCGCCGCCAGCCGTCCGCTGCCGGAATGGCGGCGCGACCGCTTCATCGACGATGAGGCGCTGGCGATGGCGCCGGCCGATCCGCGCGGCGAGGTCATGCTGCTGGCCGACACCTTCAACCGCTATTTCGAGCCGGAGAACCTGCGCGCCGCCCTGCGCGTGCTGGCCGCCGCCGGCTACCGCGCCGTGCTGCCGCCGACCCGCGGGCGGCCGCTGTGCTGCGGGCGCACCTGGCTTGCCGCGGGCATGGTCGACAAGGCGCGCGACGAGGCCCGTCGCACCATGCGCCGCCTCGCGGGCCGCATCCCCGTGCTGGGGCTGGAGCCGTCCTGCCTGCTGACGCTGCGCGACGAGTTTCGTTCGTTGCTGCCGGGCGCCGAAAGCGCCGCGCTGGCCGGCCGCGCGATGCTGCTGAGCGAGTTCCTGGTGCGCGAGGCCCCCAACCTGGCGTTCAAGCCGCTGCCGCTCACCGCCCACGTGCACGGGCATTGCCACCAGAAATCCTTCGGCGCGTTCCCCGATGCGATCGCCGCCCTGAAGCTGGTACCGGAACTGTCGGTGAAGCCAATCGCCTCGTCCTGCTGCGGGATGGCCGGCTCGTTCGGCTACCAGGCGGAGACGCAGGACGTCTCGCGCGCGATGGCCGAGGCCGGCCTGCTGCCGGCGGTGCGCGCTGCCGGTGCCGATGACCTGATCGTGGCGGACGGCACCTCGTGCCGCCACCAGATCCGCGACCTGGGCGGGCGGGAGGCGCTGCACTCGGTGCGGGTGCTGGAACGCGCTTTGGCATGACGTCCGGGGCGTGATCGCGCCGGACGCGTTTGCCGCCGACATACAGGCCGGGGCGATGGCACGTGCCGCCGCCGCGCCGTGATCCACCGCTTCCCCCGCCGCAATGCCGTCCTGGGATGGATCGGCACGGCGGCGGAGGCAGCCTGGCTGGCGGAACCCGGCGCACGGTTCTGACCGGTGCCGGGCCTGGATGGCTTGCCTCAGGATGTCATCAGCTCGCCTGCTTCCAGGTGATGTCGGAGGTTGGCAGGTAGCTGACGTTCGTGATGTCGATCCCGCTGGTGCTGCTGCCCCGGAAGCTGAGGAAGGTACCGCCCTGGCTGTCCGCCGATTCGGTCATGGCGCCACGCAGCGACGGGTCGATCGTCAAGGTATCGCCCTTGCCGGTGGCGAAGTCGTGGATCGTCAGGATGCCGTCGCCGGCATGGTAGATATACGCATCGGCACCGGCACCGCCGGTCACCTCGAGCTGGGCCTGGCCGGCGGTGAAGGTGTTGGTGCCGCCATCGGCCGTGACCGTGGCATCGGCCCTCCCGCCCGTCAGCGTGATGGCCGACATGCCGGCGAAGGCGATCATGGAGTAGGTGCCGCCGAGCGTCGCCGAGACAACGCCGGGGGCGGTCAGAAGGAAGAGGTTGCCATCGGCGTAGCTGGTGCCTGGCGCGGTCCCGTCCACCGACATTGTCCCGCCGGATCCCATCACGGCGATCGCCGGCTGGACCCCCGATGGGGCGGTGCTGCCAAGCGTCGGCGTCGGCGTGGAGGCTGCGGGCGAGGCGGCCGGTGTCGCAGCCGCTGCCGGGGTTGCCGCAGGCGCGGTCGTTGCGGTGTCAGCGTAAGCGGCCGCATTGTTGTTGGAGCCCAACAACTGGTTGACCACGGCCGCCTGGCTGGCGTTGACCGTCCCATTGGGGCCGGAATTGTAGCCCTCCGGGGCACCGCCCGGAAAATCCCCCGAGGACCACCAGTCGAACCCCGTCGCCACGCTCGGTCCGCCTGCCGCGGCATCCTGCCCGTTCAGGTAGGGCACGATCGTTGCGGCCCAGGCCTGTTCGTCGGCCAGCGCGGCGGCCGTTGCACTATCGGAGCCATTGCCGTCGAGCGATGCCCCCATCTCACCGATCCAGACCGGAGCGATGTTGTTGGCTTCCAGGTAGCCCCAGGCCGCGTTCATCTGCGCGATGTAGGATGCGCCTGAATCGGTTGGCTCGCCGCCGATCGTCGATGGGTATTCATGCGCCGAGTAGAGCACCTTGTTGGCCACCGTCTGGCCATTGACCGTCAGCGTGACCGGATTTGTTGCCACCGCCGACAGGTCGCCTCCGGTCGCAAGGCCACTCTGGCCGTTGAGCAGGGTGCCACTCCAGTTCTGCGGCCCTTCGGCGATGACGAGGGCACCGGGGTCGGCCGCTTCCACGGCGGAGCCGACGGTGTTGTACATCGCCAGGAGGTCGTTGGGCCCGCCGCCGCCCCAGTTGACCGTTTGGGTGGCGCCGTTCCCGCCGATCAGCGGCTCGTTGTCCAGGTCGAAGCCCACGACGGTGGAATTGCCGGCGAAGGCCCGGGCGAGGGTGACGCTGTCCGCCTGGAACTGCGCGGCGGTGATGGTGCCGGTATCGCCGTTGCCATCGGTGCCGTCGGAGCCGCCGCCGGCGTCGTACCACAATCCATTGGCTTGCTGGCCGGAATGTCCGTCGTTGTCATGGTGGTCGAAGATGATTTTGAGGCCGAGCTGGGCGGCCTGGGCGACGACGCCTTGCAGGAGGGGAAGTGCGGCGCCGAGATTGACGTCGGACCAGGGGATGCGGACGGTATTGAAACCTTCCTGGGCGATGTTGGTGAGATAGGTCTTGATCTCTGCCGCGGTTGCAGGGTCGTTGGGATTGAGGCTGGACAGGTCAACCAGGGTGCTGCCGGAAGGTCCTTCGGTGCCGTACCAGGCGATCGTATCCAACGTAACCGGATTGCCATTTGCGTCGACGAGTTGGCTGCCGCTGGCTGAGAGATATCCAGCGGAAAGCAGGTTGGTGGTCGTCATTCGCAAATTCTCCTGAATATGTCGGGAAGCGATAATTTTACTTTATAACAACAATTACGGTTTGGCGGCGCTTTCAGGCGCGATGGTAAATATTTTGTGGAATAGACAAGTGTAAGACTCCCATGGTTTGTGACCGATGGGTACATTTGTTCTCTCCGCATTGGTCGAGGATAGCCAGGAGACTGCCCGGCGCCGAACGATCCTGACGTATCAGCACAGGTTGCCGCTCACAATGCGGTGTGATGTCCAAATACAGGAATCGCGGCATTTTCCAGGATTGACCCTGCGCACAAGCAAGGCGGAAGGGAAATTGATCCTATTTTATCGAGTACAGACAAAATATCGAGCAGTATTACGAAACGCTTCCGGGACAATCGGGGATGTCAATTCGGACGGCAGGGCGAACCGGCAGCAGGCGCGTTGCAATGCGCCTGATGGAACAAGCGGGGATCGTTGCGGAATTGGATGTGGCCTGCAACGGGTCGTCGCCATGCCGGGCAGGACAGTCGTTGCGAATGAAAGGTCTCTGTCATCGCAATTTCATATCGCCGACGACAGTCAGCACGGCTTGCGTGCTCGCTGCAGCCGCCGCAAGCCGCGGGTCCGCGGCCAGGCCGGCGGGTGATGACAGGGGGGAGGGACCGCCGGCGCGGACGTGGCTACGGCCGGCATGCAGCCACGCCGGCGCCCCGCCTGCTGCCACAATGTCTGCTGCCACAATGTCCGCCGCGCGAGGGAGCCTTCAGGCCGGCGGACCGGACACGCGCGTCAGTGCACGGCTGCGACGGCCTGCGCCCCGGTCGACAGCGCCTTGAGGTACATCGTCGTGGTGCCGAACCAGCGCGTCTCAAACGTCATGCGCACCGGCACCGGCGGCGCGCCTGGAACCACCCTGGCAAGCCAGGCCGACCCGTGCAGCGGCTTGCGGTCCGCCGACTGGTCATCATTGAACTTGAACCCGGCCACCATCTGCCCGGTGAAGTCGCAGCGCAGCGCCGGCCCGCTGAAGCTCGACCGGCTGGTCGGGGCCAGCACTTCCTCGCCTACCGTGACGGCGGTGATCTCGGTCGCGCGCCGCCCGTCATAGGTGTGCACCACCGTCTCGCACCGGCCGGTGTCGGCCACGTGGCGGATCAGGTCCGCCAGCGCGCTCAGCGTGTCGATCGAGTTCGCCTGCAGTGCGTCCGGCACCACCTCGCGTTCCGCCTCATTCGGCGGCACCAGCGTGCGGATCTGTGGGTGGCCGTTCCGGTAGTCGATGCGCGCGAGGCGGGACTGGCCGCGCCATTCGCCCTCACCGCTGAATTCGGTCGGCACCGGCTCATCCTCCCGCCAACTGCCGTCGACCTCGTTGAACTGGTGGCCGCGATAGAAGAAACCGACGAAACCGGTGGTGTGGTAGGCCAGCCGCACCTGGTACGACCACGGCCCGAGGCCAAACCCGGCCTCCACCTCCGCCACGTCCAGACCGGCGGCATAGGTGTCGTATGAGGCATGCAGCTCGCCATCGGCCGCCCGCGCAGGCGAGATGCCCAGCAGCGGCACGGCGGCGGCCAGAACGGCGAGGACAGGGCGCATCATAATGTAATTTATGCTGCACCGCATCAGGCGCAAGGGAGGCCGCGCGTTCGTGTACGGGCGGCCGGCTGCCTGGGTTCACAAGGGAGCTACCGCCCGGTAGGTTCGCCCGCGTGGAATCCAGGAGGACTGAATGGCAGGGATGATGGAGGGCAAGGTCGCTGTCGTGACCGGTGCCGGCGGCGGCATCGGCCGCGAGATCGCGATCATGATGGCCGCCGCGGGCGCGAAGGTGATTGTCGCCGATATCGGCGCGTCGCTGTCGGGCGAAGGCGGCTCCGCCACGCCGGCCGAACAGACCAAGGCGCTGATCGAGCAGCAGGGCGGCGTCGCCGCGATCTGCACCGAATCGGTCGCGACCTGGAGCTCCGCGCAGAAGATCATCCAGGCCGCACTGGATCATTTCGGCCGGATCGACGCCGTGGTGAACAATGCCGGCATCCTGCGCGACGTGATCTTCCACAAGATGACCGAGGACGACTGGCTGTCGGTCATCTCGGTCCACCTGAACGGATCGTTCTTCGTCTCGCGCGCGGCGGCGGAGCACTACCGCAAGCAGGAGAGCGGCACGTTTGTGCACATGAGCTCGACCTCCGGCCTCATCGGCAATTTCGGCCAGGCCAACTATTCCGCCGCCAAGCTCGGCATCACCGCGTTGTCGAAGTCGATCGCGCTGGATATGCAACGTTACAATGTGCGGTCGAACTGCATCGCGCCGTTCGCCTGGAGCCGGATGACCAGCTCGATCCCCGCGACCACGCCGGAACAGCAGGCGCGGGTCGCCAAGATCCAGCAGATGACGCCGGACAAGAACGCGCCGATGGCGGTGTTCCTGTCGTCGGACGCGTCGAACTACGTCACCGGCCAGGTGTTCGGCTGCCGGATGAACGAGCTGATCCTGTTCAGCTCTCCGCGCCCGATCCGCATCGTGCACAAGGCCGAGGGCTGGACGCCGGAGACCATCGCCGAACACGCGGCCCCGGCCATGAAGGCGGCGTTCATGCCGCTGGATCGTTCCGGTGACGTGTTCAGCTGGGACCCGGTGTGAGCGAAGGCAGTGCCGGCGGCCGGGAGTGGTCCGGCCGCCGACAGGCTGACGTCCCGTCCGAATCCTGCGCCCTTGGGCGGCTATAAGGCGCCCAAAGCGGCCCGTGGGACGTTCCCGCCGAAGTGGTGGTTTTACCGTTCCCCGTTATATCTTCGTTACGGAGCATGTGCGCATCCTCCGCAACGAAGATCGGGATCGGGACGCCATGCATATTCTCAGCCGCCTCAAGCTGCGCACCAAGCTGACCCTGCTGCTGGGTTTGTCGGCGCTGGCCCTCATCGTCTCGATCAGTGCGGCGGCGTTCCTGATGCACGGGCGGATGCTGGAAGATCGGGTCGACAAGCTGCGTGCCGTCGTGCAGTCCACCATGGGCTTCGCGCAGTCGCTGGAAGACCGGGTCGCCGCAAAGCAGCTCACCCACGATCAGGCGCTGGCGCTGCTGCGCGACGATATCCACGGCATGCGGTTCGACGGCACCAGCGGCTATGTCTTTGTCGTGACCCGGGACACCACGATCGTCGCGAACGGCGCCAATCCCGACCGAGAGGGCCAGAAGGTACCGGCCGGCACCACGGATGGGAACGGCCGGACGCTGACCGACCAGATCCACGACGCCCTCGTCAACAGCAACGAAGGCGTGCTGTACTACATGTTTCCCAAGCCAGGGCAGACCGTGCCGCAGCCGAAGGCGTCCTATGTTGCCCGCTTCGCCCCCTGGGACCTCATCTTCGTCAGCGGCGCCTATGTCGACGATCTTGAGGCGGTGTTCCATGGCATGCTGATCCGGCTGGCCACGATCGGTGGCGTGGTGCTGCTCTGCACCCTGCTCGCGGCGTGGCTGATCAACCGCGACATTTCCGTCTCGCTCGGCAGCCTGAAGACCGCGATGGAGCGGCTGGCAAAGGGGGACCTCGCGACCGTCGTGCCCGGTACGGACCGGCAGGATGAGGTCGGCGACATGGCTGGGGCCGTGCTGGTATTCCGCGACGGCATGGTCGAAACCGAACGCCTGCGGACCGCGCAGGAGGGCGCCAAGCAGCGCGCGGCGGCGGAGCAGAAGGCGATGCTGCATGAAATGGCCGACGGCTTCGAGGGGAAGGTCGGCCGGCTGGTCGAGACACTGTCCCTGAGTTCGGCCGCGTTGGAAGCCACCGCGCAAACCATGACCGGCACGGCCGGGCAGAGCGGGCAGCAGGCCACGGCGGTTGCCGCGGCGGCCGAAGAGGCCAGCACCGGCTTGCAGACCGTGGCGTCGGCAGCGGAGGAGTTGACCGCTTCGATCGGCGAAATCGGCCGCCAGGTCGCGCAGTCGTCGAAGATCACCGCAAAGGCAGTGCATGATGCCCAACGGACCGACGCGATCGTGCGCGCGCTGGCCGAGAGCGCCCAGAAGATTGGCGCGGTGGTCGGCTTGATCACCGACATTGCCAGCCAGACCAACCTGCTGGCCCTGAACGCCACGATCGAGGCGGCCCGCGCCGGGGAGGCCGGCAAGGGCTTCGCCGTGGTCGCGTCCGAGGTCAAGAGCCTGGCCAGCCAGACCGGCCGCGCGACCGAAGAGATCGGCACACAGATCACCCACATCCAGGCGGCGACCAAGGAGGCGGTCGAGGCCATTCGCGGTATCACCGTCACGATCGATGAAGTCAGCACGATCGCAAGCACCATTGCATCGGCCGTCCAGCAACAGGGAACCGCTACCTCGGAGATCGCACGCAACGTGTACGAGACTACCCAGGCGGCGCAGGAGGTGACTGTCGGCATCAGCGGCGTGAGTGGCGCGGCAAGCGAAACCGGGAAGGCCGCCGGCCAGGTGTTGGACGCGGCTGCGGGGCTTTCGAAAGACGCCGATCAACTGGCCCGCGAGGTGACTCAGTTCGTCGCGAGCGTCCGGGCGGCATAGGCGCGGCGCGGTCGCACCACCGGAACGCTGGCGAGGAACGAATGTCGTTCTTGAGGATATCTCGATGAGACGCGTTTTGCTCCACGCCACGCCGGCGGTGCTTTGCTTATCTTTCGTACCCGCAGTGGCTCAGCAGGCGATTTCGACGCCAATCCTGACATCGGTCGAAAACTTCCGAGACCTCTCGGGAATTTCGGCGAGTAATGGGGGAACCGGATTCGCCGACACGACCAGCAACAATGGAGTGTTGCGAACCGGGATCTTTTATCGTGCCCAGGTCCTGACTCTCAGCGGGGCGGATCTGGCAACCATCTCAACGTTGCATATCGGCCTGGATATCGATTTGCGAACACCCTCGGAGATCGCTACCATGCCCGATGTGGTCCCGATCGGAGCCACTTATATCAAGGTCAATATCTATGGCACCGAGGCTCCTCCACCGACACCAGTGATCAGCGCGGCGGCGTCGATCGCCAATTTTGAGAGCCAATACCGGGAGTTTGTTACCGACCCGAACCAGCGGGCGGCGTTTCGCACCGTCTTGATTGACCTGGCCAATGAGTCCGATGCCGCATTATTCCACTGTTCAGGCGGCAAGGACCGTACCGGATGGACGGCTGCTCTGCTGCAGAGCATGGCCGGTGTTTCGCCGGCCACCATCATGAACGACTATCTGGCCACGAATCGCTATACGGCCACGTTCATCAATACCACGCTGGCGACCGTCAGGAGCGCGCAAGGAGATCAGGTGGCGGCGGCCGTCGCTCCGATGTTGGGGGTTCAGCCCAGCTTTTTGCAAGCCGGGCTCGATCAGATGATCGCTTCATATGGGTCGTTGAATGCCTATTTAATTTACGGGCTGGGCCTCAGTCAGGCAGACATCTACGTTCTGCGCGCCAAGATGGTCGACTATCTGACCTTGCCCGGGCAAGGCGGGTTTGCCGGCAATGCGGCCGCCGGTGCCACGTTTCTGAGCGAGTTACAGAACTCGCCACTGTCCGGCCACTATACCGCCTACAATTACTATCTGCAGTCGGCCGTGGACGCGGGCACGCTTGGGGGTGTCCAGGCGCAGGTTGGTGGTCAGGTTCATGCCGACGCCGCCTCGTATCTGTTGCGCCAGCCGGTGTGGATCGATATGGCGATCACGCCCTATACGAGCGGCCGTGATCTTGGCGTAGGTCAGACCCAAATCTGGCTGGCGGGCCTTGGGGGTTATTTCGCGTCCGATGGTCATGCTGGCGTCGCCAACAGCACCGAGCAGAGCGTCGGTGAGGTCGCGGGAGCCACTTACCGCGTTAACGATCGGGCCAGCGCCTACCTGGGCATCGGCGGTGAGTGGGGTTCGGTCGGAAGTGCCGACGCCACGGCCAATGTCACTACCGTTCTGGCTACAATTGGCGGGCGTTACGGTTTTTCGACGCTCGCGGCCGGTCCTTATGTGGCGGCGCATATGAATGTTGGTTGGATCGACTATCAAAGCCAGCGCCCCCTGGGTGGCGGCCTGGGGACAGCGAAAGGCCACACCAGCGGTGCCGATTACAGCGTCCGGGCTGACCTGGGCGATGTTATTCGCCTGGCTCCCTTTATTGTCACGCCGCAGGCAGGGGTTCGCATGTCTCACGTGACCCTCGGAGGCTTCAACGAAAGCGGCAGTGAGCTCGCCCTGGGCGTCAGTGGCATCAGCCATACATCTTCTGATCTGTTGGTCGACCTGGATGTCAGCCTTGATCCGCGACAACTGGATGATTGGACCATCGCGCCCGACATCGCTCTTGGTTACGAGCTGGCACTCAATAGTCCCCAGGTCGAGAGCACCGGGCGGCTTTACGATTTCACCGTGAGCCAATATTCAGCTTACAACAGCCATTACCTCATGAAGGCCGGTTTGGGCGTCGCCGCCCAGCGCAACGCTTTTGCCGTTAAGGCCGGGGTCAACGCTGTACACGGTGACCGAGGCACCGGCATCAACGGACAATTGTCTGTTGCTTACACGTTCTAGGAAAAGATATCGCCTCGTTCAATGCGGCGTATTGTATGTTCCTAATTCGTGACATGATGCACGTTGCGCTGTAATACCAACCGCCGCTGGCACTGGCTTTCCCAACCGTCATGGGCGGGGCCCGGGGGGGGGCGCCGGGGGGGGGGGGGGCGGGGCGGCGCCGGCGGCGCCCGCCCCCCCCCCCCCCCCACAACACCGGCACCTGTGCTGGCACGG
>JARLIJ010000343.1 GCA_031291795.1 Acetobacteraceae bacterium | reverse complement strand
GCCGTTGGCACTGACCTTCCCAACCGTCATGGCCGGCCTCCGTGCCGGCCATCCGTGAGGCAGTCTGCCGCGACAGATGGCCGGCACAGGGGCCGGCCATGACGAAGGCAGGAGAGTCGGTGTCTTCGGCGGTTGGTATGACCACCCCTTTGATGCAGATCAATGTCTCACCACGGCCGGAGGCCTAGCCGTCCGACTTGCCCGTGCGGGAATGCGTACGCATGTGCTTGGGCTTGCCCCGGGGTCAGGGAGAGAGTTGTTTCATGGAAAATTTCACCTACCACGCGCCCACAAAAATCCTGTTCGGGAAAGGCCAGATCGCGAATCTCCGTGGGGAGATACCGGTCGGCGCGCGTGTCCTCATGACCTATGGCGGCGGCAGTATTCGCCGCAATGGCGTGTATGAGCAGGTGAAGGCCGCCCTGCAGGGATTCACCGTGTTCGAGTTCGGCGGCATCGAGCCCAACCCGGCTTACGAGACGCTGGAGAAAGCCATCGACCTCGCCCGAGAAAGCCGCATCGATTTCCTGCTGGCGGTCGGCGGCGGGTCGGTGATCGATGGCACGAAATTCGTGGCGGCGGCGCTCCGCTATCAAGGCGACCCATGGACCATCCTGGCCGATCGCTCGACCCAGGAGGCGCTCACCGACGCAGTGCCGCTTGGCTGCGTCCTGACGCTCCCGGCCACCGGGTCGGAGATGAATGCCGGCGCCGTCATCAGCCGTCGCACGACCGGCGACAAGCTGGCCTTCCATTCGCCGTACGTCATCCCGCGCTTCTCGGTGCTCGATCCACTGACCACGTTCAGCCTGCCGGCGCGCCAAGTCGCCAATGGCGTGGTCGATGCCTTCGTGCACGTGACCGAACAATACTTGACCTTCCCGGTAGGCGCGAAGGTGCAGGATCGCTTCGCCGAGGGGTTGCTGCAAACGCTGGTCGAAATCGGCCCGCAGGCATTGCAGGAGCCGCCGGACTATGCCGCCCGCGCCAATCTGATGTGGGCGGCAACAATGGCGCTCAACGGCCTGATCGGGGTCGGCGTACCCGGCGACTGGGCAACCCACATGATCGGCCATGAATTGACCGCGAAACACGGCCTCGATCACGGCCAGACGCTGGCGATCGTGCTGCCCGCGATGCTGACCGTCCGGCGGGCGGAGAAGCGCGCCAAGCTGCTGCAATACGCGGCACGTGTCTGGGGCATCACCGAGGGCAGCGAGGATGCCCGCATCGATGCCGCGATCGCGGCAACCCGCACGTTCTTCGAGCGAATGGGCCTCCCGACCCATTTGTCAGCCTATGGCATCAGCCGGGATGCGGTCCCCTCGCTTCTCGCCAAGCTCAAGGAGCACGGTATGACGGCGTTGGGCGAGCATCAGGCCGTGACGCTGGAGACCAGCCGTCGGGTGCTGGATCTCGCGGCGTAATCTGCTGGCCGCAAAGCGCAGGGTGCTGCCCTGAAACCCGCCAGGGGCTTGGCCCGGTATGAACGGGCCAAGCCCGAGGATGACAATCGGAGGGAGAGCCGATATCGGTCGCTATAAGGTTCGCGCGTATGGCGGCGGAAACTTGGTCTTTCCTACCCTGCAGGCACCACCCGACCATCTTGTTTTCGGGCATTGCATGCCGTACGGTCACCAAGATGGGTGCTGCCCTTTCCCCGAGCCTAATTAGTGGTCATTTGCGCGGCCGAGCGACTGCCGCCGAATCGCGCTGTATAGGCAGTTGGCTCAAGGCAGGCAAAGCTGCCTTGATCCGCAGCAAATCGACATGGCCGCCCAGGCCATGATGAACGGGCAGGCTGCGATCTCCCCCGCTGTGCCGGTGGCCGGCATCCAGCAGGCGCTGGCGCGGAACACCGCCCGCATCCTTGCCGCCATCGGCGCGGTCGTCGTGTTCCTGCCGCTGGTGCTGACCGTCTATCTGAGCGTGTTCGATGAATCGCTCATCGCCTTCCCGCCGCGCGGCTACACGCTGGCCTGGTATGGCCAGATCCTGGACAAGTTCGGCGAACCGCTCTGGACCAGCGTGCAGATCGCGCTCGCCTGCGTCGTGCTGTCGCTGCTGATCGGCATCCCCGCGGGCATCGGCCTGTCCCGCTACCGCTTCCGCGGGCGGGAGGTCATCAGCACCCTCCTCCTAGCCCCGCTGACCGTCCCCGGCGTCGCGCTCGGCCTGGGCATCTACGTCTTCGCGGTCTGGGTGGAAGAGAGCAGCGGCCTCGCTCTGTCCGGCTCGCTGGCGCTGCTTATCGCCGGCCATGTTCTGATCACGCTGCCCTGGGTCGTCCGCCTGTGCATGGCCGGCCTGGTGAACCACGACCGCGCCGCCGAGGAAGCCGCGACCAGCCTCGGCGCCCGGCCGCTGACGGTGATCTGGCGGGTCACCCTGCCGGCGATGCGGGCCGGCGTGCTGGCTGGCGCGCTGTTTGCTTTCATCGTCTCGTTCGAGAATCTCGAAATGACGATCTTTCTGGTCAGCCCGGGGATGAACACGCTGCCGATCGCCGTCCTGACGTACCTGCTCTATCATATCGACCCGCTGGTGGCCGCGGTCGCGGTCGCGCAGATGGTGCTGATCGGCGCCGCCCTGATCCTGCTGGATCGCTTCGTGCGGGTGGCGCAGGTGGTGCGATGAGCGCCGCGCTGCAATTGCGCGACCTGAGCAAGCAGTACGGGCCGGCCGTCGCGGTCGACCGCGTCTCCCTCGACGTCGCCCCCGGGGAGATGGTGGTGCTGCTGGGCCCCTCCGGCTGCGGCAAGACCACGACGTTACGCATGGTGACGGGGTTCGTGGAGCCCAGCGGCGGCGATATCCTGGTGGACGGGCACAGCATCCGCATGTTGCCGCCGTATCGCCGGGAGATGGGGATCGTGTTCCAGAGCTACGCGCTGTTCCCGCATCTGTCGGTCGCGCGCAACGTCGCGTTCGGCCTGGAGATGCGCCGGCAGGGACGCGCCGAACGCGATGCGCGGGTGGCCGAGATGCTGCGCCTGGTACGGCTGGAGGGGTTGGCCGACCGGTTGCCGCGGCAACTATCCGGCGGCCAGCAGCAGCGCGTGGCAATCGCACGCGCTTTGGCGATCCGGCCGCGGCTGCTGCTGCTAGACGAGCCGCTGTCGAACTTGGACGCCGCGCTGCGCCAGGAGGTCGCCCGCGAGATGCGCATCCTGCAGCGTGACAACGGCCTGACCGCGGTCATGGTCACGCACGACCAGGATGAGGCGATGGCGATGGCCGACCGTCTGGTGGTGATGCGCGACGGCCGCGTCCAGCAGATCGGCCGGCAGGAGGATCTGTACGAGCGGCCGGCAACCCCGTTCGTTGCCCGCTTCATCGGCCACAGCAACCTGCTGGCGGGGAGCGTGCAGGACGGCCAGGTCCTGGCGCTGGGCGGCGCCGATGTCGCGCTCGCGGGCCGCTATGCGCCGCCCGCCGGCAGTTCGGCCGCGACCCTCGCCGTCCGCCCGGAACGGATCGTGCTGGCACCCCCCGGCACCCATCCCGAGGAGCGCGTGGTCGGGCGGGTCGCGCTGTCCAGCTATCTGGGCGCCGCCGTCGAGCATGTGGTGCATGTGGGAACGGATCAGCGCGTGGTGGTCAACGGCGCCTCCTCCGGCCCGGCCGCCACGGCACGTTTCGCCGCCGGCGAGGCGGTGGCGCTGTGCTGGGGCGCGGAGAGCGAACGAGTGTTCGATGCGGCGGACCGGGTGATGCCGCGATCGGCGTCCAACCCGGCGCCCGTCAGGTCCGGCCATGACAGTCAGACGATCAGCAAGGTGGCAAGCAATGCACGATAAAGACGCAGTCCGGTCGCGCCGGCGCATGCTGCTCTCGCGCCGGCAGGCGTTGACCGGGGCGGTGGCGATCGTCGCCCCCCTGGCCGCGCCCGCGGTCATCGACAGCGCGGCACGGGCGCAATCCAGCCGCATCGTCCTGACCACCTGGGGCGGCGACTACGCGCGCCTGCTGCATGAGAACGTCGAGGTGCCGATCCTGCAGAAGGAAGGCATCGAGGTGGTCCAGGACCTCGGCGACGAAGCGCCGCGCGTCGCCAAGCTGCAGGCCCAGCGCCGGCTGCCGCGTGGGGCCTCGGATGTCGTGTCGGTGCAGGCCGTGGCCAGCTACCAGCTGGCCGAGATGGGGCTGCTGGAGGAACTGGACGCCACCAAGGTCCCCAACCTGAAGCACGCGCTGCCGAACCTCGGGACGGCGACCTTCGCGCCGCATATCTACAGCCCGCAGGTGATCATCTACAATCCGGAACGGGTGCCCGAACCGCCGACTTCCTTCGAGGGGCTGATGGACCCGAAATACGCCGGCAAGGTCGGCTTCCCGGACATCAACTACATCTATGCCATGATGGCCGCCTCGATCTACGCCAGCGGCACGACCAGCGACATGGACAAGGCCAAGGACCTGCTGGTCAAGCTGAACGCCAACGGGTTGAAGCTGTACCCGACGACGGACTCCGCCGGCCCGCCCTACAAGTCCGGCGAGCTGAATGTCGGACTGATGTGGCTCGCCCGCGTGGTGATGTGGCAGAACGCCGGCATCCCGGTGAAGGCCTCGTTCCCGAAGGAGGGTTGCGTCGTCTACATCTCCGGCATGGTGGTGCCAAAGAATGCGCCCAACAAGGAAGGCGCCTACAAATACATCAACGCCATGCTGGAACCTTCGGCGCAGCAGGGCTTCGCCGAACACATGGGCTATTTGCCGACGATCGACAATGCCGGCCTGTCGGGCAAGGTCGCGGAGCAGCTCGCGCTGCCCGATCCGGCGCCGAAGCTGATCCCGCCGGATCTGGCCTATGTCTCGAAGATGCAGCCCGAGCTGGCGGAGTGGTGGAAGAAGACCATCCAGCACGGCTGAGCGGTGATGGGGGCTGATATCGCCGCAGGGCGCCGCAGCAGGACCGCCCAGGGACTGGCGGCGGGGGCGTTCCTCGGGCCGGCGACCTGCGTCGTGCTGGTGACGATGGTCGCGCCGCTGCTGCTGCTCGCCCGTTACAGCGCCAACCGCTACAGCGCCACCGACCTGATGATCGAGGCCGTGACGCCCGAGAACTACCTGCGTTTCTTTACCGACACGTTCTACCTCGGCGTGATGCGCACCACGATCGGGGTTGCGGTGCTGAGCACCCTGCTCTGCGTGCTGTTCGGCCTGCCGCTGGCGTGGCGGCTGGCGCGCATGGCGCCGCGCTGGAAGGGCGTGTGCATGCTGGGCGTCATCCTGCCGCTGTTCATCGGCAGCACCGTGCGCACCGTCGGCTGGATGATCCTGCTGGCGCGCGGCGGCCTGATGGACATCGCCACGACCCGGCTGTTCGCCACCAGGCTGGACCTGATGTTCACCCCGACCGCGGTGATCGTCGGCATCGTGTCGTTCAACCTGCCCTACCTCGTCCTGACGATGCAGAGCGTGTTCGACCGCGTCGACGTCCAGCTGGAGCAGGCGGCGCAGGCCCTTGGCGCGCCGCCGGTCCGGGCATTTTGGCGGGTTGTGTGGCCGCTGGTGCTGCCGGGTGTCGCGATTGCCGCCGTCATGTGCTTCATCCTCTCGATGAACGCCTATGCGACACCAGTCCTGCTTGGCGGCCCGCGCTTCCAGATGATGGCGCCGCTGCTGTACTGGGAATTTGGCACCAACAACAACTGGCCGTTCGCCGCCGCGCTGGCGTTCATCCTGATGGGCACGACGCTGCTGCTGACCGTGTTCGCGAACATGCTGATCCCGCGCCGCTACCGTGCCTGACGCATTGCCCCGGAAGGAGGACGTCCCCGCATGATCATGCGCGCCACGCGGCCGCTGCCGCCTTTCCCGACGGGAATGGCCGGCTGATGCAGGGTCCGATGATGCCTGTGCCGCCGGGCAACCACACCTTCACCTGCCTCGATGGCCACACCTGCGGCAATCCGGTGCGCCTCGTCACCGGTGGCGCGCCCTTCCTGCGCGGGGCAACCATGAGCGAGAAGCGGCAGGACTTCATCCAGCACCACGACTGGGTCCGCCGCGCACTGATGTTCGAGCCGCGCGGCCACGCGGTGATGTCCGGCTCGATCCTCTACGCGCCGACGCGCAAGGATTGCGACGTGGCGATCCTGTTCATCGAGGTCTCCGGCGCGCTGCCGATGTGCGGCCACGGCACGATCGGTTCGGTGACGATGGCGCTGGAGAACGGCCTCGCGCGCCCGGCGGTCGAGGGCGAACTGCGCCTCGATGCCCCCGCCGGGCGGGTCGTCGCCACCTATGAACGCCGCGGCGAGCATATCGACAGCGTCCGCATCCGCAACATCGCATCCTACCTCGCCCACACCGACGTGCCGGTCGACCTGCCCGGCCTTGGGCCATTGCGCGTGGACATCGCCTATGGCGGGAACTTCTACGCCATCATCGAGCCGCAGCCCGGCTATGACGGGCTGGAGGACCTCTCGGCCGATCATGTCCTGCGCTACAGCGGCGAACTGCGGCGCCAGGTCAACCAGGCGATCGAGGTGGTGCACCCCGAGGACAAGACGATCCGCGGCGTCAGCCACATCATGTGGACCGGCAAGCCACGCGACAGGCGCGCCCACGCCCGCAATGCGGTGTTCTACGGCGACCGCGCGGTGGACCGGTCCCCATGCGGAACCGGGACCTCGGCCCGCATGGCGCAGCTCGCCGCGCGCGGTGCGCTGTCGGAGGGCAGCGAGTTCATCCACGAGAGCATCATCGGTACGCTGTTCGACGGCCGTGTCGAGGCAACGGCGAAGGTCGGCAACCACGCGGCGATCATTCCCAGCATCTCCGGCTGGGCACGCATGCACGGGATCAACACGATCTTCGTGAACGAGCGCGATCCCCTGCGCGCGGGCTTCGTCGTCTGAGCGGGCCGCGCGGCATGGCCGATGCGGTCGCGGTCATCGGCGCCGGCGTGCTGGGCGTGGCGTGTGCGCGCGCCCTGCAGCGTGCCGGGCGGCGCGTGGTGCTGTTCGATCCAGAGCCGCCCGGCGCGCTGTGCTCGTCCGGCAATGCCGGCCATATCGCGCTCGACCATGTGCGCCCGCTGGCGCGTCCGGACGTGCTGGCCGCGGCGCCGCGCATGCTCACCGATCCTCTGGGGCCGCTGATCCTGCGCTGGCGTGGCCTGCCCGCATTGTCGCCCTGGCTGGCGCGCTTCGCCCTGGCGGCGCGGCCGATGCGCGTGTCGGCCGGAACGGCAGCGCTGACGGCTCTTCTGGCCACGGCACTGCAGGATTGGCAGGCGGAGCTGCTTGCGTCCGGCCTTTCGGCCATGTTGCGCCAGGAGGGCGCGCTGAACGTGATGGAGACGCCGGCGGGCGCCGCCGCCGCTGCCGCCGAGGGCCGCATCCTGGCGGCCCACGGCATGACGTTCCAGGACCTGACCGCCGCCGAGGTCATGCAGCACCTCCCTGCCCTGGCCATCACGCCCGCTTCCGGGCGGCTGTACCCGCAGGCAGCGCATGTGGTCGATCCGTTCCGGCTCGTGCAGGCACTGGCAGACCGTTTCGCGGCCGACGGCGGAGAGATCGTCCCGGCACCGGTCACCGGCTTCCAACGTGACGGGGCCCAAATCGCAGCGCTGGCCACGCCACACGGCGAGCACCCGGTCGATGCGGTCGTGCTCACCGCGGGACTTGCCAGCGCGGCGCTCGGGCGGCAGCTCGGCGTGTCGCTGCCGCTGACGGCCGAACGGGGCTACCACGCGATGCTGGCGATCGGCGCATTGCCGGTGCCGCTGCCGACAACATTCAACGAGCGCGGCTTCGTCCTGACGCCCATGGAGCACGGCATCCGCCTGGCCGGGACGGTGGAGCTCGGCGCCGCGGGGCGGGCCCCCGACTGGGCGCGCGCCGATATCCTGGCCGCGCATGTGCGGCAGCTGTTCGCAACGCAAATCGAAACGACATCGCGCTGGCAAGGCGACCGGCCGACCCTGCCGGACTACCTGCCCGCGCTCGGCCGTGCGCCCGGCATCGCCAACCTGGTCGTTGCGGCAGGGCATCAGCATCTCGGGCTGACGCTGGCCGCCGTCAGCGCGCGGATCGTGGCGGCACTGGTGGCCGACGAACCGCCCGGCATCGACCTGCATCCGTTCGACCCTGGCCGCTTCATGCGACGCGTTGCACACTCTGCCTGACATATTCGGAGAGAGAGCCATGACATCCTATCTGTTCACCGGCGGCCGTTTCCTCGATCCCGACCGGACGGAGTTGCTCGACGGCATCGACGTGCTGGTCGAGGACGACCGGGTCAAGGAAGTCTCCGAACGCCCGATCCGGTCCGCGAGCGCGACGCGCATCGACCTGGAGGGCAAGACCCTGATGCCGGGCCTGGTGGACTCGCATGTGCATGTCATCGCCGCCATGGTCGACCTGGCCGCCAACGCCGCGCAGCCGTCCTCGCTGGCGACCTTGCGGGCCTCGCGGGTGATGAACGCGATGCTGATGCGCGGCTTCACGACGGTACGCGACCTGGGCGGCGCGGATGCCGGCCTTGTCGCGGGCGTCGAGGAAGGCCTGATCGACGGTCCGCGCCTGGTCATCTGCGGCAAGGCGCTGGGCCAGACCGGCGGCCACACCGACGTGCGCGGCCGGTTCGACGACCGCCCCGATTTCGGCGGCCGCGTCGGATCCCTCGGCCGGCTGGTCGATGGCGTCGATGCCATCCGCCGTGCCTCACGGGAAGAGATCAAGGCCGGAGCGCAGTTCATCAAGATCATGGCCAATGGCGGCGTCGCCTCACCCAACGATCCGATCCACGCACTTGGTTTCTCCCGCGACGAAATCCGCGCGGCGGTGGAGGAGGCGGAGAACGCCGGCTTCTACGTGTCCGCCCACCTCTATACTGACCAGGCGATCCGCCGCGCGGTCGAATGCGGCGTGCACTCGCTGGAACACTGCAACCTGATCCAGTCCCCCACGGCAGAGCTTGCGGTAAAGGCCGGCGCGGTCGCGATCCCGACCCTTGCCGCCTACGAAGGCCTCGCCCTGGAAGGCGCCGCGCTCGGCCTGAAACTGGAATCCGTCGCCAAGATCGAGACTGTTCGAAAGGCCGGCCTGGAATCACTGGACATCATGCGGCGTGCCGGCCTGCCGATGGCCTATGGCTCCGACCTGCTCGGCGGCCTGCACAAATACCAGTCGATGGAGTTCGAAATCCGCTCCCGCGTGCTGCCGGCACACGAAATCCTGTTCGCCGCCACGCAGATGGGCGCGCGGCTTTGCAGGATGGAAGGCGAGATCGGCGTGCTCGCGCCCGGCAGCTATGCCGACCTGCTGGTCGTGGCAGGCGATCCCTATCGCGACCTGAGCGTCCTGCAGGACCAGGGCAGCCACATGGCAGCGATCATGCGCGGTGGTCGGTTCTTCAAGAACGTCCTGAGAAGCATGTGATTTCAGAAGCCGGGGACGACGCAGCGGCAGTTCGGCGCGACGCCGACTGCGTCTGCCTCCGGCTGGTTCGCCGCTGCGATCGCCGGCTACCCGTTCATGACGTCGTCAACTGCCGCGGATCGACCGGCAGGGAGCGGATGCGCCGTCCCGTCGCTGCGTAGATGGCGTTGCAGATGGCGGCCGACGCCGGCGGCACGCCCGGCTCCCCCACCCCCGCCGGCGGGGCTTCGCTGGGCACGATGTGGACATGCGTCTCCGGCGTCGAGTCCATGCGTGCCACCGCATAATCGCCGAAATTCGTCTCCTGCACCTGGCCCTCCTTGAAGGACAGCGAGCTGAACAGCGTGTTGCCCAGGCCCATGATCGCGGCCCCTTCGAACTGCGCCGTCACGCGGTCCGGATTGACCACCTGGCCGCAATCGACCGCGAGGTCGATCCGCTGCACCGCAACGGTCCCGTCGCTGCCCACGCCAACCCGCGCCACTGCGGCCACGTAAGTCAGGAAGCTGCGATGCACGGCGATGCCCATCCCCGTCCGGGGCGGCAGCTTGGCACCCCACCCCGACCGTTCGGCGGCAAGCTGCACGACCGCGCGATGGCGCGCCGTGTCGATCGGATAATCCGCCAGCGACGCACCGTAATTGCCGTAGTTCACGCCCATGGCGTGCAGGTCGACGATCCGCGGTTCGCCAAGCAACGCGATGATGAACTCGACGGGATCCTTGCCGGCGGCGACCGCCATCTCGTCGACGAACGAGCCGACCGCGAAGCCGTGCGGAATGTTGTAGACGGAACGATACCATCCGATCCGCACATGCGCCGCGGCCGGTCCGTTCTCGCACCGCACATTGGCGATGTCGTACGGCATGTCGACCACGCCCTGGTCCATCTCGCCTTCCGCCCCGTAGGTGACATCGGGCGAGAACGTGCTGCGGATGGACGGAAACACGCTGCGATGCAGCCAGGCCACGGCCTTGCCGTCGGCATCGAAGCCCGCTTCCATGTGCTGCGCGCAGGCGGCGTGGAAGTATTCGTGGCGAATGTCGTCCTCGCGCGTCCAGGTCACCTTGACCGGCGCGCCGACGGCATGGGCGAGGAAGGCCGCCTCCGCCACGTAATCCGGTTTTGATTTGCGACCGAAACCGCCGCCCAGCAGGGTGATGTTGATCGTAACGTGGGCCTGGTCGAAGCCGATGGCTTGCGCAACGGTCTGGCGTGCCTGCTGCGGGTTCTGCGTGGCCGTCCAGACCTCGCATTGTCCGTCGACGATGCGTGCGACCGCTGCCTCGGGCTCCATCATGGCATGCGCCAAATGCGGCACGAAATAGTCCGCGGCGATCCGCTTCGCCGCACCAGCCAGCGCCGCATCGACATTGCCGCCGTTGCGCAGCGCCCGCCCAGGCTGCCCCGCCGTCGTCGCCAGCGCCTTGTAATAGGTGGCGCTGTCGAAGCTGCCGTTCGGTCCGTCGTTCCAGGCGATCGTGAGCTTCTGGCGCGCCTGCTGCGCCGCCCAGGTGCTGTTGGCGATGACGGCGAGGCCGCCAAGCGGCGCGAAGCCGGCCGGCAAAGGCGCTGCCGGGATCTCCACCACCCGCTCGACGCCGGGCACCGCGAGGGCAGCCTTGGCATCGTAGCTCTTGAGCGTGCCGCCATAGACCGGTGGACGCTCGATCGAGGCGTATTTCATCCCCGGCAGCACCACGTCGATGCCGTAGACGGCCTTGCCGTGGACGATGTCGTCCAGGTCCACGACCGGCAGCGGCTTGCCGATATAGCGCCACGCGCTGGAAGGCTTCAGCGTCAGCGCCTCGGCGGGCGGGACCGGCTGGCGGGCGGCAGCCTCCACCAACGCGCCGTAGCCCAGCCGCTGGCCGGCCGTCGGGCCGACGACGAAACCCGGTTCGGTATGGCAATCGGCCGCTGCCACCTTCCAGCGTTCGGCCGCAGCGGCCACCAGCATATGGCGTGCGCTTGCGCCGGCCCGGCGAAGCGGCAGCAGGAACTGACGGACGCTGCGCGATCCGTCGGTGTTCTGGTCGCCGTATCTGGCGTCGCCCTGCGCCTGCACGACCACGATCCCGCCCCACTCCGCATCCAGCTCGTCGGCCAGCGCCTGCGCGAGCGAGGTCTTGATGCCGGTGCCCATCTCGGAGCGCGGCACGACGACGGTGACGCGCCCGGTCGGTTCGATTTCGACATAGACGTTCGGCGCCAGCAAAGCACTTGCCGGCGCCGCCTTCGCGCCGGTGATCGGATGGTATCCCGCGGCCCGAAAGCCCAGCACGAGGCCGGATGCGGCGGCGGCTCCCAGCAGGCCACGACGGCTGAGGTTGGCGATCATGCCTGCTCTCCCGCAGCCATCTTGATGGCGGTCTTGATGCGCTGATAGGTGCCGCAGCGACAGATGTTGCCCATCATGGCGTCATCGATCTGCTGGTCGGTCGGCTTCGGCGTCTGCGCCAGCAAGGCTGCAGCCTGCATGATCTGGCCGGGTTGGCAGTAGCCGCATTGCGGCACATTGACCTGCTTCCAGGCATGTTGCAGCGGATGGTCGCCATGGTCGCCGTGGAGACCCTCGATGGTGACGATGTGCCTGCCCTGGGCATCGCCGATCGCCGTCACGCAGGCGCGCGTCGCGTCGCCGTCGACATGCACTGTGCAGGCGCCGCAGGCGCCGATGCCGCAGCCGAACTTGGTGCCATGCAGCCCCAGCAGGTCGCGCAGCGCCCATAGCAGTGGCATGTCGGATGGGGCATCGACATGGTGCACCACGCCGTTCACGTTGAGTTCGATCATGACTCTCAGGAACTCCGCTGTATTATTTCAAGGTCGCCAGGTAGGCGATGATGTTCTGCCGCGTGGTCGGATTGGGTGCCGCGACGAACATCTTCGTGCCGTGCACCACCGATTGCGGATTGCTGAGGAAGCGGTTCAACGACGCGCCGTCCCACGTAATATGGGTCGCCCGCATTGCCGGCGAGTAGTTGTAGCCGCCGACCGTTGCCGCCTGGCGTCCGACCACGTCATCCAGGGTCGGCCCGACGCCGTTCCGGCCGGGGGTCGTGGAATGGCACGCCTGGCACGTGCCGAACGCCGCTCGACCGGCGGCCGGATCGCCGGCCGGCGCACCCGCGGCGGTCGCCGCGACGACGGAAGCGGACAACCAGGACGCTGCGCCCAATGCGGCCAGCACACCGGACCGCACGCAACCACCGTGCCGCCTGGAAAGCGTCACGATCGCCACCATTTCATGGCCATGCTCGGACCCCTTTTTTGGGTGGCCGGATGCATCGCACTGCAGCATACAGCAGTCTAACGGATTATTCTGATCATACTCAGCAGGTCGAACGATCAGTGGCCGATTTCCTTGCGACCCAGAGTTCGGCTTCGCAGCGCGCCGAATCACGTACCCGTGTGCGGCGGGAGAGGCTCAGACGGCCTCGGCTTCCTCCAAAACCTCGACGGAGGATCGCAGAAGATCCAGGAACACGCGTGTAACAGCGCTGACGGCGTGACGCTGCTCGTCATGCGCGAACACGACACCAAGCTCCCAGCAGATTTCCGGTTCCGCCAGTTCCGCCGTGCCCAGTGCGTGCGGGACCTGCCCCCGGTTGCGGTGGGCGATGACAGCCTGTGGCACCAGGGCAATGCCCAGGCCATGGGCGACCAGGTCCAGCTGAGTCGTCAGGTCGCTGACCTCGAATCCGATCCGGCGCGACAGGCGGCTTTGCGCGAAGGCCTGGTCGATCAGCTGGCGCGTGCCCCAGTCGGGATGCAGATCGACGAACGTCTCCTCCACCAGGTCGCGCGGGGCAATGTTCTGCTTCCCTGCAAGCGGATGCCACGGCGCGCAGGCTGCCACCAAAGGTTCACATGCCAGCATCCAGGCGGTCACGCCCGGCGGCAGGGACCCGACGAACTGCGTGAAGGCAAGGTCCAGATCGCCGGTCCGGACACCTTCGATCAGCGACAGCGACCCGCCGGACACGACCCGGATCTCCACGTTCGGACGGGCGGTGCGAAACCGGCCCAGCACGTCGGCGACGTCCAGCAGCGGCGACAGCCCCTGGATCATACCGATCGACAGGATGCCCCGGTGCAGCCCCTTGAGCTCGTCAACGACGTGCCGGGCATCCTTCGCCGCGGCCAGCACGCGGCGGGCCTCGACCAGGAAGGCGCGGCCGGTGGTCGTCAGATCCACCCGCCTGGTCGTTCGGATGAACAGGGCAACACCAAGTTCCTCCTCCAGCGAGCGGATCGATGCCGACAGACCGGACTGGACAATATGCAGCCGAACCGCGGCGCGCGTGAAGTTCTGCTCCGCGGCGACGGTGACGAAGTGTTCGAGTTGCTTCAGGTCCATGTACGGCAGCCTGTCCATTGGGTTCGGCGCCCGGTTTAGGCAGGTCCTGCTGTGGGACACATAGAAATCCTCGCCCGCAGCACGACCGGCGTCGATATGGGGGCGGCCACGATGCCCGCAACCGATGGCGCGGGGGGGGGGCGCGAACGCCCCTGGGCCGCGTCATGGCCGGCGCTAACGGCCGTTCGCTCCCGGGCACGCTTGATTTGGGTCAAGGCCCGAACCGCGCTGCTACGATACAGACTGCGCGACAGCGCGTGCGCGCGCTCGCGAATGGGGCTGCTCATGCCAGAGTCGTCGCCGGCAGGTTCGATTCTGCGGCGATCCTTCATTGTCGCAGCGGGGGATGCCGGAGGTATGCCGTCGCGCCGCATCGGCGCCGCACCGCCAGGCGCGGTTCCCCCGGTCGCCTTTCCCCCGGCCGCGTTTCCTATGCCTGGCGCCGAGCGATCGAGAATCGCAGTGACCGGCGCGGAACAGCTTCGGGTCGCCGCCGAAGATGCCGCCGTCCCGCACAGCGAGGGATACCCAGAAGCATAATCATGTCGTCGACCTTCATGCGTGCTCCCCCGGCGTCCGCACCGCTGCTACCCCGCTTCTGGCGACGGGGATGGCTGGCCCTGATGATGATTCTGATCCTCGCGCTGTCCGGCGGCGGCGTGTGGTGGGTCGCACGATGCGATATCGCAGCGCATGCCGCCATTTCGGCCTCGGCCCGCTGATCTGCCCAGTGACCGTGTCTGCCCAGTGATCGTGGTCGGCATCATCGGGCCGACGCATCCCTGACGGGTCACGCCCCGCCGGATGATCGCAGCGCACGGCTGCTGGACGAGCGGCGTGCATGGCTTGCGCTAGATCAATGCACTGCCGCCCCAAAAGTAGTTGCGTGCCATCAAGACATCCTGGCTGCTGGAGGTTCCGACCATGCCGCTCAACGCTTCCGATGTCATGACCCGCAACGTGGTCACCGTCCCCCCGGATGCCTCAGTGGCCCAGGTGGCAAGTGTCATGACGAAACACGGGATCAGTGCCGTGCCAGTCTGCGAAGCCGGTGGCACGGTGGTCGGCATGCTCAGCGAGGGCGATCTGATGCGCGCCTTCGGGAAAAAGCATGCGCTACGCCGCGACTGGTGGCTCAACCTGCTGGCCGAAGGTGAGAAGCTCGCGCCGGAATTCATCGACTACATGCGGGCGGATCATCGCCGCGCGGCAGACCTGATGACCGGCCGCGTGGTGACAGCCAAGGAAGACACCACCCTGCCCGAGATCGCCGATCTGCTGTTCGAGCACCGCATCAAGCGCGTGCCGATTGTTCGCGACGGCGTGTTGGTGGGCATCGTCAGCCGCGCCGATATCATCCGGGCCGTGGCGCAGCAGCCCGAGGCCGTGCACGAGCCCACCTGACGGGCGCTCAGCCGGAGACCAGCAATGGCAATCCCTCGCCCGGACGGCACCACCCACGAAGGCGTGGTGGTTGCGGTGCGCGGACCGGTGCTGGACGTAGCTTTCACCACGCCGCCGCTGCCGCGGCTGGAGGAAGCACTGGTGGTGGCCTGGGACCGCCCCGGCAGTCTCGTCGCCGAAGTGCAGAGCCATCTCGACGCGAACACGGTCCGTGCCATCGCCTTGCAGGGCACCGCCGGCCTACGTCGCGGCACGCGTGCCCGCGCCACCGGCGGCCCGATCACCGTGCCGGTGGGCGACGCCGTGCTGGGCCGCCTGCTGAACGTGCTGGGGGAGACCGGCGACCTCGGTCCGCCGCTGCCGGACACCGTCGAACGCTGGCCGATCCACCGCCCACCGCTGCCATTGTCGGCGCAGATCGGCACCACCGAGATCTTCGAGACCGGTATCAAGGTCATCGACCTGCTCGTGCCGCTCGCGCAGGGCGGCAAGGCCGCAATGTTCGGCGGCGCCGGCGTCGGCAAGACCGTGCTGCTGATGGAATTCATCCACGCCATGGTCGAGCACTACCAGGGCATCTCAGTATTCGCCGGCATCGGCGAGCGCTCCCGCGAAGGCCACGAGTTGCTGCACGACATGCAGGACTCCGGCGTGCTCGGCCGCACCGTCCTCGTCTATGGCCAGATGAACGAGCCACCCGGCGCACGCTGGCGTGTCGGGCTGACCGCGCTCACCCAGGCCGAATACTTCCGCGACCGCAAGCACCAGAACGTGCTCCTGTTGATGGACAACGTGTTCCGCTTCGTCCAGGCGGGCAGCGAGGTCTCGGGCACGCTGGGCCGACTGCCGTCGCGCGTGGGCTACCAGCCGACGCTGGCCACCGAAGTGGCAGCGTTGCAGGAGCGCATCGCCTCGGCAGCCGGTGCCGCCATCACCGCGATCCAGGCAGTCTATGTGCCGGCCGACGATTTCACCGATCCCGCGGTGACCGCGATCTCCTCCCATCTCGACAGCGCGATCATGCTGTCGCGCAACCTGGCGGCGGAGGGGATCTATCCGGCGGTCGATCCCCTTGCCTCCTTCTCCGCCATGCTCGATCCACTGGCGGTCGGCGCGGAGCACTACGACACCGCCGAACACGTCCGCCAGGCGATCGCCCATTGGCGAGAACTACAGGACGTCATCGCCCTGCTGGGCGTCGAGGAACTGGGGGCGCAGGACCGCCAGGTCGTCGAGCGGGCGCGCCGCCTGCAGCGCTTCCTGACCCAACCCTTCGCCGTCACCGAGGCGTTCACCGGCATGACCGGCCGCTCCGTGCGGCTGGCGGACACCATCGCCGGCTGCCGCGCCATCCTGGACGGCAAGACGGACGACTGGCCGGAGGACGCGCTCTACATGACCGGCAGCCTCGCCGATGCCAATACCGCGCGGCAGGGGGTGGCGGCATGAGGCTGCTCATCACCGAACCGACCGCCGTGGTCGCCGACCATGCAGACGTCGTCAGCGTGCGCGCCGAGGACGAATCCGGCGGCTTCGGCATCCTGCAAGGCCATGCCGACCTGCTGACCGTGCTGCCGCTGTCGGTGGTCGCCTGGCGGCACGCCGACGGACGGGAAGCCTTTTGCGCGGTGCGGCGCGCCGTCATGACGGTGCACGGCGGCACCGAAGTCGCCATCGCCACCCGCCAGGCACAGGTCGGCCGCGACCTCGACCAGCTCGAGCACGCCGTACTGGGGCGGTTCCGCGCCGAGGCCGACGCGGAACGGGAGGCGCGGGTGGCGGAGATGCGCCTGCACACCGAGGCCGTGCGGCGGATCATCGCCGCCCTGCGCCCCAATCACGCCGGACCGGTGGGCGCGCCATGACCGAGGACACCGACGGCCTGCTGGGTTCGGTGCGCCGGCTGCGCGAACGGCACAGGGAATGGTTGCGACAGGGCGATCCGTCCTTCCCGCGCTACCTGGCGCAGGTCGGCGTGCTGGGCTGGACCATCGTGGTACCCACGCTCGCCGGCGTCTTCATCGGCCGCTGGATCGACCGCCAGTTGGCGACCGGCATCTTCTGGACCGGGCCGCTGATGCTGCTGGGGCTGGCCGCCGGCTGTTGGACCGCCTGGCGCTGGATGCAGCAACGATGATCGCCGATGTCGCCTACCTGGCCCTCGGCATGCTGGCCGGCATCGTGCATTTTGGCCTGCTGCGCTGGAACACGCGGCTCTATGTCCGGCCATACGGCCTGGCCCAGGCGCTCGGCGTCCAGGTCCTGCGCCTGGCCCTGCTGACGGGCCTGCTGACCGCCGTCGCCCTGCACGGCGCGCTGCCGCTGCTGCTCGCCGCGCTGGGCCTGCTGATCGGGCGGCACGGGGTCGTGCGCTATCTGGCGGGCGCGCCGTCATGACCGGCTCGCCCCTGTCACTGGCTGTCGCGTTCCAGGCCGGCCCGATCGCGGTGACCGAACCGGTGCTGGTGACCTGGGGCATCATGCTGCTGCTGGCGGGCGGAAGCTGGCTGCTCACGCGCCGGCTGACGCTGCATCCGTCCCGCGCCCAGAGCGTCCTGGAACTGGTCGTGCAAGCGATCGAGGCGCAGATCGCCGATGTCATGCGCGCCGAACCGGCATCCTACCTGCCGCTGATCGGCACGCTGTTCCTGTTCATCCTGACCGCCAACTGGTCGTCGCTGATCCCCGGCATCGAGCCGCCGACCGCGCATCTGGAGACCGACGCCGCGCTGGCGCTGATCGTGTTCGTGGCGGTGTTCTGGTTCGGCATCGGCAGCCGTGGCCTGCGCGGCTACCTGGCCACCTTCGCCGAACCCAGCTTCCTGATGATCCCCCTGAACGTGGTGGAGACGATCACTCGCACCTTCTCCCTGGTGGTGCGCCTGTTCGGCAACGTCATGAGCGGCGTGTTCGTCGTCGGCATCGTGCTGTCGCTGGTGGGTCTGCTGGTGCCGGTGCCGCTGATGGCGCTCGATCTGCTGACGGGCGCCGTGCAGGCCTACATCTTCAGCGTGCTGGCGATGGTGTTCATCGGCGGCGCGGTCGCCCCAAAGGAGCCGAACGCATGAACTGGATCCAACTCGCCAGCATCCTGGGTGCCGCCATGGCCGTGTCGTTCGGTGCGATCGGCCCGGCACTGGGCGAAGGCCGCGCGGTGGCCGCCGCGATGGATGCGATCGCCCGTCAGCCGGAGGCCGCCGGCACCCTGTCCCGCACGCTGTTCGTCGGCCTGGCGATGATCGAGACCATGGCGATCTATTGCCTGGTCATCGCGCTGCTGCTGCTGTTCGCCAACCCGTTCGTGCATTGATGCACCTCGACTGGTCCACGCTTGCGCTGCAGACGATCAACGTCCTCGTCCTGGTCTGGCTGTTGCGTCGCTTCCTGTTCCGCCCGATCGTGGACATCGTCGCCGCACGCCGCGCCGCGGTCGAGAAGACGCTGGCCGACGCCGCCGCGGCGATGGCGGGGCTCGATGCCAGGGCCGCGGACCTGGCCGGCCGTGAGCAGGCGGCGCAGGCCGATGCGACCCGCATCCGCGCCGCCGCGCACGAGGCCGCGAAGGCCGATCGCGATACCCTGTTGCAACAGGCGGCCACCGACGCCGCGCAAGCCCGCGCCGAGGCCGAAGCCGCCACCGCACGCGCGCGCATTGCGATGCAACGCGATCTCGAACGGCAGGCGGGCGAGCTTGCCGTCGCCGTCGCCATGCGCCTGTTGCAGCGCATCCCGGCCGAGGCCGCCACTGGCGCGTTCGTCGCTGCCCTGGAGGACATGCTCACCGGATTGCCGGACGAACAACGGGCCGGGCTTGCCGAACCGGGCGCCGAACTGGAGGTGGCCAGTGCCGCAGCGCTGACGCCACAGGCCCGCGCCCATATCGCCGGCCGGCTCCAGGCGGTGTTCGGTTACGCCCCCGCCCTCCGCTTCACCGTCGATCCGGCCCTGATCGCCGGCATCGAGCTGCGGGGACCGCATTGCACCGTCCGCAACACCTGGCGGGCCGATCTCGACCGAATCGCCGCAGACCTGCATTTGGACAGCACCCATGTCGAACCGGCGTTGGCTTGAGCGTTCCCTGACGATCGCCGGTGCCGCACCGGTCGGCCCCACGGTCGAGACATTCGGCCGTGTCAAAAGCGCCGGCGACGGTATCGCCATGGTCTCCGGCTTGCCCGACGTGCGGCTCGACGAACTCGTCTCCTTCGCGCAAGGCCCATTCGGCTTCGTCCAGACGCTGGAGCGCGACCAACTCGGCTGCGTGCTGCTCGATCGACCCGATGCGGTGCAGGCCGGCGATCAGGTCCGCGGCACCGGTGAGGTCGTCCGCGTCCCCGTCGGCCCCGGTCTCCTCGGCCGCATCGTCGACCCGCTCGGACGCCCGCTGGACGGCGGTGATGCGCCACCGGCCGCGGCGTTCGAACCGGTGGACCGGCCCGCTCCCGCCATCGTCGAACGCGCGCTCGTTACCGAACCGCTACAGACCGGCATCCTGACCGTCGATACGCTGTTCCCCCTGGGGCGCGGCCAGCGGGAGCTGATCATCGGCGATCGTGCCACGGGCAAGACCGCCATCGCGATCGACACCATCATCAACCAGCGGGCGAGCGACCTGCTCTGCGTCTATGTCGCAGTGGGCCAGAAGAGCGCATCGGTGGCGCGTGCGATCCGCGCGATCCGGCAATACGGGGCACCCGACCGCTGCGTGTTCGTCGTCGCATCCGCAGCCGCGCCGCCCGGCCTGCAATGGATCGCCCCGTTCGCCGGCATGACGATCGCCGAGTATTTCCGCGACCAGGGCCAGCACGCGCTGATCGTGCTTGACGACCTGAGCAAACATGCCGCCACGCATCGCGAGATTGCGCTGCTGACCCACCAGCCACCGGGACGGGAGGCGTACCCCGGCGACGTGTTCTACCTGCACGCCCGCCTGCTGGAGCGGGCGGCACGGCTGTCGCCCACACGCGGCGGCGGTTCGCTGACCGCGCTGCCGATCGCCGAGACCGATGCCGGCAACCTCAGCGCCTATATCCCGACCAACCTGATCTCGATCACCGACGGCCAGCTCGTGCTGAATGCACGGCTGTTCCATGAGGGGCAGAAACCGGCGATCGACATCGGCATCAGCGTAAGCCGGGTCGGCGGCAAGACACAGGCGCCTGCGCTGCGCGCGCTGACCGGCCGGCTGCGGCTGGAATATGCACAATTCCTGGAACTGGAATTGTTCACCCGGTTTGGTGGGTTGTCGGACCCGAACGCCCGCGCGCGGCTGGCACGCGGCCAGCGGCTGCGGGCACTCCTGTCGCAGCCGCAATATGCCCCGCTGCGGTTGGCGGACGAGATCGCACTCGCCGTCGCATTGCAGGACGGCGTGCTGGACCGGCTGTCGCCCGCGCAGATCGGCAGTTTCCGTGCCGCACTGCCGGCGTGGCTCGATCAGCAGGCGGGCGCACTTCTGCCGCGCCTGGGCAGCGGGGCAACCGTGGCGGCGGAGGATCACGCCGCGCTGGGAACGGCGTTGCTGGCGCTCGCAGGCGCGCAGACATGACCGAACAGCTTGCAGCGGTCGGGCGCCGGCTGGAAAGCGTGCGCCAGTTGGAGGCGGTGGTGACCGCCATGCGTGCCATCGCCGCCAGCCGCGCACGACAAAGCCGCAAGACGCTGCCAGGCATCCGTGCCTTTGCCGCGGTCATTGCCGGCGCGATCGGCCGGGCGCTGCCGCTGTTGCCGGCGCAGGACGGCGACGCCCGCATTTCCCAGCATTCGCGGGTCCTGATCCTGTTCACCGCCGAACAGGGCTTCGCCGGCGCGTTCACCGACCGCATCCTGGAAGCGGCAACTCCGCTGGCGGCGGGGGCGGCGGTGTTCCTGGTCGGCAGCCGTGGTGCGACAATTGCGGAGCAGCGACGACTTTCACCACTCTGGCGCACGGCAATGGCGCCGCATATCGACGGCGTGTCGCTCGTTGCCAGCCGGATCTCCGAGGCACTGTCCGCGCATATCGCAACCGAAGGCAGCGACCGGGTGGACCTGATGTTCCCGGTCTGGTCCGCAGGAGCGATGCAGGTAAAGACACACTGCCTGCTGCCGTTCGACTACCGGCGCTTCACGGGCGCGCTGCGTGGCCAGCCGCCTTTGACCACGCTGCCCCCGCGCACGCTGTTGGGCCGGCTCAGCGAAGAATACGTGTTTGCCGAGATCTGCGAGGCCGCCATGCTGGCCTTCGCTGCAGAGAACGAGGCGCGGGCAGCCGCGATGGTCTCTGCCAAGAGCAACATCGAGCGAGTGCGCGCTGCGTTAGAGGTGCTGGAGCACCAGGTGCGCCAGGAAGAGATCACCGCCGAGGTGACAGAACTCTGCCGGGCGGAACCGAGGTAACGGCTGTGCTATTCCGCCGTCCACCCGCCATCGACCACCAGTGCCGTCCCGGTCACCAGTGCGGCTGCGTCCGACGCCAGGAACACCACCGCCCCCATCAGGTCCTCCACGGTCCCGAGGCGCCCGAGCTTGATGCGGCGCAGGACGTCGTCCTGGAAGGTCTTGTCGTTCCAGAAGGGGCGGGTCAGCGGCGTGTCGATGAAGGTCGGACCGATGGTGTTCACCCGGATATGATACGGTGCCAGATCGATGGCCATCGCCTTGGTAAGGCCCTCGATCCCGTGCTTGCTCATGCAGTAGACGGTGCGCCGTGCGCCGCCGACATGGCCCATCTGGGACGACATGTGGATGATTGAGCCGGCCCGCTTCGCCTCGACCATCTGCAAGGCGACCGCCTGGGCGACGAAGAACGCGGCGCGCTGGTTCAGATCGACGATGGTGTCGTAATCTTCCTCGGTGACCTGCAGGAAGGAGCGAGGGCGATTTGTGCCGGCATTGTTCACCAGCACGTCGAACGGCTCCGCATCCTCGATTGCCGCGCGCACTGCCGCAGTGTCGGTGACGTCCAGGACCAACGGTTCGGCGCTGCCGCCTTCGGCACGGATTTCGGCGGCGGCGATGGCGATTTCCTTCTCCGAACGGGCAAGCAGCACAACGTGCGCGCCGGCCTGCGCGAGGGCAGCGGCGGCGGCCAGTCCGATTCCCCGCCCGGCCCCGGTCACCAGTGCGCGTTTGCCGTCCAGCCGCATGGATGGCGTCTTCGGCAATGTCATCGGCGCACCTCTCCGTTGGGATGCTGGGTATCGGGCACATCCATTTCCAGCAGGCAGCCGCTCAGGCTCTTGCCGTGTGCATCTAGCGACAGGGAGCGCGTGACGCCGCCGCCCAACGTGTCGTGCAGCACGAAGTTCAGCGCGCCCAGGCTGGGCAATTCGTAACGCTCCACCGTCCCGCGCACGATGTCGGCGAAATGGGCCTTCACGCGGTCAGCCGTCACATGCTCGCGCAGGAATGCGAAGTCCCCCGGGTCGTACGCGATGACCGAGATGTTGGACGTGTTGCCCTTGTCACCAGTGCGGGCATGCGCCAGTTCGCGCAGCTTCATTACGCCACCTCATAGGACACGGCAGTGCGGATTTGCACGCGCGGGATCAACGTGGAGACGACGGCCAGCACCTGGCGCGCGGACTTCCAGGCGCCACCCCCGCCGGCCGGGCCATTGGTGTAGAGCGTCTCGACCTCGTTGCCGATGCGCACGGCCTCGGCGATCGTCTCGGTACGGCCAGCGACGCGAATGCGGATTTCGAGGGGGTCGGGTCTGTCGCCACGCGGCCCGCCATACGAAGCGTCACTGCCCCCGCGATGCAAGGCGTCGACACCAATAATCTCGAAACGCAGTTCGGACGCCTGCACGCCGGTCAACTTCAACCGGTCGCGTACGATCTCCAGTGCCAACTTACCACGGGCCAATGCGCCCGCCCCGGCGTAGGAGATCTGGCCCTCGCCCATAAAACTGTCGAAGTAGCCGACCGACACTTTCAGTGTTTCGGGCCGGGCCGTGCCACTGCCGCCCGAAACCGCGACGCGGTCGAAGCCATCCTGTTCCAGCCGCACACCCGAAAAGTCGGCCACCACGTCGGGCTGAAAGTAGCGCGTGGGATCGTGCAACTCATACAGCAGTTGCTCCTTGCAGGTTCGCAGACTGACCATCCCACCGGAACCCGCGACCTTTGTCACCGTGGCGGAGCCATCCGAACGCACCTCGGCCAGCGGAAAGCCCAACCGCGCGAGCCCTGCGACATCCTTGTAGCCGGGATCGGCAAAATAGCCGCCTGTGATCTGCCCGGCACATTCCAGCAGGTGGCCGACGACGGTGCCTTTGCCGAGGATGTCCCAATCGTCGAGCGGCCAGCCGAACTCATGGACCAACGGAGCCATGAACAGCGCCGGATCGGCCACGCGGCCGGTCACCACGACGTCTGCATCGCCACGCAGCGCCTCAACGATCGGTTCGACACCCAGGTACGCATTGGCCGAGATTACCGGCCCAGTCAGCGACGCAACGGTGCCGGGACGCTCCAGCAGGGCGAAATCGCCGGCAGTAACCTGTTGCAGCACGTCGTCGCCAGTGACGGCCGCGATGCGTAGACCGGCCAGACCGCGGCGGCGTGCGATCCGCGCAATCTCCCTGGCGGCGCCGAGGGGATTGGCAGCACCCATATTAGTCACGATGCGGATGCCGCGGCCCGCACAGACCGCCAGTACCGCTTCCATCCGCGCGGTCAGCAATGGGTCGTAGCCACCACCCGGCTCGTTCAACCGCGCATGCTGGGCGAGCGCGATCGTGCGTTCGGCCAAACACTCGAAGCCGAGGTACTGGATGTCGCCGTGTTCCGCAAGTTCGAGCGCAGGCTCGATGCGATCGCCCGAGTAGCCGGCCCCGGACCCGATCCGGATGGTCTTCATTCCCGCCTCCCCGTGGATGTCGCCGGACTATCAAGGACGCAGGTTCGGCCCGCAATCCGCGTCAGGTCGTGGCGCTCACCGTCCAGGTCGCACCGGGCACCGGCGAGGCAGCTTGCAGCGTCGCCGTCACACGGTCGAGCGCCGCCGGATCAATCATTGTCGGCATCAGCACGGCGGCGAGGTCGATGGGCTCGTCGGACGCCAACAGGGTCTTCGATCCGCCGCAGCGGATTGCCTGTTGCGCTCAGGCCCGCAACGGTTCGGGCGGCACGTCGCGCGGGATGGGAATTGGCGACGGCGGCTCCTCCACCGGCACCGGCGCATCCGGATCCGGCACCTCGGACGGCTGAGGCGGCGGCCGCGGCGGATCGGAGGCGTGCCAGGCCATCGAAGGCTGACCGCTCAGCGGCAACCTAGTGTTGGCCGAAGCGACCCCATTGGACATCGTGGCTCTCCTGCTGGCGTTGCGACCGGCCGGAACGCGGGTCAGCCAGCCTGGTTCAACTTGGAATCGAGCGCCTGCACCAGCGGCGTTGTAGCGCCGCACCCTCCAGCCGCAGGAGACGATCTCGACGTTCTGCGCGACGGTGTTTGGCGTCTTGTTCACTGTCGTTCCTCCAACGCGGCGGAGGGTTCGATCACTTCGCCAGCGCCCGCTCCGCCTCCGGTCCGCTTTCCGGGTTTGCGACAGGGATCGGCTGCTCCGCCATGCGCCGGAACGCCTCCCGCGCGCGCCCGAGTGCGACGGAGCGCTGGCCTTCCGGCTCCAATGCGAACAACACGACCGAACGGCCGGTCACCAGGTAGTCCTCGCCGGTCTCGAAGCTTTCGCCGCCGTCATCATCGGGTACGTTGGTGTCGAGCAGGCAGCTCCAGACATAGCCGCCGACCACCTCCGGCAGGATGAACTTCACCACGTCGTGGTGGGCGTTCAGCACCAGCAGCGCCGTCGAGTCCATCGCCGGCCGCTTGATGCCACTGGCCTGCGCGCGCCCGTCCATCAGCATGCCGAAGCAGCGAGCGTGGCCGTCCTGCCACTGCTCCGGCTCCATATCGGTCGCGGCCGGGGTCAGCCAGCGCACGTCCTTCACGTCGAGATCGGCGTTGTACTCGCCGGTCAGGAAGCGCGAGCGGCGCAGGATCGGGAACGAACGGCGCAGCGCAATCACCTTGCGGACGAATTCCGCAAGCTCGACCTCGCGCTCGCCGAATTCCCAGTTCACCCAGCTGATCTCGTTGTCCTGGCAATAGGCGTTGTTGTTGCCCTGCTGGGTGCGGCCGAACTCGTCGCCGGCCAACAGCATCGGCGTGCCCTGAGCAAGCAGCAGCGTCGCGAGCAGGTTGCGCTTCTGGCGCTCGCGCAGCGCAATGATCTCGGGATCGTCGGTCGGACCTTCCGCGCCATGGTTCCAGGAGATGTTGTCGGAATGGCCGTCACGTCCGTCCTCACCGTTCGCTTCGTTGTGCTTCTCGTTGTACGAAACGAGGTCGTGCAGCGTGAAGCCGTCATGCGCGGTGATGAAGTTGACGCTTGCCCAGGGCTTGCGCCCGCGGAGGTTGAAGCAGTCTGCCGACGCCGCGATCCGGGTTGCGAGTTCCGGCAGCTTGCCCTCGTCACCCTTCCAGTAGCTGCGCACGGTGTCGCGGAACTTGTCGTTCCATTCGGCCCAGCCAGGCGGGAAGCGTCCCACCTGGTATCCGCCAGGCCCGATATCCCACGGTTCCGCAATCAGCTTGACGGTCGACAGCACGGGGTCCTGCAGGCAGCTGTCCAGGAAGCCGTGGCCTTCGTCGAAGCCGTAGGTCTCGCGTGCCAGGATGGTGCCGAGGTCGAAGCGGAAGCCATCGACATGCATCTCGGTGACCCACTAGCGCAAGCTGTCGGTCACCATCTGCAGCACGCGCGGATGGCTCATGTTGAGCGTGTTCCCGGTGCCGGTGTCGTTGATGTAGTAGCGCGGCTCGCCCGGCATCAGCCGGTAGTACGACGCGTTGTCGATGCCCTTGAACGACAGCGTCGGACCGCGCTCATTGCCTTCCGCGGTGTGGTTGTAGACCACGTCGAGGATGACCTCGAGGCCGGCATCGTGCAGGCGGGCCACCATTTCCTTGAACTCGGCAAACACGAAGTCCGGCACCGCGGCGTAGCGCGGATCGGGGGCGAAGAAGCCGATCGTGTTGTAGCCCCAATAGTTGGTGAGGCCCTTGTCCAGCAGGTAGCTGTCGTTGATGAGGGCGTGGATCGGCAAAAGCTCGACCGACGTGACGCCCAGCGACCGAATATAGTCGACGACTTCCTTGCGCCCGAGGCCCGCGAAGGTGCCGCGCATCTGTTCGGGGACCAGTGGGTGCAGCCTGGTGTAGCCGCGCACATGCGCCTCGTAGACGATGGTGCGGTCCCACGGCACCGAGGGCGGCCGCTCGCGGCCCCAGGTGAAGGCAGGATCGATCACGCGGCCCTTGGGCATGAACGGCGCGCTGTCGCGCTCATCGAAGGTCAGGTCGTCGCCCTCGGCACCGATCGTGTAGCCGAAGCAGGCGTGGTCCCATTCCAGCTTGCCGACATGCGCCTTGGCGTACGGATCGAGCACGAGCTTGTTGGGATTGAAACGATGCCCCGCTTCCGGCTCAAAGGGGCCGTAGACGCGGTAGCCATAGGTGGTGCCAGGCCGCGCATCGGGCAAGTAACCGTGCCAGACCTCGTTGGTGTATTCTGGCAGTTCGATCCGCTCCGTCTCGGTGGTGCCGCTCTCATCGAACAGGCAGAGCTCGACCTTGGTGGCGTTGGCCGAGAACAGCGCGAAGTTCACACCCAGCCCGTCCCAGGTGGCTCCCAGCGAACCGGAGGAGCCTTCACTGATACGAGATCGCAGGATTGCGGGCGGCATGGCAACTCCTGAAGCAGCAGGATCGATGGACGCATAACAGCAAAGGGGGGCCGCAGCCCCCCCACGTCTCAGTCACGCCGTCAGGCGGCCAAGGATGTAGCCGAGGCCGACCGCAATCACCACCGCGGCAATCGGCTGCGCCTTGATCACGTCACTGACCTGCGCCACCGTCTGCTGCGCCTGTCCGGCGGCCTGGTTGTACAGGCCATCGGCCTGGGTCTTGGTATCGCCGGTCATCTTGCCGACCGTCTCCTGCACGTGGCCACCCATCTCGCGGGCGGTTCCTTCAAATCGGTCGCTCATTCGGGCTCTCCTGATGGTTCCGGCTGGACAAAGGCCAACGAGAACGCATGCAGCGCCCGAAAGTTCCGGAGTTTCAACCGAAATTGAGTTTTAGCCCCGGCTCCGGCCACTGCATCATCCCCAGCCGCCCGCTGTCCGACAGAGTGATATAGGCGGTGCGCATGTCAGCCCCGCCGAAACAGATATTGGTGGGGTAGATGTCGGGCATTTTCACCGCTCGCACGATCTCCCCGCCTGGCGAAATCTCCGTGATGTGGCCGGTGGTGAGCGTTGCCACCGCGATGTTGCCGCTTGCCATCACCGCAAGGCTGTCGAAGCGCGCATTGCCAGGCAGGCCGCAGAGCACCCGCCCGCTGTGGTGCGCGTGCGGCTGCGGCTTGCGCAGGACACCCGGCGCCTCGATCTCGAACGCCCAAAGCCGCGCGCCCTCGGTGTCGGCAGCATAGAGCGTGTTCCCATCGGGCGACAGGCCGCAGCCGTTAGGGCTGAGGATCGGGTAGGCGATCTCCGTCACCTTCGAGCCATCGGGCAGCGCGTAATACAATCCGCCATGGTCGCGATGCCTGGCGTAGCGCTTGCCGAGATCAGTGAAATAGAACCCGCCGTGCACGTCGAACACAAGGTCGTTCGGTGCCGACAGTTTGTTGCCGCCGACCTCGTTGTAAAGCAGCGTTGCCGCGCCGGTCGTCGGGTCAATGCGCTGGATCGAGCCGAACTTGTAGTCCGGGTGCGGCCCCTGCCCCATCGAGCTGCCCTCGACGTAGCGGCTGCCACCGTTATTGCACAAGTAGAATGCCCCGTCCGGACCGACCGCCAGCCCGTTCGGCCCGCCACCCGCGGCCGAGAACAATGACACCGTTCCGTCCGGCGCCACGCGTGAGCAGCGATTGTTGCGGATCTCGGTCAGCACCACGGATCCGTCCGGCATCGCCACGGGACCTTCCGGAAAGCCGAGGCCGATCGCCAGAATCGTAACATCGTTCATGCTTGGTTTCCTCCGATTGTTTGCTCGGCGGGGACCTGGCCCCCCGCGTCAGCGGTTGTCGCCGGATGAGTACCGTCAGGTCAGCGCCGAGTCGCGATTGCCCCTCCGGATCCGGAACGACCGCCGTCGATTACGATCTGCGTACCGGTCACGTCGCCGGAGAGGTCGGAGCAGAGATACAGCACGACATTGGCCACTTCCTCGGGCAGCGCGTAGCGACCCGTCGGCGTGCTGGCGCTGTACGCCTTGTGAGCGGATTCCGGCTCGTTCGGATTCCGCTGCGATTCCAGCGAGCGCATCATGCGGGTCTCCACCGGGCCGGGGCACACCGCGTTCACCCGCACACCCAACCCGGCCACGTCGGTCGAGGCCACCTTGGTGAGACCGAGCACGCCGTGCTTGGAGGCAACGTAGGCAGGCATACCAGGACCGCCGAACAGCCCGGCGACCGAGGCGGTGTTGACGACCGTACCCGATCCCTGGGCGATCATGACCGGCAGCACATGGCGCAGGCCAAGAAACACACCTTTCAGGTTGACGGCGATGACCTCGTCGAACACCGCCTCATCATAGTCCTGGGTCGGCATCACCTTGCCCTCGATGCCGGCATTGTTAAAGAAGCAGTCGATGCGGCCATAGGCGTCCAGTGTCGCCTTTACATAGTCCTGCACGGCCGCCGAACGCGTGACATCCGCACGATGGAACCGCACGTCCCCGCCGTGCTGGACCACAACATCGGCGGTGCCCTGGCCGGTCTCGACGTTGTGGTCGACCACCATCACGCGCGCACCGCGCCGTGCGAAGCCAATGGCCGCCGCGCGGCCGATGCCGCCTCCACCGCCCGTGACGAGGGCGACCCTGCCGGTGAAATCCATCTCTTCGCTGCCTTCCCTGGGTCCGCTTGTGGACATCCCTATCGTCCCGTCCGTTCGGCCGCCGTCAAGCCCGCGCATCCCGCCTTGCCAGCCCTATCGCGACTGCGAACCTTGCGCCCACCAAAGGCGCATCGGCGTGACGCAGGAGCCCCAAAACGCGGCCTTCGAGGGCCTGATCCGCTGCCTCCAGGAAGGCCACGGGGTCGATTTCCGCGGCCTTAAGCGCACCAACTTACGCCGGCGCTTGACGCTGCGCATGGAGCGCGTCGGCTCCAAAAACGTCTGGGCCTATCATGCGTGCCTGGAGGCGCATACACAGGAATTCGTGGCGTTGCGGATCGACTGCAAGCCAGTTCGAACTCGCAGGCCAGACCCTCCGGACCGCGGCCAGCACGGACCAGATCGACTATCTGGCGACGGAACTCAGGAGAATAGGGCGGCCAGGCCCTGGGCATTTCATGAGCCTCCTGTGAAAGCCCGGATGGCTCCACTAAGGCGGGTCAACTTCACTGACGGGCTACCCGTCGCCGTCCTTGCGGAACGGTGATTCGGTAGCCAGTTCCGCCATTTCGGCCTGGATAGCGGGCCGCTCCTCTTGAAGGAAATTCGCCACTGCGCGGCGTAGGCCGGAATGGGCAATCCAGTGGGCCGAATACGTGGGGTGCGGCATGTAGCCACGCTGGATCTTGTGGCGGCCCTGGGCACCAGCTTCGACGCGACGCAGCCCGTGCACAACTGCCCAGTCGATGGCGCGGTAATAGCAGAGTTCAAAATGCAGAAATGGCCAATCGCCGCGACAACCCCAGTTGCGGCCATAAAGCGCTTCGGTCCCGACGAGGTTCAGCGCGCCGGCCACGGGCTTGCCGGAATTCTCTGCATACATCAGCACGACGCGCGGCCCGAGGCGCTCGCCCAACAAAGAGAAGAAACGTCGGGTCAGGTACGCAGAGCCCCATTTACGGTCCACAGTCGACTGGTAGAAACGATAGAACGCGTCCCAGTGTGCCTCGGTTATGTCGGCGCCGGACAGCGCGTGGAAGGTCAGGCCCGCAGCGTTGGCGTCCCGCCGTTCCCGCCGCAATACCTTCCTTTTGCGCGACGAAAGATCGGCCAGGAAGTCGTCGAAGCTGCTATAGCCGCGGTTCTCCCAATGGAACTGCATGCCGATGCGCTGCAGCCAGCCAGCCTCCCCGAGGCCCTGCCATTCCTCCTCGGTGCAGAACGTAACGTGCACCGAGGACAAATCGTGCGACCGACACGCCTGCTGGAGTGCGTCGGAGACCACGCTGATCGGCACCCGGGCATCCGGCCGACGCAGCAGGCGCGGGCCGGGTACCGGGCTGAACGGGGCAGCTACCTGCAGCTTTGGGTAGTATGACCCGCCGGCCCGATCGAGCGCATTGGCCCAGCCGTGGTCGAATACGTACTCACCATAGCTGTGCGACTTGGCGTACATTGGCGCGACCGCGACCAGATGACCGTCCTCGGCCCGCAAAGCCGCGTGCTGCGGCAGCCAACCCGTGCGGGCGTTGGCCGACCCGCTGTCTTCCAGCGCGCTCAGGAAGGCGTGGCTAACGAACGGGTTGTCGTGCCCCGCACAGGCGTCCCATGCGTCGGCATCGATCTCGGCGATCGCGGCATGCAGGGTCAGGGTTAGCGTGGCGGAGCCGTCCGGCATGCCGGCAGGTTACGCGATTTCGAATATTCCCTCTACCTCTACGGCGGCATCGGCGGGCAGCGATGGCACACCGATCGTGCTGCGGGCATGCCGCCCGGCCTCGCCGAATACCGCTACTGCCAGGTCGGAGGCGCCGTTCATCACCAGCGCCTGCTGGGTGAACTCCGACGGGGAGGCGATGAAGCCGCCCAGCCGCACCACCCGCGTCACCCGGTCGAGGTCGCCGCCACAAGCCGCCTTGAGGTGGACGAGCAAATTGATGAAGCAGAGCCGTGCGGCTTCTTTGGCTTTTTCGACCGAGACGCTCCAGCCGACCTTGCCGGTGATCGCGATCTTACCATCGATAGCAGGCACCTGGCCGGACACGACGACGAGGTTGCCGGTTACGACGTAGGGCACGTAGTTGGCGATCGGCGCCATTGGCGTCGGCAGGGTGATGCCGAGTTCGGCAAGCTTCGCCTCGATACGACCGGCCATTCTGGAGACTCCTGGTATTGCAGCGTCGATGCTAGCCGGCGCGCGCGCTCCCTGGAACCACCCGGAAGCCACGACGACGAGCGCGAGGCGAGGCTTCGGCCGGCAGGTCGAGTGGCAGAAGCGGCGCATGGTCGCGTGGGCCGTTGCCAACGGTATCGGCTTCCTCGACTTCCGCAGGCGCGATGTCGCGCCTGCCGAGGTAGTTCACTGCGAGGTGGCGGAACACGTAATCCAGCAACGAGGTCGCACCGTCCACCGCCGGATCACCCTCGACCGCACCAGCTGGGCCGAAGCGGGTGAAGGTAAACGCCTCAACGAAGCTGTCGAGCGGCACGCCGTGCTGGAGACCCAGGCTGACGGCCAGGGCAAAATTATCCATCAGGCCTCGAAACGCCGCCCCCTCCTTCTGTAGGCCGATGAAAATCTCGCCCAACTCCCCAGTGTTGTATTCGCCGGTGCGCAGGTACAGCTTATGGCCGCCCACCGCGGCTTTCTGGGTATAACCGGCGCGGCGGGCTGGCAGATCGCGACGGCGGGGCACGGGCGGGGCCGCAGGCAGGCTCGCCGGACGCGCCGGCATGGCGTGTAGGAAAGCTGCCACGGCATCATGCATGGCCGCATGCGCTTCAATGGTTGCGGTTGGGAAGGGCGCACCGCCGGCCAGCACCATAGCCAGAGCCTCTTCTGCGGCAAGGCCGCTGACCGCCAACCAGGCGCGCGCTGAACGCGACAGCCCGCCGCCCGCAGCCAGCGGCGAGAAACTGGGCGCGATGCCACCGGTTTCGACGCCGAGCAGAGCCTCGGCCGGACCGGGCGGCGCGATGGCAGTGGTGGTCGCATGCAATCGCGGCCCGGACGCGAGGGCTGCGGAATGTGCCGCATGGGCAGCCTCGGCCAGGCCGGGGACCACACAGCGCGCCGGTAGCATCGGCCAGTTAGCGCCGCACCGCTCGATCGGGTGCTCCCGCGCGCCACCCACCGCTGCGCAAGCCAGTGCGGATGCCACATCGGCACGTCCGCGCAGAATCGCCGCAAGGGTCCGGGCGATGTCACGGGCATCCTCTGATCCGTAGTCGATACCACTGGCGGCCAGCAGCCCGGCGAGGTCGGCCATGCCGACAAATATCTGGCGAATACCGGGGGCGGCCACGCTGAGGGTCAGCACGGCGGTTTCGGCGGCCTCGGCGAAATCAGCAGCGTCGAACGCGCCAGAGCCATCAAGGAAAGCTGGCAGGTTCAGCACGAAGCCGGGCGCATCGGCGGCACGGCCTTGCCATACCTCCTCCGTCGGAGCACCGCGGCGCAGCAGCAGCAATCGGTGCAGGCGCTCCCCGAGCGGAACGGTGAGCCCGATCTGCTGGGCACGGGCCGCAACCGGGCCTATCCAGGCCTCTGCTGCGCCTGCCAGCGTGACCGGTCCGTAGGGCGGGGCCAGAGTGGCGAGGGCCGCGGCAGCGGCATCCTCCCAGGCGGCGGGCAGCGTCACCGCCCGCACCGGTTCGTCCGGATCGACACCGACTTCGATCCGCCGCATACGTACGCCTTGCCACGAGCGATGGTTCTTCATGTGTTCGACTTTATCGTGTCCGCACATGACTCGCGAGCATATTTTGCGGTCATTTCCCTATGCAGGCACAAAATCCTGTGGACAGATTCCTCAGACAAAAACCGAGAAGCGGTGAATATTTCAGGACATATCATGAACCTGCGAGGATCAGACGACACCGCAACGTTCCACCAGGTCGGCGGTGGACCAAAGCGTCACGGCTGCGTATATGCATCGCCATGAATATCGGCACCTGGCTGTTCACCAAGCTCCACGGCCGCCAAGTCGGTTCGGATGCTGCGGGCAACATCTATTACGAGGATCGCAAGCCGCGGCCCGGGAGCCGGCGCACGCGCCGCTGGGTGGCGTATGTCGGCGCGCCCGAGGCCAGCCTCGTGCCACCCGAGTGGCATTCCTGGCTGCACTATACCACTGCCGCCCCGCTGCCGGACACCGATCGGCGTCCGTGGCAGAAACCGCATTTGCCGAACGCAACCGGCACGCCTGCGAGCTACCGCCCGGCGGGCCACGACTACCAGGGCGGCCAGAGGGCCCGCGCGACCGGCGACTACGAATCCTGGACACCCGGCTCTTAGCAGGGCGCCCCCCATGCCTCGCCGCAGCATCGCCGAGATGCTGACCGGAGCCGCCGTGCTGCTCGTCGCCGCCGGCTTCCTGGTCTATGCCATCGCACATTCCGGTCGCAGCACCGCGATCGGGTATGGATTGTACGCGAAGTTCGATCATATTGACGGGCTGGCGGTCGGCTCCGACGTGCGCATCGCCGGCGTCAAGGTCGGCAGTGTCACCGAAACGCAGCTCGATCCCCAGAGCTTTCAGGCTGTGGTCGGGCTGTCGGTGCGCAACGACATCAAGCTGCCCAAGGACAGCAGTGCCGAGATCACCAGCGAGAGCTTGCTGGGCGGCAAATTCCTGGCGCTGGTGCCCGGGGGCGACGAGACGATGTTGAAACCCGGCCAGACCATCACCATCACCCAGGGATCGATTAGCCTGGAGCAACTCCTGGGCAAGTTCATATTCAGCGTGACCAGCATGAAGCCTGCCGGCGGCACCGACTCGGCCAGCGGCGGCGCGGCCGACGGCTCCAACGCCGCGCCGGGCGGCGCGGCCGCTGCGCCCAAATGATCCCACCGCCACCCACCAAGTGGCCCGGCCTGGATGGCAACGCCGTGGGTTGCCGGGAGAAGCTGCGCATGCTGGCCGAGAACCACGCCGAAGTCGCCCAGGTGCTACAGGACGCGTTCGAGGACGCGATCCTGATGGGCGTGGATGAGCAGGCGATACGCGATGTCCTGACCGGAATGATCGCAGGATTGGAATCACCAAAGCGCGCCGGCCGATGAGGTTCCGGCTACTGGCTGCCACACTTGCCGCAACGTGGCCGATGACTGTCGTGGCGCAAACCGGGTCCCCCGTTACGGCAACACCTTTGGCCCCGCCTGCGCAATACGCACCTCCGTCCTATCCGGTGCCAACGGGCCCGATCGGCACCCCTGCGGCTGCCGCTCCCCCGGCGACGTCGATAGCACCCGCCACCGCCCCCCCTGCACCGGGCTCTCCCTCACCGCAGGTACCGAGCACGCCACCGGCCGCCGCGCCACCTGCCCCCGGCACTCCTCCCGCTACCCCCGCCCCCGGGGGGGCGGTGATCCCCAACACCTGGTTGCCGCAAGGGACGGCCATCTTGCAAGGGCTGGACAAGGTCAACGCGCAGAGCGCCACGCTCACGGTAAAGGTCGGGCAATCCGGCACCTTCGGATCGCTCACCATCGGGGTGCAGGCTTGTGATATCCGGCCGCCCGATCAGCCTGCCGACGCCGCCGCGTTCCTCGCCATCGCCGATTCCCACACCGACGCGCCGGGCTTCAGGGGCTGGATGCTAAAGCAGGAGCCGGAGGTCAGCATGCTGGAGCATCCAGTCTATGACATCCGCGTCATCGGCTGCATGCCGTGAGCCCCGAAGAGCCACAAGCCGCGACGCGTTGGGATGCTCAAGAGAGTCTCCCCCTCTTGCCGGAGTTCGAGCGGACTGCGCTGTTGCTGGACATGGACGGCACCCTGCTCGACCTGGCTCCGCGCCCGGACGCCGTGGTGGTCCCGCCCGGCCTGATCGATGCGGTGCGAACCCTGCGCAACCGGCTCGATGGTGCACTCGCGATTGTCACAGGTCGCCCGATCGAGACCGTCGACGCTCTGTTCGGCGATGCACCACACGCGGTCGCCGGGGAGCATGGTGGCGCTGTGCGACACCACCCGACCGAACTGGTCGAACGACCCGCCCTGCCGACCCCGCCGGACGCTTGGTTGGAGGCGGCCAAACGCCTCGTGGCCAGCCATCCCGGGGCGCTGCTGGAACGCAAAGCGCGCGGCTTCGCGCTCCACTACCGGGCTGTTCCCGTCGCTGGCCCGCTGTTTCGGGACGCGCTGGCGAACCTGGTCGCGGGACGCGACGATTTCCAACTCCTCCCGGCCCACATGCTTTGGGAGATACGCCCGCGCGGCGCCGACAAGGGGTCGGCGGTTAGCGCCCTGATGGCGCGCGCGCCATTTGCGGGCCGGCTGCCGCTTTTCATCGGCGATGACGTGACGGATGAGGACGGCATGGCAGTCGCCCGCGCCATGGGCGGGGGCGGATTGCAGGTCGATGCCGCATTCGGCACTCCGGCTGGCGTGCGCGCCTGGTTGCGACAAGCCGCGGCGATCGGCGCGTGGCCCGAGTTGATGCCGCCCGCATGATCCTGACCTGTGTTGCCCCTGATCCGCTTTCCTCCGGTCGGAGTCCTCTGATGAAACTCACCGATTTCGACACCCTGACCTTCGACTGCTATGGCACACTGATCGATTGGGAGACCGGGCTATTCGCTGCCCTGCAGCCGCTGCGCGCACGCGCCGGCCTGACGCTGGGACGCGATGGAGTGCTGGAAGTGTTCGCCGCGCACGAATCCGCACAGCAGGCCGCTACGCCCGACATGCGCTACGTCGAACTGCTGGCAACTGTGCACAATCAGCTTGCGCGGCTCTGGGGTGTGTCGCCGGATGCGGCCGAGGATCAGGCATTCGGCGCCTCGGTGCCGGATTGGCCGGCGTTTCCCGACACCCCGGCCGCGCTGCGCAGCCTGCAGCAGCACTACAAGCTGGTGATCCTCTCCAACGTCGATCGCGACAGCTTCCAGGGGTCGCTCCCCCGACTGGGGGTTACTTTTGATGCGATCTACACTGCGCAGGACATTGGGTCCTACAAGCCGGATCCGCGCAATTTCAGGTACCTGATCGAACGCCTCGCCGCCGCGGGGACGCCACGTGAGAAGATCCTGCACACCGCCCAGAGCCTGTTTCACGACCATGCGCCGGCCAATGCGGCGGGCCTGGCCTCTGCCTGGATCGATCGGCGCCACGCCACGCCCGGCCACGGCGCAACCGCCACGCCGCCGCAGGACGTGCGCTGGGATTTCCGCTTCACCAGCCTTGGCGAAATGGCCGAGGCGCGCCAGGAAGGCTAGAATGCTCTCTCCCTTTCCTCTCCGGGGTGAGGGCCAGGGTGAGGGATATGCACGCATGACCAACCGCATCGTCCGTGTCGGCCCGATCGAGATCGCCAACCACCTGCCATTCGTGCTGATCGCCGGCCCGTGCCAAATCGAGTCGCGCACGCACGCGCTGGAAACCGCCGCCGCGCTTCGCGAGATATCGGCCACGACCGGCGTTTGCGTGATCTACAAGTCGAGCTACGACAAGGCGAACCGCACCAGCGCCTCAGCCGCGCGCGGCATCGGCATGGCAGCGGGCCTCGCCATCCTGGCCGAGGTCCGCGAACGCCACGGCCTGCCGGTGCTGACGGACGTGCACACCGCCGACCAGTGTGCCTCGGTGGCCGAGGCGGTCGACGTACTGCAAATCCCCGCGTTCCTGTGCCGCCAGACTGACCTGCTGATCGCCGCGGGCGAAACTGGCCGTGCGATCAACGTCAAGAAGGGCCAGTTCCTGGCACCGTGGGACATGGTGAATGTGGCGGCCAAGATCGCCGGCACCGGAAACCACAACATCCTGCTGTGCGAGCGTGGGGCCAGCTTCGGCTACAACACGCTGGTGAGCGATTTCCGAGCTATGCCGATCATGGCGCGCACCGGATATCCGGTGGTGTTCGACGCCACGCATTCGGTCCAGCAACCGGGCGGCCAGGGCACGGCGTCAGGTGGACAGCGGGAGTTTGCCCCGGTGCTGGCACGTGCCGCGGTGGCAGTGGGCGTGGCAGCGGTGTTCATCGAGACGCACGAAAACCCAGACCGCGCACCAAGCGATGGGCCGAACATGATTCCGTTGCGCGAAATGCCGGCGCTAGTGGCGCGGCTGAGGGCCTTCGATATCCTCTCGAAGGCCTCTGTCTGACAGAGATGGGTTCCTGACGGCCAACAATGGCGGGAGGGATTAGCCTGCGCCGGATTGCGCGGCCCAACCGAGACCTGGGCGCCGTCGTGTTTCAGAGAGCGGTGGCGGGGCCGCTCTCTCCGGCAATGGTCAGTGCATTATCGGCCCAGCGTTCCAGCCGCCCTGCCTCGCCGCGCAGGTTCGTGACCTTGGTGTCCAACGTCGCAAGGCTGCCGCGATAGGTCTGCACGCTGTTACTCAGTCCCTGCATCGTCGCCCGCAGATCCGACAGGGCGCCGCGCCAAGCGGCGATCGCCGTGCGCTGTTCGGTCAACGCTGCATCCAACGATTGGAGGGCACGGACCAAACGCGCCTGCGCCTCCTGCGCTTCGGAATCTGCTGTTCCCTCTAGCCTGGTCACGTCCACATCGACACGCGCCTCATCGACGCCCGTCAACTCGATAGCCGGAGCGTCGGCCGCCTCCGGCCGGCGAACAGGGAACGGGATGATTTCCGCGGTGGCTGGGCTCGACATGCGGCCGTCCTCTCGTCTTAACCTCTGCTTAACATAACCATGATATGGGATCAAAAACCAGAAAAATCTCAGAATACACTTGTGCGTGACAGCCGAAGATCCCGCCAACCAGCTTCCACTTTCAGCAAACGGACGCCGGGCAATACACCGCCGCCGCGCGGTGGAGGAGCGTCAAAACGTGATGAACGCCGCCCTGCGCCTCCCGTGTGCCCTGGCATCATAGAGCGTCCGGCTGGCGTCAGGAAACCACGCACTCAGATGCAGATGCAATAGCACGAACAAGCAACCAACCCCGGCCCGTTCCGGGCTAGCGGGACTCCCGAGCTAGCCTGACCCCAGCGAATCGGGCTCAAGGGGCAAAGTGAAGCGAAAGACGGTGCCTCCGGCAGGGTTGGGCTCGACCCATAACCGACCGCCATGCGCCTCCACGATAGTACGACAAACTGACAGCCCAATGCCCATACCATCGCGTTTGGTGGTAACAAAAGGTTGGAACAACTGAGCCTCGATAGCCGGCGGGATGCCGCTCCCCGTGTCGGTTACTGCCACGGTCACCATGCTGTCCCACAAGATTGCCTCAAGGGTCAGCTCGCGCACGGAACCGGCCTCCATCGCCTCAACCGCATTACGGATGAGGTTGAGCAAGACCTGCTGGATCTGCACGCGATCGACCATCACCGGCGGCAACGCAGTGTCGGTGCCCATCCGCACCGTCACGCCGCGCTCCTTGGCGCCCACCAAAGCCAACGCACTTGCCTCCTCGATCAGCTTGCCGATCGCCTCCGGCTGGCGCACCACCTCACCGCGTGCCACGAACGCGCGCAGGCGGCGGATGATCTCGCCACTACGCATGGTCTGCTGCGCCGCCAGCGTTATCGCCTGACGGATGCGTGCCATATCCGGCACTTCCACATCCATGAGGCGCAGCACGGCATTGAGATAATTGGTTGTCGCCGTCAGGGGTTGGTTCAGCTCATGCGACAGAGCCGCCGCCATCTGTCCCATCGCCCGCAGACGAGAGACGTGCAGCAGGTCCTCCTGCAATTCCTGCAATCGTGCCTGGGTATACTGGCGTTCGGTGAGGTCGCGCACGAACCCGGTGTACAGGCGGTCCCCATTTTGCCGAACCTCGCCCACCGACAATTCCATCGGGAAGGTGCTGCCGTTCTTGCGCAGGCCCATCACGACGCGGCCGATCCCGATGATCCGGCGCTCGCCGGTCGTCAGGTAGCGCACCAGATAACTATCGTGCTGCTCGCGATACGGCGACGGCATCAGCAGACTAACGTTGCGCCCGTGTACCTCGGCCGCTGTGTAGCCGAACAGCCGTTCGGCGGCGACGCTGAATGACTCGATCAGCCCACGCTGGTCGATCAGCACCATGGCGTCGGGCACTGAGTCGAGAATGGAACGCAGCAAAGCCGATTCACCCACGGCCTTCTGCTCTGCACCTTGCGCCTGTCGATCCATGCGAGGATCAATACGCGACAGCCCGTTCGGAGCAAGCGCTTTCCGCGGATCAGGCAGTGACGGCGTCCAGGAAGCGCATCAGCACGTCCTCCTGCAGCGGCTTTTCCATCACAATTGCAGCCCCCAGCTCCTGGGCGCGCCGCATGAGCTCGGGTGAGGGCGAGCCGGTCATCAGCGCCACCACCAGGCAGCAGCCACGCTCACGCAACCGAGTCAACAGATCAAGGCCAGTCAGATACGGCATATGCTGGTCGACCAGCAAGCAGACCAATCCGCCCATGGGAGCTGAGAAGAAAGCAGCCGGCGAGTCGAACGTCCTTACCGCAAATCCTGCTGTTTCCAGCAGGAAACGGAGCGAATCGCGAACGGCCTCATCGTCATCCACCACCGCCACCGTTGGTTGGCGACCGTCCCGCATTCATCGTGCTCCAGATGTCCCAAACGCCAATCCTTCGGCGAAGGGCCAGCCACGCGCACTGTGACGGCAACGGCAACTTCGCGCGTTGACCTAAGTCAACCTGTGCGCGTCCCTTCGAGTACGATCGACATCCGCACCAGTTCAGGCAAACTGCGCGCACCCATCTTTTCCATCACCCGCGCGCGTTGCACCTCGACCGTGCGCGGACTGGTCCCTAGATCGTAGGCGATGGTCTTGTTGGGATGGCCGGCCACCAGACGGTCCAGCACCTCTCGCTCCCGCGGCGTCAGGGTGGCAAGACGAGCCACCAGTTCGGCCGATCCGGCAGCAGCCTCGCGGGCGCGGGCGCCGGCCTGCAACGCCGTCTGCACCGCTGCGATCAGATGTGCGTCGTCGAACGGCTTCTCCAGGAAGTCCGTTGCCCCCGCCTTCAAGGCCTGAACAGCGATGGGCACGTCGCCATGCCCGGTCATCACGATGACCGGCAGGGTGCAATGCTGCGCGACAAGCTGGCGTTGCAACGCCAGCCCGTCGATATCGGGCATACGGACGTCGGTCAGCACACAACCGGTCGCCAACCCTGATGCCACCGTCAGGAAGGCGGCCGCGGACTCGTAAGTCCGCACGGCCAACCCAGTCGATTCCAGCAGCATCGCGAGCGAGTCGCGCACCGCAGCGTCATCATCCACGATATGGACAATCCCGGTCTCAGCGACCCCAGTTTCAGCCATTGCGCGCTATTCGCCCACCGTGCGTCGATACCGCCCCTCATATACGTACTAATCCGTACGTCCGATACCGAATTTCGGCGCCCCTGCTCCACCGCTAGACCTGACCTCGCCGCAAGTGCAACCGAGAGGGAGTGCAGGGATATGCAGATTTCGACGCAGGCGTCGCAAGTGACCATGAGCCACGTCGCACGGGTCGCCCCGCAGCGGGCAGCAAACCCCGATGCATTGGACCTGCTGGAGCAATTCGGCACAACGGTGCGGCTGGTACGCGATCATGAAATTCATGCCGAGGATGCTGACGCCGAATACTGCTACCGCGTCCTGAGCGGCTGCGTCCGCACCGTGCGGCTGATGGAGGATGGCCGGCGCCAGGTCGGCGAATTCCTGCTGGCGGGCGACCTGTTCGGCCTGGACGACCTTGGCACCCACGCCTTCGCCGCCGAAGCGGTTACCGAGGTAATGCTGCGCCGCTACCCGCGCCGCATGGTCGAAGCCCTGGCGGAAAGCCATCCCGCGCTGGGTCGCCGGCTGCGCGAACTGGCCTTGACCCACCTCCGTGCGGCCTACGAGCGCATGGTGCTGCTGGGCCGCAAGACGGCCACCGAACGCCTCGCCTCCTTCATCCTGGAAATGGACCGCCGCCATGCCGCCAGCAGCAACGGCATGCTGGAATTGCCGATGAGCCGCACCGACATTGCCGACCACCTGGGCCTGACGGTGGAAACCGTCTGCCGGGTGTTGGCCTTGCTGAAGCGGGACGGCACCATCTATGTATCCCGCTCCGGTTTCAGGCTGCTCAACCGTGCCTCGTTGCGCGACCTGGCCTGCGAGATGCGCCACTAAGCGGAGCGCCGCGCCCGCATTGGCGGGCCGGGATCGCGCACGTATTGTCGGTTCCTCAAAAGGAGGAAACCGACAATGATCCGACTGCCTCGCCGTGCCGCGATTCTGGGCGGCGGCGCCGCCATGGCGCTACGTCCACGCAAGGGTCTCGGCGCCCAGGCGATCCGACTTGGCATCCTCACCGACATGAGCGGGCCCTATTCCGAGGATGCCGGCCTCGGGTCGGTGGTCGCGGCCAAGCTTGCCATCACCGATTTCACCCGTGAGCATCCCGAACTGACGGTCGAGCTGATGACGGCGGATGCGGGCACGAAGACCGACACTTATGTCAGCCTGGCCGGCGCCTGGTACGACCGCGAGGGCGTCGATGCGATCTTCGATATCCCGTTTTCGGCCGGCGCGCTGGCGGTGCGCACCATCGCCGAACAGCGCAACAAGGTGCTGATGCTGACCGGGCCGGCGACGTCGGACCTGACCGGCAAAGCCTGCGGGCCGAACCACGTGCACTGGGTCTACGATTCCTGGTCGTTCGCCAGTTCTACCGCGCGCGCCATGATGCAGCGCGGCGGCGATAGCTGGTTCTTCATCCAGGCCGACTATGCGATGGGCAATGCCCTCACCACCGACGCCCGCGCGATGGTGGAGAAAATGGGCGGCAAAGTGCTCGGCGTCGCCCGCCACCCGGTTCCCGGCACGACCGATTTCTCGTCCTTCCTGCTGCAGGCACAGGCAAGCGGCGCCAAGGTGCTGGGCCTGACCAACGCCGGCGCCGACGCCGGCAACACGATCAAGCAGGCGGCGGAGTTCGGCCTGACCGGCAGCGGCATGAAGATCGCCGCCACGCTGTTCCATATTCCCCAGGTGCACGCGATCGGGCTTCCCGTCGCCAAGGGACTGGTGCTGACCGACTGCTATTACTGGGACATGAACGACGGGACCCGCGGGTTCGCGAAGCGCTACGCTCCCGAGATGAAGGGCTTCATGCCCGCCTCCACCCAGGCCGGGGTGTATTCCGCGACGATGCATTACCTGAAGACCGTCCTCGCAATGGGCATCGATGCCGCCCGCGCCGATGGCCGCGCCACGGTTGCGACGATGAAGACCATCCCGACCGACGATCCGATCTTCGGCAAGGGCCGCATCCGGCAGGATGGCCGCAAGATCCACGACATGTATTTGTTCGAGGTGAAGGATCCCGCCGAGTCAAAATATCCGTGGGACTACTACCGCCATTTGGCCACCACGCCAGCCGAACAGGCCTTCCGTCCCGAGAGCGAGGGCGGGTGTCCCATGGTCAAGGCCTGACTGGTCCGGCAGTACCGGAACCGGTGACACGCTGAGCGGCACGTGCTCGACCCGTTGACCCGGCGCGTGCCGGCGGGTTCGATCGCGGCAGGGAGGACTGTCCGATGACCGACACATACGAGCTCTATGCACTACGCTACGCCACCCGCCAGGCGAACCGGCACGAGCACTTCATCGGCGGCGATCCGCACGACGGACCGATGCCGATGGACTACTTCGTATGGGTCGCGAAGAACGCCGACCGCGCAGTGGTGATCGATATAGGCTTCACCGCGGAGAGCGGCGGCAAGCGCGGCCGCACGCTGGAACGCGACCCGATCGACTCGCTGGCACTGATCGGCGTTGATCCGGCGCAGGTGCAGGACGTCATCCTGACCCACATGCACTACGACCATGTCGGGAACTTCCACAAATTCCCGACCGCGCGGTTCCACCTGCAGGAGCCGGAGATCCACTACGCCGTCGGCCGCTACATGCGCCACCGCCAGCTCGCGAAGAGCTTTGAGCCGGACGACGTGTGCGGCATCGTGCGGCTGAACTTCGACGGGCGGGTGATCTACTACAACGGGCCGGCGCAGGTGCTGCCGGGGATCACCATCCACCCGACCGGCGGCCACTCGGCGGGGCTGCAATTCGTCTGCGTGGAGACGGCACGCGGCAAGGTGGTGCTGGCCTCCGACGTCACGCATTTCTACGAGAACATGGAGACCTACCGCCCGTTCACCACCGCGCTGCATATCGGCGAGATGCTGGACGCGTTCGACACGCTGCGCGCCCACGCCCCGACGCCGCAGCACATCGTGCCGGGCCACGATCCGCTGGTCATGCAGCGCTATCCGGCCCCCAGGCCGGAGCTGGAAGGGATCGTGGTGCGACTGGACGTTCCGCCGCGGCCATGACGCATTGGGGGCACGCTTCCGCCCCCCGCTACTGTTTCACCTTTTTGTAGCCTGCCGGGATGGCGAACAGCGACGCCGGCTGGGGCTCGACCTTGATATCGGTCAGCAGCTCCTGGTGGTGCAGGTTTTCACCATAGACGCCGGCATCATAGTCGCGGCGCACCATGATCCCGTCGCCCGACAGCCAATATGTGCCGGCCGCCTCTAGCGCACCGTCGTCCCCGAAGGCGTATTTGGTGGTCTGGATGCCGCCCACCCGGTCGTGCCCGAGCGGGTGGGCGCCGCTCATTGCGACGGTGCGGGCGATGAAGCGGCGGAAATACTCGTCGTCCATCGGCAGCACGAGGTAGGTCTTGTTCGCCATCAGGATGTATTCGGTCTGCGTCGTCAGATCGAGGATGGTGGTCGCGAAGCCGTCCCCGCGCTCGATGCGCAGCTTGCCGTGGGTATAGCGGATGCGTTCCCTGGTTTCGACCGCACCCGCCTGATGCACCGCAGTCGCGTCAAAATCGACCGTCGGGAGCACGAGGTCGTCGTAACTCCAGGCTGGAACGGAGACGAACAGGGCCAGGAAAGCGAGCACATACCGCATTGATGCCGCGCTGTTGTTGCGAGAGAGCGATATGTCGCGCGGGTGCCGCGCGTGGGTCAACGCCTTCGCGGAGTATTGATCGGCAGGGTCAGGCCTGCAGCGTCTTGCGCATGAACACGCGGGCAGTGCCGGGCGGGTCGCAGGCGATGCGGCCGAACTCTTCCCAGCCGTGGCGTGCATAGAACTCCGGTGCCTGGAAGGTGATCGTCAACAGGAAGCCGGCCTTGCAGCCGCGTCGGATCGCCTCGGCTTCCATCATCGCCAGGGCTTGGCTGCCGACTCCCTGGCCGCGCAGCGTGTCCGGCAGGAAGACCAGGTCGACGAACAGCAGGCCGAACGAGGTACGCCCGGACAGGCCGCCGATGGTCTGGCCGGTTGCGGGATCGCGGGCGAGGACGGCCAGCGGGCGCGAGTCGCGGTAGCCGGCGGCAGCTTCATTGAACGCAGCGAGACCGTCCTCGATGACGGCTTCGTCCGCGGCACCAGGCGCATCCGTCAGTTCGAGCATCGGCGTCCTCATCCGTTCGGGCAGGGAAGCATGATACGCCGGAGCTGCTGACAGCGTCGTGTCAGCAGCGGCACTCTCTCTTCTCTCGTCATGCCGGCTCTTCTCTCGTCATGCCGGGTTTGCCCCGGTCATGATGAGAGAGGCGTGCGCCGCTGCGGATAGAAAGCCCGCTACGCCGACATCTTGATCGGCGGCTGCAGGTCCTCCGGCAGCGGGCAGACATACGGCGAGCGGGCGAGCTTCGCCTGGTGGTCCGCCTTGGCACGGGCCAGCAGCACCTCATCCTGGATCGCATCGAGCGCCGTGCCGGCCATCACCTTCGCCACATGCACCAGGCCCTTGTGCGCAGCCGGCATCTTGCCCTGGCCGGTGAGCTGCCAGGAATGGCCCGGCGTCCCGATCGCATAGGTCGCACCGCGCGCCTGCACGGTCGGCACCGCCCAACTGACGTCGCCGACATCGGTGGAGCCCACCATCGGCGCGGTCTTGGCATCCAGCGGCACGATCGCGTCGCACAGCGGCACGTCCGCGCGATAGGGCATGCCGGCGCGGCGGAACGAGCTTTCGACGTCCTCCTCGCTCAGCGTCGCCTGGAATGCGCGGGCGGCGGCGCGGTCGGCGTCATCGAACGGCGGCGCGCCGAGGCGGGCGAAGTTCTCGAACATCGCCTTTTCCAGCGGGCCGTTGCCCAGCAGGTTGGACACGGCGCTGACCACCGAGGCCTGCACAGTGGTTTCCGTCATCAGCGCGGCACCGTCGGCGATCTTGCGCACCCGCTCGATCAGCCGCGTCAGTTCCGGCAGGTTGCGGGCGCGGATCAAATAGCGGACCTTGGCGAAGGCCTGCACCACGTTCGGTGCGATCCCGCCGGCATCCAGCATCGCGTAATGCACCCGCGCATCGGACGGCATGTGCTCGCGCATGTAGTTCACGCCGACATTCATCAGCTCCACCGCATCGAGCGCGGACCGCCCGAGATGCGGCGCCGCCGCGGCGTGCGAGGCGCGGCCGGCGAACGCGAAATCGATGCGCGTGTTGGCCAGCGAGATCGGCTCGTTCACGCCGGAGAACGAGGACGGGTGCCAGGAGATCGCGATATCGACGTCGGAGAACGCGCCGGCGCGGACCATGAAGCCCTTCGCGGCGCCGCCTTCCTCGGCCGGGCAGCCGTAATAGCGCACGCGGCCCTTGATGCCGTTCTTCGCCAGGTAGTCCTTCACCGCGGTCGCGGCGAGCAGGGAGGCGGACCCCAGCAGGTTGTGGCCGCAGCCATGGCCGTAGCCGGCCCCCGGCAGCGGGCGGGGTTCGGCCACGCCGGCTTCCTGCGACAGGCCCGGCAGCGCATCGTATTCACCGAGGATCGCAATGACCGGCCCGCCCTCCCCGGCCTCCCCCATCACGGCGGTGGGAATGCCGGCGACGTCGCGGGTGACGCGGAAGCCCTGCTGCTCGAGCATCGCGGTATGTTCGGCACACGACGCAAACTCCCCGTAGCACAGCTCGGGGGTTTCCCAGACGCGGTCGGAGAGCGCGATGAAGTCGTCCTGCCGCGCGTCGACCAGGCGCCAGATTTCCTCGGTGTTCTGCATAGCAGGCTCCTGGGTTAGGGATCGTGACGGAAGCAGGACACGAGGTGGTCGTTGACCATTCCGGTGGCCTGCATGAACGCATAGCATATCGTCGACCCCACAAAGCGGAACCCCCGCTTGCGCAACGTCTTGCTCATGCGTTCGGAAAGCGGCGTGGTCGCGGGCACCTGGCTGCTGGCAGTCCAGCGGTTTACGACGGACGTGCCATCGACGAACGACCAGAGATAGGCGTCCAGGCTACCATGGTCCGCAATCACGGCCTGCGCCACGCGGGCATTCTCCCGCACCGAAAAAATCTTCAGCCGGTTGCGGATCAGCGGCGAATCCGCCAGCAGCGCCTCCAGCGAGGCGTCGGTCATCGCGGCGACCCAGTCGATATCGAAGCCGTGGTAGGCGATGCGGTAGGCGTCGCGCCGCGCCAGCACGGTGCGCCAGGACAGGCCGGCCTGGGCACCTTCCAGCGTCAGCAGTTCGAACAGCGCGCGATCGTCGTGGTGCGGCACGCCCCATTCGGTGTCGTGGTAGGCCTGCATCGCGGCATCGGTACCCGTCGCCCAGGCGCAGCGTTGTGTCATAACGGAGACAGAACGATGCAAGCGGCTGGCACCGTCCCACCGTCATCCTCGCGCCTGGCGCGAGGACCCACGGCTTCTTGCGATGCTGGGGGGGCATAAAGACGTGGGTCCCCCTTGGAACAGGTCCGGCAAGCCCGGGGATGACGGTTGGTGGCGATGGTACGAGAGGTCCAGCGCTTCCTCCTGCTACGCGCGCTGCACGTTCCAGAAGAACGGCGCGGGGCTCTCCAGCATCCCCTTCAGGTTCGACCGGTAAGCGGAGCGGATATAGAACAGCCCCAGCGGCACCGTCGGCACCTGTTCGAACGCCTCAAGCTGGATCGCGTCGGTGATCTTCCGGCGCGCCGCCTCATCCGGTGCGGTGAGGAAGTCGTTCGTCAGTGCCTCGATCTTGTCGTCCTTGAACCAGCCGAACCAGCCCTTGTCCCCCTGCCCTCGCAGGATCGCGCTCAGCACCGGATTGAGGATCGAATCGCACGGCCACCACGTGTGGAAGATCGACCAGCCGCCCTTCTCCACCGACTCGCGCGAGGTGCGGCGCTGCACGACGGTGCCCCAGTCCGTGTCTGCAAGTTCGACGTTCATGCCGAGCTTCTTCAGCAGGTCGTAGGTGACGTCGCCGAACGGCGCGATGGAGGCAAAGTCGGTCGGGTTGATGATGACCGCCTTCTCCCCCGCATAGCCGGCCTCGTGCAGCATGCGCTTGCCGGCTTCCAGGTCGCCCGTCATGAACGGCGCGCCGATCTCGGTGCCGAACGGCGTGCCGCACGGGAACAGCGCCTTGCAGATCTTGTAGGCGGTGGCGTCGTTGCCGGTGACCGCCTCCATGTAGTCCTGCTGGTTCGCCGCCGTCAGCACCGCGCGGCGGATGCGCACGTCGTTGAACGGCGGGTTCAGATGGTTGAACCGCATCACCCCGCTATAGCCGGTCGGATTGGCGAGCCCGAGCGTGATGTCCTTGTTGCGCTTGAGCAGGGGGACGAGGTCGGCCTGCACCTGTTCCCACCAATCGACCTCCCCGTTCTGCAGCGCGGCGGAGGCGGTGGACGCGTCGGGGATGATCTTCCACTCGATGCGCTGGAAATGCGCGACCTTGGCACCGGTCGCCCAGTCCGGGGCTTCCTGGCGCGGCGCGTAGCCGTCGAACTTCTGGTAGACCGCGCTGCTGCCGGGAACGAACTCGTTGTCGATGAAACGAAACGGGCCGGAGCCGGTATGGTCCTTGATCTGCTGCATCGGGTCGGTCTTCGCCACCCGTTCCGGCATGATGAACGGCTCGTTGGCGGCGGGCTTCGCCAGCGCGTCGATCAGCAGCGGGAAGGGCGACTTCAACGTCACCTTCACGGTGCGGTCGTCCTGCACGCCCCACTCGTCCACGAACTTCGCGACCGTCTGGCCCAGCGTGTCGCGGGCCGCCCAGCGCGCCAGGCTAGGGGCGCAGTCCTGCGCGCGCACCGGCTCCCCGTCATGGAATTTCAGGCCGTCGCGCAGCTTGATCAGCACGGTGCGCTTGTCGTCGGAAACGGTGTAGCCCTCCGCCATCTGCGGCTTGGCTTCCAGCTTCGAATTGCACGCGAACAGCGTGTCGTAGATCGCGTAGGCGTGGTTCTCGGTGACCGAGGCGGTG
>JARLIJ010000342.1 GCA_031291795.1 Acetobacteraceae bacterium | reverse complement strand
CGAGCTCCCCGGCCTGCTGGCGGGCTACGACTTCGTGCTGGACGACCACACCCAGTTCCCGACCGAGGCGATACGCCGCTGCACCGGCCTGAAGCACGTCATCTTCCTGGGCACCGGCGCCCGCTCCTACATGCATCCCGAGGAACTCGCCGAGCTCGGCGTCACCGTCCACATCATCAAGGGCTACGGCGACACCGCGGTGGCGGAGCACAGCATCGCCCTGATGTGGGCCGCCGCCCGCTCGATCGCGCGGATGGACCGCGGCATGCGGGAGGGCAACTGGATCCGCACCGAGGGCATCGAACTCACCGGCAAGACCCTCGGCCTGATCGGCTATGGCGGCATCGGCGCCGAAGTCGCGCGCATCGCCGCCGGCTCCGGCATGCGGGTGCTGGCTTGGAACCGCACCCCCAAGCATGTCCCAGGCGTGACCTTCGTCGACCTCGACACGCTGCTGGCGGAAAGCCACGTGGTGTCGCTGCATCTGCTGCTGAGCGACGAGACGCGCGGCTTCCTGAGCGCGGAGCGGATCGCGAAGATGCGCAAGGGCGCGATCCTGGTGAACACGGCGCGCGCCGCGGTGGTGGACGAGGACGCGATGATCGCCGCCCTGCGGTCGGGCCATCTGCGCCACGCCGCGCTCGACGTGTTCCACACCGAACCGATGCCGCCCGGGCATGTGCTGACCACGCTGGAGAACGTCACGCTGTCGGCGCACAGCGCGTTCCGCACGCCGGAGGCGAGCGACAACCTGATCCGCCGCGCGCTCGATATCGCGTGCACGCTGGCGGCGGGGAAATAACGGCGGGCGCGGTCGATGGGCCCCTCGGCAGCCCTGGTCCTGCTGGCCACGTTGGCGGCGTTGGACGGGCCGCCGCCCTCGCCCGACATCGCGTTCACCCAGGTCGGCGGGGACTGGGCTGAGCTGGGCGACAGTTATCCGGCGATCTGTGCCGGCGGTCGGTGCCGCGCGTCGTTCCCGGTTTCGTTCGCCGGGCGCGCATGCCTGGTGAACGCCTGGGTCCTGCTGCCGGCGGGCGGCCGGGAGGGGGCGATGATGTTCTCCGTCCATTCCTGCGTGCCCGGGTCGGCGGCGGGTAGCGACGCGCAATCCTTGCCGTTCCAGCTCGACAGCCACGGCGCGACAACCATGGTCGTGTCGCTGGCCGATTCACCGGTCAATGCGGGGCCGGTGAACGACCTGGTCCATCTGCCGGCCGCCAGGGCCCTGGTGCGGGTCGATGTCGTGCTGCCCGCCCCCGCCGAACCCTGACGCATGGCGTCGTCATCGCCAGGCTGTCGGGTCGTGCGACGGCGGCGCACCTGCCGATGCACCCCCTGACCATGCCGGGGCGCGTGGCGACGATCGCGTAAGCGGACGGACGGGACACGGCTCAGGTTGCCGCGACCGGCACGCCGCCCAGTTCCGCCGCGCCGATCGGGTCGCGCACCAGAAGCTGCAGGGCCGCCGCCGCGAGCAGCGTCATGCCGGCCCCGATCGCCAGCGCGATGACGAAGGATCCGGTCCGATCGACCACGAAGCCGGTGACCAGCGGAGAGGCCGTGCCGCCCAGATAGCCGCCGAAATTCTGGATGCTGGCAACGGAGGTGCAATAGGATTGCGGCGCGACCGCCGTGATCATCACCCATTTGCCGGCCACGCCGAATGACAGGAAATACATCGCGCACGAGATGGAGATGACGGCCTCGGTCGCGTTGCCGGCCGTGGCGGCGATCATGGTGAAGGCGCCGGATGCCAGCAGCCCCAGGATGCAAGGCAGGCGGCGGCTGCCGACCAGGTCCGCACCCCGCCGCGCCAGCCGGTCGCTGACCCATCCGCCGCTGATCGCGCCGAGGATCGAGCAGACCAGCGGGATCGAGGCGAGCAGGCCGGTTCGGGCGATGCTGATATGCTGCTGCATCTCCAGGTAGGCCGGCAGCCAGGTCTGGTAGAGCCACACCGCGTAGCCGGCGCAGAACGCGCCCAAAGTCAGGCCCCACATTGAGCGGAAGCGGAACAGGCGCCCCCATTGCTGGGCCTCCACCCGGCTTGCGCCGGCGCGGTTATGCGCCAGGTAGGCCTCATCCTGCGGTTCCAGCGGCGTGGTGTGGGGGTCGCGGTAGAGGCGGAACCACACCAGGGCGGACATCACGCCCAGGACGCCCATGGCGATGAACATCACCCGCCAGTCGAACAGCAGCATGATGGCGGTCAGCACGGGGGGCGCGATCGCCGGCCCGATCGAACCGCCGGAGTTGTACACCCCGGTCGGACCGCCGCGATCCCGGACGTGGAACCAGTCGCTGGTGACGCGTACGGCGGCGGGGAAGGCCGGGCTCTCGGTGACGCCGAGCGCGATGCGGGACAGGAGGAGCTGGGCGTAGGAGAGGGCGAAGCCACCGGCGCCCTGGGCGAGCGACCACAGAATGAGCGCGAAGCCCACCAGATAGCGCGGTCCGAACCGGTCGAGCAGGAAGCCGACGGGGATCTGCGCGAAGGCGTAGGTGACCGACCAGGCGGCCTGCAGCGCACCGATGGCGGTGGCCGTGATGCCGAATTCCTGGCGGATCTTGATGTTGCCCACGGCCAGCGTGGAGCGGTCGATGTAGTTCAGGGCGATGGCGAAGGTGATGAGGGCAATCGCCACCCATTGCATCCGCCGCATGCGCGGCGAGACCGGTGAAACGGCCATGGCTCACTCCCAGGAGAGTTTTGTTCTTGTCGCAGTGCCGGCTGGACGTCCCGGCGCGTCCAACTGCCGCACGGGAGGGGATGGATTGCAAGGGCGACGGCTGCGCCTGGGCTTCACCCCTGGTGGAGCTGCGGGTTCTCCCCCATGTTTCGCACAACACAATCCGGAGGACAGGACGATGGACGACGCGATTGCAACCGGCACCGTGTGCGGCCCGGACGGCTGCGACGAGAGTGTTTCCACCGTCTCCATGCCGGTGCAGGGGTCTGTTGGCACGCGCATCGACATCGTGTCCGACGCGATCTGCCCCTGGTGCTACATCGGCAAGCGGCAGTTGGAACGTGCGCTGGCCACGCTGGCCGACGAGGGGCTGACCTTCTCGGTGCATTGGAACCCGTTCCAGCTCAACCCGGACATGCCGGCCGAGGGGCGGGATCGCGCGGCCTACCGGGCGTGGAAGTTCGGCAGCGCTGCGAAGGCGGCGGAACTCGACCAGCGGATCACCGAATCCGCCGCCTCCGTCGGCCTGGCGTTCCGCACCGACCGGATGACCCGCACGCCGAACACGATCGCGGCCCATCGGCTGGTCTGGCTGGCCGGCCAGCAAGGCGTGCAGGACGCTGCGATGGAGGCGGTGTTCCAGGCCTATTTCGTCGATGGCCGCGACATCGGCGATGCCGGCGTGCTGGCGGATTGCGGCGCCGTGGCGGGCCTGGCGCGCGCCGAGGTCGCGGACTTCCTGGCCGGGGACCTGGCGGAGAAAGAAATGCGCGCGGCCGACCAGGCGGCGCGGGAGGCCGGCGTCTCCGGTGTGCCGTCGTTCTTTCTCGACGGCTACGGGTTGTTCTCGGGCGCCATGCCGGCCGAGACGATCGCGACCGCGTTGCGCCGCGGGCGACAGGTGCTGCGCGAACGGACGGCCTGAGCACACGGGGGTTCGGTTTGGCCGACGCCAGTATGGCGCCCGAGACCAGCCTGCACCGGACCTCGTTGGGCCTCCCTGACCGCCGCACGGTTACGCCTCGGAACCGATAGCGCCTATGCTCGCCGGGATGGCCGCGATGGCGCGCGCCGCGACTCCGCGTGGCGGAGGTCCCTGGGGGGTACATCTCCAATGAGCAAGTTCATGGTTGCCGGCGCGATTCTCGTGGTGCTCGGCCTGATCGGGCTCGCGATTCCGATCGTAACAACCCAGCAGACCAGAGATGTCGCGAAGATCGGGGATCTCAGGATCCAGACAACGGAAAACACCTCGCACACGATCCCCCCGCTGCTGAGCGGCGGCGTCCTGGCGCTCGGCGTGGTCCTGGTCGGCGCGGGCTTCTTCCAACGGCGCTGATCCCAGGCAGAAACGCCCTCCGTGTGTCACCGCCGGCCTGCGCCAACGATGACACACCGATGGAGCCTCACTAATCCGACAGAATTCGCGTCGTCTTCTTGGTGTCCCGCATCGTGACATAGACCACCAGCGACACACAGATCAGTGCGCTGACGTACCAGTAGAAGTAACTCTCCACGCCCCAGGACTTGAGCTGCAGTGCCACGTACGGCGCCGTGCCCCCGAACAGCGACGCCGCGATCGCATATGGCAACCCAACCCCCAGCGCGCGCATGCTGGCGGGGAACAGCTCCGCCTTCACCACCGCATTGATCGCCGTGTAGCCCGACACGATCACCAGCGCCGCCAGGATCAGCAGCAGCGCCGTCATGAAATCATGGGTCTGGGACAGCATCGTCAGCAGCGGCACGGTGCACAGCGTGCCCAGCACGCCGAACCACATCAGCACCGGCCGCCGCCCGATCACGTCCGACAGCGCACCGAACGCCGGCTGCAGGCAGGCATAGATCAGCAGCGTGATGAATGAGATCATCGTCGCCTGGTCGCGCGTCAGCTTCACGGTGTTGACCAGGAAGGTCGGCATGTAGGTGCTATAGGTATAGAATGCCGTCGTTCCCCCCATGGTCAGGCCGAGGACCAGCAGGAACTCCTTCTTGTGCACCAGCAATTCGTGGAACGGATGCCTGGCGCGGGTGCGGGCGGCACGCTCGAACTCAGCGCTCTCCACCAGGTTGCGCCGCAGATACAGCCCGAACAGCGCGCACAGGGCGCCGAACACGAACGGCACGCGCCAGCCCCACGCATCGAGCTGCGGCCCGGTGAACAAGGCCTGCATGATCAGCAGCGTCAGGCTGCCCAGCACCTGCCCGCCGATCAGCGTGACGTATTGGAACGAGCTGTAGAAGCCGCGATGCCGCGCCGTCGCGATCTCACTCAGATAGGTGGCCGAGGACGCATATTCCCCGCCCAGCGAGAACCCCTGCAGCAGGCGCGCAAACAACAGCAGCAGCGGGGCCGCAACGCCGATCTGGGCGTAGCCCGGCAGCACCGCGATGATCAGCGACCCCACGCACATCAACGTCACCGACAGCGTGAGCGCCGCCTTGCGCCCTTTGATATCGGCCATGCTGCCAAGCACGAAGCCGCCCACGGGTCGGACGAGGAAGCCCACCGCGTAGATCGCGAACACGTTGACGAATTGCTGCGTGCTGGTCGCGGACGGTGCGGCGAACTGCTTCGCGAAATACAGTGCGAAGGCGTTATAGACGTAGAAGTCGTACCATTCGATCAGGTTTCCGATGGAACCACCGAAGATGGCGCGCAACCGAGCGGGCATTGTCAGGGCATTGATGGTTGCAGCGGTGTCGACCGGGGTTTGGTCCATGCGGTTGGTACTCCTCTGCACCAATTATGCCAGCGGGTTGCCGTACAGGCTAGCTGTCATGCAGCGCTACTGACCGGTCGCGATTGCTCCCCCGGCGGTGCCGGTCTAGCGTCCTCGCATGGGACCATTAACAGGCGTGAAAATCGTCGAATTTGCCGGCATCGGCCCCGGACCACTGGCGGCCATGCTGCTCGCCGACATGGGGGCGAGCGTCCTGCGCATCGACCGCGTCGCCGACACCGGCCTCGGCCTCCCCATCGCCCCGCAGCACGACTTCACGCGCCGCAGCCGCGCCGCGATCGGGCTCGACCTCAAGCAGCCCAAGGCGGTGGCCCTCGTGCTGAAGCTGATCGCCGGCGCCGACGCGCTGATCGAAGGTTTTCGTCCCGGTGCGATGGAGCGCCTGGGCCTCGGCCCCGACATCTGCCTGCAGCGCAACCCGCGCCTGGTGTTCGGGCGGATCACCGGCTGGGGGCAGGACGGACCGCTGGCGCAGGCTGCCGGCCACGACCTGAACTACATCGCGCTGACCGGCGCGCTGCACGCGATCGGGCGAGCGGGCGAGAAGCCGACGCCGCCGCTCAACCTGGTGGGCGATTACGGCGGCGGCGCGATGTACCTCGTCACCGGCGTGCTGGCGGCGATCATCTCCGCGCGCACCACCGGCGTGGGCCAGGTGGTGGACGCCGCCATGGTCGATGGCGTGCTGTCGCTGATGACGCCGATCTATGCGATGCAGGCCGGCGGCCACCTCTCCGGGCCACGCGGCACCAACGCGCTCGATTCCGGTGCCTATTTCTACGAAGTCTACGAATGTTCGGACGGGAAATTCATCGCGATCGCCCCGCTCGAGGCGAAGTTCCACGCCGATCTGCTGCAGCGGCTTGAGATCGATCCCGCATCGCTCCCCGCCCAGCACGATCGCACGCAATGGCCCGCAATGAAGACGCGGCTGGCAGCGGTGTTCCGCACCCGCACGCGCGAGGAATGGCGCACGCGTCTGGAGGGAACGGATGTCTGCTTCGCCCCGGTGCTCTCGATGGACGAGGCCGCCGACCATCCGCACAACCGTGCCCGCAACGCCTTCATCGCGGTCGGCGGCATAAGCCAGCCCGCGCCGGCGCCACGCTTCGGCACCACGCCGCTCGACACCCCGAAGCCGCCGGGGTCGGTCGATGCGCGCACTGTGCTCGCCGACTGGGGTCTGGACGCGCACGATCTGGCGCAATTGCCGCTTTAGCACCCGTGTCAACGGAATGCGTCATTGATCGGCGTCCAGCCGACCGGTATGCTTTGCCGGAACTTGCGAGCAATTCGCAACTCTGGAGATCGATGTCAGATGGGCCATGAAAGCCGCATCGCCCGCCGTTGTGAACGGGCTGTCGTGACCGCTTACAGCGAGCTCCGCCAGATCGGCACCGACGACATGGCGGCCTTCCAGGCCTGCACCTCGCTGTATCGGATCCACCATCCCGAGGCGTCGCTGAATGAAGCGCGCATGCTGGTGGCCGAATGGATCGAGCACCACCTCGTGCTCAAGGACAGCGGCCCGACCCGCGGCTGCGCCTGTCACTGAGCGCCTGCGCCCCCCGGCGCACGAAGTGCCGAATCACGCAGTCCAGAGCCGGGGGACCCGCGCCGCCAGGCCCCGATGCTGCGCGGGGGACCGCTTCAGGCACCGCGCGATAAGGCCGGGGAAAGCGACCCGCGATCGGCCTGGATCGCCGCCAGCACCGCCTCGGGCGTGATGCGCGCCATCCCGGTCGCCTTGTCCACGCCCTCCGGCGGCACGATCGCGACAATCCGGCTGCTGTGGTGGAACGGCGGCGTGGCGCCGAACAGCGAATAGGTCCGGATGCCCACCGCGGCGGCCATGTTCATTACACCCGTGTCGTTCCCGACATAGAAGCTTGCGGCCTCGAACAGCGCCGCCACCGCGGGCAGCGGCCAGCCGGCGGCTGCGGTCACGTCGTCGGCGGCCTCGCCAAGCCGGCCGCGGATCGCGTCGATCAGCGACGCCTCGGCCGGTCCACCGACCAGGACGAGGCGACGCCATCCCGCCGCTTGCAGCCCGCTTGCCAGGTCGGCGAACCGTTCCGCCCCCCATTGCTTGTAGGGCTCGCTGCTCCCGACGCCGATCGCCACCAGCGGACCAGGCGTATCCCCAAGCCGCTCGCGCAGGGCGACGCGGGCGGCGTCGGCAACCGGCAGGATCGGTTCGGCGTCCGCCACCGGAATGCCGGCAGCGGCCAGCCAGGCGCTCGCCTGCTCGAACGGATGCAGCGGAAAGGCCGCGTTCGGCAAATATGGCCCGCGATTGAGGAACAGCCGCTGCGTCCCATAGCCGTAGCCGTGGCGCACCGGGATGCCCGCCGCCAGCGCCAGGAAGGCCAGCGTCCGGCTGTGATGCAGCACGTAGACCGAGGTGAACCGCCGCGCGCGCAGGCTCGCCACCAGCCGCAGCCAGCCGCTGCCGCCATCGTGCCGACCCTGCCGCCGCTCCGGATTGCGGTCCACCCACAGCACATCGCGCACGGTCGTTTCGGCCTGGAATATCTGGTCGGCCAGCGAGCGCGGCTTGGCCAGCAACGTCACCGGCGCGCCGACATGCGCCGCGATCGCGCGGATATGCGGCAAATGCCAGATCATGTCGCCAATGCCGGGCAACGGCTGCACCACAGCCACGTTCGGAGAAAACACCATCACGGCCGGCGGCGTGCCGCCCCGGCGTCCTGCCGTCAAGGGCGCAGGATGGTTTGGCTGGATGAAGGAAGGTTGGGGCGCTGCCCCAAACCCCGCCAGGGACACAGTCCCTGGACCCATTCTGTGGTGCCTCCTTGGGGAGGGGCTGAGACCGGGGCGAGCCGCGCCTCGGTATCCGAGGCGTTCGGCCCGCCCCGGTCTCAGCCCCTCCCCAAGGAGGCACCAATGGATCGGTTCCAAGGGCCGTCGCCCTTG
>JARLIJ010000341.1 GCA_031291795.1 Acetobacteraceae bacterium | reverse complement strand
CCCTCAAGGGGAGAGGGAGGCGTTACTGCCGCCGCAACCTATGAGTCGGTCTTAACGGCGGTTGGCATAAGCAGTGCCCCGCAGTGCAGCAGACCGTTTCAGCGGCGATATGGCAGCGGCAACAGCGTCCGGACCGGCAGCTTCACCAGGCCCTCGGGTGCCATCACGATGATCGCCGCCTCCGGGGCGTGGTCAAGAATCATCTCCCGGCAGGCGCCGCAAGGCGACACGACGGCCAGTTCCCGGTCGATCTCGTCCGGCTTGGGGTGGCGCACGGCGACGGCTGCCTCGATCGTGCCGTCGCCTTCCAGCACGGCGCGGCCGAACGCGACGGCCTCGGCGCAGATCGCCAGGCGTCCGACCGTGGTGCCGATATGGATGCCGGTCCAGATGCGGCCGTCCTTGCTGCGGATCGCGGCGGCGACGGTGTGCCAAAAGGTGCGGTAGTGGCGCCCGAGCACGGCGTTGGCTGCGGCGATCAGTTCGTGGTCGGCGTCGGTGAGGGGAATGAGGCCGAGCGGCAGGTCGGCGGGCGGGGGCGCCACGCTGACGGCCGGGTGGTCAAGGCGGATTGGTTTCATCGGCAATGACCTTCGGCACGGCGCCGGGAGGCGGCCGAGGAACGGAACAGACGTGGCGCGCGCGCTGAGGGGCGAGCTTGGGGTGGGCGGGGGCGGCCGATCATGCCACCAACTGTTCCACGAGAGAGGGGGCGGCGCCAAGGGGAGGGATCCAGCGGCTCGCCGGCATATGGTTCCGTATAAAGAACGAATTAGCGCAATATTGTATCGAATCGTCACGCTTGCGAGGAAGACCCCCGCGCGGCATTTCACTTTTGCACGATGGGGCAATGTTTCCAGCGGAACCAGTCACATTATCAGGCGTTGTCGCTTCCGGCCGTCGGAGACCGCTGCATGCCATCAATTCGCACCCGCCGCCTCGTCCGCGCCGGTCGTCTGTGACGGCGCAGGCCGCTCGCCTGTCCCTGCCGGGGCCGATCAGCCACCTGCATCTCGACCCGTTGGGCGGGATGGCGGGTGACATGTTTGTTGCAGCCCTGCTGGATGCTTTTCCCGACCATGCCGCGGCAGTGGCCGACGCCGCGACGGCGCTGTCCGGCGTGGCATGCCGCCTGGAAGGGTATCGCGACGCTGTGCTGACCGGCGCGCGCTTCGACGTCGCGGCGCCGGCCGCGCAGCATCACATCGCGGCGCCGGCCGCGCAGCATCGTCACGACCACGACCATAACGCCGACCACCATCACGACCACGATCATCACGACCACCCCCATACGGCCTGGCGCGACATCCGCCGCCTGATCGCCGGGTCCACCGTCCCGCCCGAGGTCCAGCGGCACGCGACCGGCATCTTCACCCACCTGGCCGAGGCCGAGGCGCAGGTCCACGGCGTCGCCGTCGACGATGTGGCCTTCCATGAGGTAGGCAACGCGGACTCGATCGCCGACATCGTCGCCGCCGCGTGGCTGATCGCCGCCTTCCCCAACGCGACCTGGAGCGTCGGCCCCATCCCGCTCGGTTCCGGTCGCGTGCGGACCGCGCATGGCATGCTGCCGGTCCCGGCGCCGGCGACCGCGTTGCTGCTGCAGGGCCTGCCCACGATCGACGACGGCATCCCCGGCGAGCGCGTCACGCCGACCGGCGCCGCGATCCTCCGCCATCTGGCGCCGGCGCCGCGCCAGGGCCTGCGCGGCAGCATCGCCCGCACCGGCATCGGCTTCGGCACCCGGGTGCTGCCGGGCATGAGCAACGTGGTCCGCGTGCTGGCCTTCACGGCCCCCCATGACGACGCGGTCCAGGGCCAGCACCGGGAGCTGGCAGTGATCGCCTTCGAGGTCGACGACCAGTCGCCCGAGGACCTTGCCGCCGGCCTCGACCGCCTGCGTGCGCTGGCGGGCGTGCATGACGTTCTGCAGATGCCCGCGTTCGGCAAGAAGGGCCGCATGACCGTGCATGTGCAGGTCCTGGCGCGTCCCGACGCGGCCGAGGCCGCAATGGAGGCCTGTTTCCGCGAGACCACCACCATCGGCCTGCGGCTGCACGCGGTGCAGGGGCGCGCCCTGAAGCGGCGCATGCACGACGTGCAGGTTGCCGGAGCCACCTTGCGGGTGAAATCGGTCGACCGCCCTGGTGGTCGCACCAGCAAGGCCGAGGCGGACGACGTCCTGGCGCACGCCGGCCACGCCACCCGCGCGCGCCTGCGCCGCACTGCCGAACGGATCGCCGACGAGGTGGACGATGCATGAGGCGCTGACCCCCCTCCGCGAGATCCTGGCCGGGATGGACCGGGTCGCAGTCGCGGTCAGCGGCGGCGTGGACAGCCTGACGCTGGCGAGCCTTGCCCATGACGTGCTGGGCGAACGGGCCGCGATGCACCATGCGACTTCGCCGGCCGTGCCGCCGTCGGCCACCCAGCGGACGCGGGAGTTGGCAGCGGCACGCGGCTGGCGCCTCGAGGTGTTCGACGCCGGGGAGTTCGCCGATCCGCGCTACCGATCCAACCCGGTCAACCGCTGCTTCTTCTGCAAGATCAACCTGTATGGCGCGATCGCGGGGCGCACCACGGCGCAGGTGCTGTCCGGCACCAACCTTGATGACCTCGGCGAATATCGGCCCGGCCTGGATGCGGCGCTGGAATACGGCGTGCGCCACCCGTTCGTGGAGGCCGGCGTCACCAAGGCGATGGTCCGCCGCCTGGCGGCCGGAATGGGCCTGGGTTCGGTGGCGGAGTTGCCGGCGGCGCCCTGCCTCGCGAGCCGGGTCGAGACCGGAATTGCCATCCAGGCGCCCGTCCTCGCGATGATCGATGCGGCGGAGCGGCGGTTGCGCGCGGTGCTCGATCCGCGGACGGTGCGTTGCCGGGTGCGGGCGGGCGGCGTGGTGGTGGAGCTCGACGGCGACACGCTGGCGCGGCTCGACCCGGTGCGGGCCGACGCGCTCCGGACCGAACTGGCGGGGCTGGTGGCCGGGGCCGGGCTGGACGCCGCGGTGTCCTTCGCGCCGTACCGCACCGGTAGTGCCTTCCTGCGGCCCGCGTCATGATGGCGGAATTCCTGCTGGATGAGGCGCGCCAGCAGCGTATCGGCCTCAGCGAGGCGGTCTACTGCGCCGGCAAATCGTCCGCCCAGATCGCCGCCATTCTGGAGCACGCCGAGGTTCGGGGGGGTAGCCTGTTGCTGACCCGGCTCGACCCGGCAGCGCTTGCGGCGCTGCCCGATCGGCTGCGCATGGGGCTGGATTACGATCCGGTGTCCCGCACGGGGGTTGCGGGACAGCCCGCACCGCCGACCGGCCCGATGCAGGTGGCGGTCGTCACCGCCGGGACGTCCGACGTGCCGGTGGCGCGCGAAGTGCTGCGCACGCTGCACTTTGAGGGCGTGCCGGCCGAGGAAATCCTCGACGTCGGCGTGGCGGGCCTGTGGCGGCTGATGCGGCGGATGGACGACCTGCGCAGCCGCCGCGTGGTGATCGTGGTTGCCGGCATGGATGCGGCGCTGCCCAGCGTGGTGGGCGGGCTGGTGCCGGGGCTGGTGATCGCGGTGCCGACCTCGGTCGGCTACGGCGTTGCGGCCGGCGGGCAGGCGGCGCTGAACGCGGTGCTGGCGAGCTGCGCGCCGGGCATCGCGGTGGTGAACATCGACAACGGCTACGGAGCTGCCTGCATCGCGGTCCGCGCGATCGGCGGCCGAACGGAAAGGGTCTCGCCATGGAACGACGCGATTTCATGAAGAACGCAAGCCTCGCCGCGGCGGCGGTTGTCGTGCCGGCAGGCGCGCAGGCACAGGGTGTGCCGGCAGGCGCGCAGGCACAAGGCGCGGGTGGGCCGGCGGTCGGCACCTGGCAGCCGCCCGAGACCATCGACCAGGGCGGCATGAAGTTCCGCGTCCTGGGCGAGACCGGGGAGCGGGTGTCGCTGGTCGGCATCGGCGGCTACCACCTGGCGCTGCCGGGCGGTCCGACCCCTGCGGACGCGACGCGGATCGTGCGCGCCGGGATCGATGCCGGCATCAATTTCTGTGACAATTGCTGGGACTATAACGGCGGCGAGAGCGAGGTCCGCCTGGGCAATGCGCTGCGCGACGGCTACCGCAACCGCGCCTTCCTGATGACCAAGATCGACGGCCGCACGGCCCAGGCCGCGATGGGCCAGATCGAGACCTCGCTGAAACGGCTGCAGACCGACCACATCGACCTGCTGCAGTTCCACGAGGTCATCCGGATGGACGATCCGGAACGGATCTTCGCGCAGGGCGGCGCGATGGAGGCGGTGCTGCGCGCCAAGCAACAGGGCAAGATCCGCCATATCGGCTTCACCGGCCACAAGAGCCCGGCGATGCATCGGCACATGTTCGAGGTGGCGGCGCAGCACCAGTTCCATTTCGACACCGTGCAGATGCCGGTGAACATCATGGACGCGCATTTCGACAGCTTCCAGCAGACGATCTTTCCGATCGCGCAGCAGCAGAAGACGGCGGTGCTGGCGATGAAGACGTTCGGCGACCATTTCATCCTGGACGCCAAGGTCGCCCAGCCGATCGAGATGCTGCACTACTCCATGAGCCAGTCGGTTGCCGTGGTGATCACCGGCATCGACCGCATGCCGATCCTGGAGCAGGCACTGCAGGCGGTGCGGACTTACCAGCCGATGACGCAGGCCCAGCAGCAGGCGCTGCTGGCGCGGTCGGTCGCGGCGGCCCAGGGCGGCAAGACGGAGCACTACAAGATTGGCCACAATTTCGACGGGACCATCCAGAACCCGGGGTGGCTGACGCAGGGCTGAGTCCGCCTGTCGCGGGCGGCGGCGGTCCGATCGGCAGCGGCGCAAATGCCGCGCCGGTCGGCGCCTTCGCGGGCCGGCAGACCGTCAGGCTGGGACGCGTGTCCGGCCGATTGCCGGCCATCGCCTGGTCGGCAGGACGCTGCGCATTGCGGCATGGCCCCCTGGCGATCCGGGGACTTTGGCCTTGCCCCTGCAATCGAAGAATCGTCGTCGCATTCGCGTAGCAGACCCGTGCCCGCTCGGCGTCGCTGATCCTGACCTGCTCGATCCACTCCGTTACGGTTTTGGTGTCCCCGAACGGATAGTCGATCGAGAACATGACGTTCTCGACCGGTCGATGGGCGCGTTTGGTTCGCCTGGCAGCGCACCGCGCTGGAAGCTGGCCGCACTCGGCGTTACATTGTTCGGCATGGACACTGTGCCCGCCGCCGGCGCGCGCGGGAGGCCGCGATGCTGGCTGCGGCACGCGCGTCCGCCGCGGCGGGAGGCGTGGTCAAAGCCGCCTCGGCCAAGGCCTGGATCGACGGCGTCGGCACCGATCGTGAACGGCCGGGTTGTGGCGACGGATCATCGCCCCGCGATCACGGCGTTATGCTCTGGCGGAAATTTCGCTTGGCGCGTGCTATAGTTGCGGAGAGGAGGGTCCACTATGGCCACCATGACCGTGTCCCTGCCGGAGCCTGAGACGGACTGGATCGAAGCCCAGGTCCGTCACGGCGATTACGCCAGCGCCAGCGACTACGTGAGCGACCTGGTTCGTCGCGACCGCGAGCGCCGTGAACAGGAGCTTGCAGCGGAGGCGTTGCGGGCCAAGCTGGCGGCATCACGGCAAAGCGGTGTCAGTCCCCGCACTGTCGATGATATCTTCGCCGAGGCAAGGACAATCGTGGAGGCACGCGGCACGCTGAATGGGTGAATATCGGCTCACCCGTGATGCCGACGCCGACCTGTTGCAAATATTCGTCTATGGGCTGGAGACTTTTGGCCTCGCCCAGGCGGAAGCCTACCGGGAGGGGATGAGCCGTTGCTTCGTGCTTCTCGCCGGCAATCCCCGGCTTGGTCGCAGGGCCGACGCGTTCGCCCCGGGCATGAGCAGGCATGAGCATGCACGGCACGTCATCTTTTATGAGGAGACCGAGTCCGGCGTACTGATCACCGCGGTCGTGCACGAGCGCAGCATGCGCGGGCGGTCATTACATAGCTGATCGATGGCAATCAGAAGCGACGCCGTTTCATGCCCGGGTGGCATCCGGACATGAAACGGTTGGAAGCGCCCGTTACTCCGCCGCAGTCTCCGGCAGGTAGATCTGCTCGCCCTTCTCGATGAACTCCTGGCTCTTCGCCGCCATGCCAGAAATCCTGTCCGCCTCTTCCCGGATATCCTGGCTGATCTTCATCGAGCAGAACTTCGGTCCGCACATCGAGCAGAAATGCGCGACCTTGTGCGCATCCTTGGGCAGCGTCTCGTCGTGGAACGACCGCGCGGTGTCCGGATCGAGCGACAGGTTGAACTGATCCTCCCAGCGGAACTCGAACCGGGCGCGGCTGATCGCGTCGTCGCGCAGCTTGGCCGCGGGGTGGCCCTTCGCCAGGTCCGCCGCATGCGCCGCGATCCGGTACGTGATCACGCCGGTCTTCACGTCGTCCCGGTCCGGCAGCCCCAGATGCTCCTTCGGCGTCACGTAGCAGAGCATCGCGGTGCCGAACCACCCGATCATCGCCGCGCCGATCGCCGAGGTGATGTGATCGTAGCCGGGCGCGATATCGGTCGTCAGCGGGCCAAGCGTGTAGAACGGGGCTTCGCCGCACTCGCGCAGCTGCTTGTCCATGTTGACCTTGATCTTGTGCATCGGCACGTGGCCGGGGCCTTCGATCATCACCTGGCAGCCTTTGTCCCAGGCGATCTTGGTCAGCTCGCCCAGCGTCTCCAGCTCGCCGAACTGCGCCGCAACGTTGGCGTCGGCGTTGGAGCCGGGGCGCAGCCCGTCGCCCAGCGAGAACGACACGTCGTATTTCTG
>JARLIJ010000340.1 GCA_031291795.1 Acetobacteraceae bacterium | reverse complement strand
GCCGTTGGCACTGACCTTCCCAACCGTCATGGCCGGCCTCCGTGCCGGCCATCCGTGAGGCAGTCTGCCGCGACAGATGGCCGGCACAGGGGCCGGCCATGACGAAGGCAGGAGAGTCGGTGTCTTCGGCGGTTGGTATGAGATCTGCGTGTTCCGCGTGCATCGTCTGATATCTGCGTTGAAAACCTTCCTGTGCGATGCAGCCGACAGACAAGGACGGACATGCTGACGGCTCTATCAGCGGATTTCGACGTGGAGGCGGTAGCCGCCATTGCCGCGGCTGGTGCCGATCACCAGCAGGTAGGTGCCGTTCGCCGGCAGGGGACCAGACCATTTGGCGGCGTCGTCTTCCTCGCCCGCGCCGGGCAGCATGGCACCTGCGACATCCAGCCCGTCGGCGTCGTGGGTGATCTTCCAGCCCGGCTGATAGATCTGGAAGACGATGTTGTCATCGGGGCCGGGCGTCTGGGTCACCGCCAGGCGCTGGCCCGCCCGTGCGCCGAGGCTGTAGCAGTCCCGCTCCCCGCGCAGCACGCTGCCCCCGAGGTCCGCGCCGGACGTGCCTGTGGCGAAACGGATCGGGGCCGGCTTGTCGCAGGCCGCCCGCGCCGATCCGGCGGCGATCAGGGCACCGAGGAGGCCGGCGGCGGCCAGCGCGTGCCGCCATCGGCTGGTCCGACAATGCGGGGTGGACGGCTGCGTGGATGACGTGTGGGCCATGGCGGATCCTGTCATGATGCCCTGACCTACCGTACCGGGCCGCCCGGCCATACTGCGGAAACGGCGCCCGGCACGGCCGCGGGCGAGTCCGGCGGCGTACCTTGCCACGCGCGCGTCTGCCCGACGGCGAGGCTGTGCGGAGGGCGGCATGACAGCGCGGCGCCCCTGCCGCACGCGCACCCGCTGGCAATGCCCGCCCCCGGCTTGGCAACGCCGCGTGCCGGGGGCACATCCGCGCCATGGACTCCATGCTCGTCTTCGACCGCGCCGCCGTGCGCCGCCATCGCGACCGCGCCGCCGCCACCGTCGACCGCGTGGCGGACATCCTGCGCGACGTGGCAGAACGGCTGGTCGACCGGCTCGACGACACCACGCGGCAGTACGCCCAGGCGCTCGACGTCGGCGGCCGCGGCATCGTTGCGCCGCTGCTGCGCGCGCGCGGCATCCAGACCGTGAGCTGCGACCTCTCGCCCGCCATGGCCGCGCGCAATCCCGCGCCCTGCGTCGCTGCCGATGAGGAATACCTGCCGTTCGCCGAGGCCAGCTTCGACCTGGTCGTCGCCAGCCTCTCGCTGCATTGGGTGAACGACCTGCCGGGTGCGCTGATCCAGCTGCGCCGCGCCCTCCGCCCCGACGGCCTGCTGCTCGCCAGCCTCCCCGCGCTCGGCACCCTGGCCGAACTGCGGTCCGCGCTGACCGAAACCGAGGCGGCGCTGACCGGCGGCGCGTCCCCCCGTATCTCGCCCTTCCCGGAGCTGCGCGATTGCGCGCATCTGCTGCAGCGCGCCGGCTTCACCCTGCCGGTGGCGGACCAGGAGGAGCTGCAACTGCTCTATGCCGATCCGTTCGCGCTGTTTGCCGACCTGCGCGCCGCGGGGGAGGCCAATGCGGTGCGCCTGCGGGCCCGGACGCCGCCGCCCCGCGACCTGTTCCCGGCCGCGCTCGCCGCCCTGCCGCAGACCGATGGCCGCCATGCGGTGACGCTGCGGATTGCGGTGATGACCGGCTGGGCACCGGCGGCCGTCGCCCCGTAAAGCCGTGCGCGGATCCGGAGGCCTGCGCCTGCGCAGACCTCCAGCCGACCCGTCGTCACGCCGCGTCGTTCAGAGTGCGGCCCGGCGCGGTGGACGGACCACCAGGATCAGCACGCCGCCGATTACGCCGAATAGCCCGATCAGCGCGAACGCCAGCGTGAAATTGCCGGTCATCTGGTTGATCGACCCGACCAGCTGCGGCCCGACGAACCCGCCGAACAGATTGCCCACGCCGCCGATCAGCGAGATCGCCAGGATGGCCTGCTCCGACGGCAGGATATCGGTCACCAGCGTGGAGATCAGCGGCAGCGTCATGTACATCGTCGCGCCGACCAGGATGAACAGCAGCATCTGCATGATGCCCCAATCCGCCTGGGACCCGAGATACAGCAGGACACCGCCGACGATCATCGGGATCCCCGCATGCAGCCGGCGCTCCTTCCGCCGGTCGGAGCTGCGCGTGCACCACACCAGCCCGACGCCGGCCGCGACGTACGGCAGCGCGTTCAGCAAGCCCACGCTGCCGATGTTCAGTGCGCTGGATGCCTTCAGCACGGTCGGCAGCCACAGCCCGAAGCCATAGAAGATCATGTTGTTGAGGCACGTCGCGCCAAGCAGCAGCCATACGGCCGGCTGATGCAGCACCACGCCCCAGTTTGAGGTCTCGGCCGGTTTCGTGGCGAACTCTGCGTGTTCGATGGCGAGGCCTTCCTCCAGCCGGCGACGCTCCTCCGCCGGCAGCCAGTGCGCGTGATCGAGGTCGACCGGAATGTTGCGCCACCAGACGAACGCCCAGAGCCATGCCGGCGCGCCGCCGATCAGGAACATCCAGTGCCAGTCGGAGTATTGCAGCACCAGGCCGGAGAGCGGTCCCGACAGGATCGCGCCGACCGGGATGCTCAGGTTCCACAGCCCGAAGGCGCGGCCCCGTTCGGATTTCAGGAACCACTGCGACAACAGCAGCGCGAGCGACGTCCAGAGCGGTCCCTCGGCAAAACCGAGCAGCAGGCGGAGCGCGGTGACTTCCGGAAGGTTGCGGGCCAGCCCGGTGGCCATCGAGAACAGCCCCCAGGCCAGCAGCGACGTCAGGACGACGCGTTTGGCGCCAAAGCGCAGCGCCAGCCAGCCGCCCAGCAGGAAGCCGGGCAGATAGCCCCAGAAGAACACCCCGCCCACAAACCCCTGCTGCGACGGCGACAGATGCAGATCCGCCGCCATGCTCGGCAGCGCCATTCCGATGTTGACGCGATCGAAGAAGGCGATCGTGTACAGCAGGAAGATCACCGGGATCAGGTGTAGCCAACGGGCCTGGCCGGCATGCGTGATGCCGGCCGGACTTGTGAGTGTGTCGGCCATCATGCCCTCCGTTCGGGACTGGCCAGCGCGTCGATGATCGCCAGGCAGAACTCGGGCAGGTCGTCGGGGCAGCGGCTGGTGATCAGGTTGCCGTCGACGACCACGGCACTGTCCTCCCACAGCCCGCCGGCATTCACCAGGTCGTCCTTCAGGCTGACCCAGCTGGTGACGTGGCGTCCCTTGACGATGCCGGCGGAGAT
>JARLIJ010000339.1 GCA_031291795.1 Acetobacteraceae bacterium | reverse complement strand
CGTTGTGGATGCAGTATTTGTAGATTTGCAGATGGTCCGCCAACTTCACCATCGGGCCGAACTTCATGCCCAGTTCGTGCTGGCTCTGCGCCACCTCATGGTGGTGCTTCTCGATCTCGACGCCCATCTCGCCCATGGTGGAGAGCATCTCGGCGCGCAGGTCGCTCTCGCTGTCGACCGGGGGCACCGGGAAGTAGCCGCCCTTGATGGCCGGGCGATGGCCCATGTTGCCTTCCGGATAGTCCTTCACGGAGGCCTGCGGGCCCTCCATGCTGTCTATCTGGTACATGCCGTAGTTGCCGCCGGTGCCGAACTTCACGCTGTCGAAGATGAAGAACTCGGCTTCCGGCCCGAAGAACACGGCATCGCCCACGCCCGACGACTTCACGAAGGCCTCGGCCTTCTTCGCCGTGCTGCGCGGGTCGCGCGAATACGCCTGGCCGGTCGACGGCTCGACGATGTCGCAGATGATGATCAGGCTGGGCTTCGCCGAGAACGGATCCATCACGGCCGTGTCGGGATCCAGCATCAGGATCATGTCCGACTCGTTGATCGCCTTCCAGCCGGCGATCGACGACCCGTCGAACATGATGCCGTCGCGGAACACGTCCTCATCGATCGTGGAGACGTGCTGCGCCGTGTGCTGCCACTTGCCGCGCGGATCGGTGAACCGCAGATCGACATATTCTACGGAGTGCTCGGTGAGCATCTCCATCACCTTCGAGACGCTGGAACTCGTACTCGCCGCGGGCTTCTTCGCCATTCCTGATATCCCCGTCCTCTGGACCAGAGCGCCGCGCAGGCGTCGCATATTGCGAAATAGCAACGGACCTGCACGGCAGATGAAAGGGCCCCGCACCGTGCGGGTCCCTGATGAGCCGGCACCCTCGTCGTCTCCGCCGGGTGCCGAAAGCGGTGTTCGTCAGATTGCGTCTTCGCCGCGCTCGCCGGTGCGGATGCGGATCACCTCCTCGATCGAGGAGACGAAGATCTTGCCATCGCCGATCCGACCGGTGCGGGCGGCGTTGATGATCGCCTCCACGGCACGCTCCACCACCTGGTCCTCACAGACGACCTCGATCTTCACCTTGGGAAGGAAGTCGACGACGTATTCCGCGCCGCGATAGAGTTCGGTATGCCCTTTCTGGCGCCCGAACCCCTTGGCTTCCACCACGGTAATCCCTTGCAGGCCAACCTCGTGCAGCGGTTCCTTCACCTCATCGAGTTTGAACGGCTTGATGACAGCCTCGATCTTCTTCATGCCACGTTCAACCCGGTTTGCCCGGGCCTCCCTGGTAACTCAGGCTGCCCGGTGACCCGCGGTTGAGGCGGATGACAGCGCTGTAGGTTTGCACGCGGCGTGCCAAGCTTCAATGCGCCTCCGCGGCAACAGGCTGCCGCCATGTGGGCGGGAGCCGCGCCCGAAGGGACGCGCCGAACCCCGCGCGGGAGCCTGTATCCCCGCGGCGCCGCCGGCACAATACGGGCTTGCGGGAGTATGCCATGACCAGGCATCGGCAGACGGCGTGTTCGGGGCCGGCCCCACGGGGATGGAGGCCGGGCCGACTGTAAGCGGGTACGGTTTTTGGACCAGGCCCAGGAATGACGCGGTTGGGGGCGGACCTGTCGGGCAGGCGGCGCGGCCGGGCGTCGGGGGCGGCATGGCTTCTGCCTCGGAAATCCTCACGTCATCGTGGTGGGGCAGGGGCAGAATGCCTCGTTCGTATGCATGGATTGGTAAGTTTTTATACGGACTTTCCACGCCGCAGGAATGCTTCCTTACGCTTTGCAGGATCGTCCGCAGGGGATAAGTCTTCCGATGGTTGCAAGGAGTGTTCGATGCGCGGTGCCAACAGTTATCTCGGTTCGATCGGTACCACGATCTTCACGGTCATGTCCGCGCTCGCGCTGGAACACCAGTCGATCAACCTGGGCCAGGGCTTCCCCGACACCGACGGGCCCGAGGACGTCGTGCGCGCCGCCGCCGATGCGCTGCTGGACGGCCGCAACCAGTATCCCCCGATGCCCGGCGTGCCCGAACTGCGCCAGGCCGTGGCCGCGCATGATCGGCGCTTCTACGGCCTGGACGTCGACTGGCGGACCGGTGTCACCGTGACGTCCGGCGCCACCGAGGCGATCACCGCCTGCCTGATGGCCGTGCTCGATCCCGGCGACGAGGTGGTGCTGATCGAGCCGCTGTACGACACCTATGTCCCGGTCCTGCGCATGCTGGGCGCCACGCCGCGCATCGTCCGCCTGGCGCCGCCGCGCTGGGACCTGCCGCGCGAAGCGCTGGCCGCCGCGTTCGGCCCGAAGACCAAGGCGATCCTGTTCAACACGCCGATGAACCCGTGCGGCAAGGTGTTCACCCCCGAGGAGCTGGCGTTCATCGCCGAGCTGGTGCGCCGCCACGACACTTACGCGATCTGCGACGAGGTCTACGAACACCTGACCTTCGACGGCCAGCGCCACGTGCCGCTGATGACGCTGCCGGGGATGTACGAGCGCTGCATGCGCATCGGCAGCGCGGGCAAGACGTTCTCCCTGACCGGCTGGAAGGTGGGCTACGTGACGGCACCGCCCAACCTGACGCCGCTGGTCGCCAAGGCGCACCAGAACCTGACCTTCACCACTGCCCCCAACCTGCAGCGGGCGGTGGCGCTGGGCCTGGCCAAGGACGACACGTATTTCTCCGGTCTGGCGGCCAGCCTGCAGGCGCGCCGCGACCAGCTCGCCGCCGGCCTGGCCGAGGTTGGCCTTTCGGTCCTCCCCACCCACGGGACTTACTTCATTACCACCGACTTCTCCCCGTTGGGCTTCAACGGCGACGACGTGGCGTTCTGCCGCACCATCACGGAGCATGCCGGGGTCACCGGAATCCCGGTCTCGGCGTTCTACGAGGCACCGGACGCCCCACGCCAATTCGCCCGCTTCGCGTTCTGTAAACGCCCCGAGGTGCTGGCGGAGGCGGTCGCCCGGTTGAAGGCGCATTTCCACAGCCAGGGCATGGCGCGGCCCCAGTCTGCGACAGTGTCTGCGACAGCGCCTGCGACTGCACCGTTGACGGCAGCCGGCTGATCGGTCAAAACGCCGCCCCTCGGATGGCGGGCATAGCTCAGCTGGTAGAGCGCCAGGTTGTGGTCTTGGATGTCACGGGTTCGAGTCCCGTTGCTCGCCCCACCCGAGGGTCCTGACAGCGCCGGTCGGACCGCGTTGCGTGCCAGGCGCCGCGTCGCCATAGTCGCGCGATGACGCATGAGTTCGACCTCTGACCCCTTCCGGTGCCGAAATCGTGCTGGCGTCCCACCGCGATGCCATCTGACCTGACCGTCGCCCTGGTGCTGGCCGGCGGCGAGGCGCGCCGCATGGGCGGGGGCGACAAGCCGCTGCTCGAGGTTGGCGGCCAGGCCATCCTCACCCGCATCCTCGCCGCCCTCGTGCCGCTCCAGGTCGCGATCAGCGCCAATGGCGATCCTG
>JARLIJ010000061.1 GCA_031291795.1 Acetobacteraceae bacterium | reverse complement strand
CGAGGTCATGACGACGGCGCATGCGACGATCGCCATGGCGGGCTGTGCCAGTCCGACGGCGCTGGCGCAGGCGCAGGGCCGGTTCGCGCTGGACTGGTTCAGCCGAGCGGCTGCGAATGTGCTGGCGATGGGGATGCTGGTGCTCAATGCGCAGAGCGCGGCGATGAGCCCGATCCTGCAGACGGTCACCGCCAACGCGGAACGGCTGGGCGGGTAACGCGCCGGGTGGGTAACGCACTGGGCGGGTAACGCCCCGGGCAAGGAACACGCCGGGCGGGTAACGCACCGACCGACGCTGCGCACCTCCCCCGCGCCGTCATGGCCGGGGGAGGGCGCCTAGCGAACATCCTCCGCCGCGACGAGCCGCACGCCGGCGGCCGCCAGCCGCTCCCGTGCGTCATCCATCGTGGTGCGGCCGGGGGCGGTCGGCAGGCCGATGCCACGGCACGCATCCTCCACCACCACGACGTCATACCCCAGCCGCGCGGCATCCTCGGCGGACCAGGCGACGCAGTAATCCGTCGCCAGGCCGGCCAGGAAAATCCGCCGGAAGCCGCGCTGGCGCAGCCACCCGTCCAGCCCGGTGGGCGTCGTCCGGTCGTTCTCGAAGAACGCCGAGTAGCTGTCGATCGCGGGATGGAACCCCTTGCGCACGATCATCTCGATCTTCCCCGGCTCCAGGCCGGGATGCAGGGCGGCGTTGGCACTGCCCTGGATGGCATGATCCGGCCACAGCACCTGCGGGCCGTACGGCAGCACGATCGTCTCGAACGGCTGGCGCCCGGGATGCGCGCTGGCAAACGAGCCATGGGCCGGCGGATGCCAGTCCTGGGTGGCGAAGGCGTGGCGGAACCGGCCCAGCAGCGCATTGATCGCCGGCACCACGGCATCGCCCTCGGCCACCGGCAGTTCGCCACCCGGCATGAAGGTCGGCTGGACGTCCACCACGCCCAGGATGTCGGTCTCCAACTGCAACGCGATCATGCAAGCGGCTCCCGCTGTTCCGCCGCCGATCCCAGGCGCGAACGCACACGCTGTCCAGCCCCGCCAGGAGCGGAGTCATGCCAGCTGGAAAACGTCCAGAGCCGGCGATCCGCTCCCGGCGTCATCCTCGGCCTGGCCCGAGGACCCAGGGCTTGCGGTGCGACGGTGCCGCAAGCCGTGGGTCGGTCCCGACCCGGCTAGCCTTCGTGCTGGCGCACATGGTCCTGCAGCCGCCGCCGCGCCGCATCGAAGGCGTCGCGGATCGCCACGTACAGGTCCTCATGCGCATGGTCCCGGGCCGGTTCGTGGCTGACCACGACCTTGCCGCCCGGCAGCGCGAGGTCCACCGTCACGTGGTAGATATTGCCCTGGTGACGGCGATGCGCTGCTTCCAGGACGACGCGGCACGTCGTCACACGATCGGAGAATTGCGCCAGCTCCGCGGCCCGCTGTTGCACCTTCGCCTCGACAGCGGGGGACGCATCCATGCCACGGAACGAAATCTGGACTTCTGCCGGCATGGCAACCTCCTCTGGTTGGACCTGGGACGATAGGCCCTTGCGCCACGCCATCCTTTGATCTCGATCAATGCCGTTGCTGGTTGGTGCTGTTGCAGGGCGGCGAACCCGGGCAGAGTGCCGGCGACCCGCGGGAGTGATCGATGCACCGGCTTTCGCTTTTCGGCCTGCACGGCAGCACGGCGCTGGCGGCGCGCGTGGCGGCGCGCCTGGGGGTGCCGCTCGCCCCGCATGAGGAGCGCAACTACGAGGAAGGCGAGCACAAGACCCGCGCGATCGGCGATGTGCGCGGCCACGACGCGTTCGTGCTGCACTCGCTGTTCGCCGACAACAACGAGAGCGGCAACGACAAGTTATGCCGGCTGCTGTTCTTCTGCGGTGCCCTGAAGGATGCCGGCGTCGCGCGGGTGACCGCGGTTGCGCCGTATCTGTGCTATGCCCGCAAGGATCGCCGCACCAAGCCGAACGATCCGGTGATCACGCGCTATGTCGCGGCGATGTTCGAGGCGGTCGGCGTCGACCAGGTCGTCACCGTCGACGTGCACAACCTTGCCGCGTTCGAGAACGCGTTCCGCTGCCAGACCTGGAATGTCGAGGGTGCGCCGCTGCTGGCCGCGCATTTCGCGCCGCTGCTGGACGGGCAGGATGTGGTGGTGGTGGCGCCGGACGCCGGCGGTGCGAAACGGGCGGACCATGTGCGGGGCGAGCTGGAGCACCGGTTCGGCCGGCATGTCGGCAGTGCCTACATGGAGAAGTTCCGCAGTTCCGGCACGCTGCGCGGAACCCAGCTGGCGGGTGACGTGGCCGGGCGGGTGGCGGTGATCGTCGACGATATGATCAGCACCGGCGGCACGCTGGTCCATGCGGCCGAAGCCTGCCGGCGCGCGGGCGCCACCCGGGTGTTCGCCGCCGCCACGCACGGGCTGTTCGCCGGTGGCGCGCCCGCCTTGTTCGCGGCCGGGCTGGACGGCGTGGTGGTGGTCAACACGGTGCCGCCGTTCCGCGTGCCGGCGGACATTGCGGCGCGCCAACTGACCGAACTGGATGTCAGCGACAGCATCGCCGCGGTGATCGCCACCTGTCACGCTGCCGTCTGACCGCCCTGCAGGAACGCCACGAATGCCCGCAGCGGCGCCGGCATGTGGCGACGGCTGGGATAATACAGGAACGGCCCGGAGAACCGGGGCGACCAGTCCGCCAGCACCTGCTCCAGCGCGCCGGCGGCCAGGGCGGGGGCGAGGAATTCCTCGAACGTGGCAATCAGCCCGAGGCCCTGGATCGCGGCACTCAATTCCAGCGCGATGGTGGTCGCGACCAACGGTCCGGCCGGCACGATCTTCACCGTCTCCGTTCCGCGCTCGTATTCCCACGCCGGCGTGATGCCGCTGGCGAAGCGGTGGCGGATGCAGGCATGCGCCAGCAATTCGTTGGGATGCGTCGGCCGGCCGTGGGCGTCGAGATACGCCGGCGCGGCGGCGGTGACGAAGCGCTGGGTGCGCGGGCCGATCGGGACGCGGATCATGTCGCGCTCCAGGCTTTCGTCGTAGCGGATGCCGGCGTCGAACCCGGCGGCCAGCACATCGATGAAGCTGTCCTCGGCGATCACCTCCAGCACGATGCCGGGGTGGGCTGCCAGGAAGCGCCCGACGATCGACGGCAGCACGCTGTGCGCGACAATGATCGGCACGTTGAGCCGCAGCGTGCCGGTGGGCGTGTCGCGGAACTCGTTCACCGCATCCAGCGCGGCGGCGATCTCTTGCAGGCCGGGGGTGAGGCGTTCCAGCAGGCGCGCGCCGGCCTCGGTCGGCGTGACGCTGCGGGTGGTGCGGTTGAGCAGCCGCACGCCGAGCCGTGCTTCGAGCCGGCGGAGGGCTTCGCTGAGGGTGGAGGGCGACACGCCGCGCGCTGCCGCTGCGCCCCGGAAGCTGCGCGCGCGGGCGACTGCGGTGAACGCGTCCAGGTCGGCCAGGTCGGGGGCGGGGCCAGGAGGGATGGGATCAGGAAGGATGGGGATTGTGCGGATTCCAGGATAGCCTGTGCAGATTGATCTGGATTATCGCATGGGCGGCGGCGGCGCATAGTCCCGCCATCGGACGCCCGGCCTTGGACGCCCGCCATTGAACGCAGGAGCGCACAAGATGCAAAACCATTCACTGGGCAAGACCGGCCCGCTGGTATCCGCCCTGGGCCTGGGCTGCATGGGCATGTCGGGGATGTATGGCCCGTCCGACCGGCGCGAGAGCATTGCCACCATCCATGCCGCGCTGGAGGCCGGGATCACCCTGCTGGACACCGGCGATTTCTACGGCATGGGCCACAACGAGATGCTGATCGGCGAGGCGCTACGCGGTGGCAAGCGCGACGGCGCGCTGATCAGCGTGAAGTTCGGCGCGCTGCGCGATCCGGCCGGCGGCTGGATCGGCTTCGACGCGCGGCCGGCCGCGGTGAAGACGTTCGTCTGCTACACGCTGCAACGGCTTGGCGTCACGCATATCGACATCTATCGCCCGGCGCGACTGGATCCGGCCGTGCCGATCGAGGAGACGGTGGGCGCGATCGCCGACCTGGTGAAAGCCGGCTACGTCCGCCATATCGGGCTGTCCGAGGTGGGGGCCGAGACCATCCGGCGCGCCGCAGCGGTGCATCCGATCTGCGACCTGCAGATCGAGTATTCGCTGATCTCCCGCGGCGTCGAGGACGCCATCCTGCCGACCTGCCGCGCGCTGGGCATCGGGATCACCGCGTATGGCGTGCTGTCGCGCGGCCTGATCAGCGGGCATTGGCGCAAGGATGCGGCGCAGCAGGGTGATTTCCGTGCCCACAGCCCGCGCTTCCAGGCCGGCAACGTGGACCGCAACCTGGTGCTGGTCGAGGCACTGCGAGCGATCGCTGCGGCGAAGCAGGTGAGCGTGGCACAGGTCGCGATCGCCTGGGTGGTGGCGCAGGGCGTAGACATCGTGCCGTTGGTCGGCGCCCGCCGGCGCGACCAGCTGACCGAGGCGCTGGGCGCCATGGATGTTTCGCTGACGCAAGCCGACCTGGCGGCGATCGAGCAGGCGGTGCCGAAAGGCGCCGCGGCCGGGGAGCGCTATGCCGCAGCGCAGATGGCGCAGTTGGACAGCGAGCGGGGATAGGCGGATCGGGCGGCGCACCCTGCGCCGCCGTCCTCGTCCCGCGGATCAGGCCCGAGGCCCCACGACTTTGCCGCGTCGGGCGACAGACATGGCGGCCGGCCGGTGGGTTTTCGGACCGGCATCGGCAGGCGCCTGTCCCCCTGGCGCGGCCGATCCCCGGATGAACACCCATGGATCGGTTCCAAGCAACTGTCTTGTTCGTTGCGGCTGCGACGGTGCTTTCAGCGTACCATCCTGCCCGGGCCGGTCAACGACGCTTCGCGCCGCCAGAGGCGGTGGCCTGAAGGCCATCATTGACCGGCCCGGGCAGG
>JARLIJ010000338.1 GCA_031291795.1 Acetobacteraceae bacterium | reverse complement strand
GTGCCGGCGCGAGAGGCGGGCTGGTAGGGGGCGGAGTGGTCCGCCGCGTCAGCCAGTGGCGGATGGCAAGCCGCGGACCCGCGCGAAACCGCCACGGAGCAATCGCACGCTCTGCGACGTCGCCACGAACCGCAGCAGCACAGCGAGCAGGATCGCGGCGATCCACCACCATGCCAGCTCGTGCAGCAGCCAGACCGCCAGGGCCGGGCGAGTCCGCGCGATCTCGCCGTAGCTGCCGCCCAGCGCGTCCCCGAGCAGCACGCGCGCGGTGAGTTGCCATCCGACGAGCAGGATCGCGCCGATCGTCAGTGCGAGGATACGGCGGAGCGGTCGGTCCTCCACACGGTCGCGCAGCGCGAGCAGGCCCGGCAGGACCAGCAGCAGGAACACGCCGCGATACGCCACGTTCTGGCCGGCGAAGAAGCATCCGACGATCAGCGTGGCGCCCACCAGCAGCAGGTATTCCGTCCTTGCCGGCAGCATGGCCTGGGCCTGTCGCAGGGCCGCATTGCCTGCCAGCCAGCCGCTCAGCAGCACGATCGCGACGCCGAGCAGGATGGTGACGGGGGCGGCGGTCCATAGGGGGGGCCAGATCAGGCTCGTCCCGGTCCCGAACAGCAGGCCCGGCAAGACCAGCGGCGCGGCGATCGGCAGGTTCTGCGCGCCCCACATGTTCAGGAACGGCACGCCGCCGGGTATCGCCGCCCGCAGTGGCAGCTCGTCGGCGTAGGCGAGCAGGCTGGCGGCAAACAGCACAACGGCGGCCACTCCGACTGCGACCATGATCCTCGGCCGTTCCCGCAGCAGCAGCAGGAACAGGACCATCGGGTAGACCTTCAGCACCCCACCCACCAGGCAAAACCCGTAGCCGAGGAGCCGGCGGGGCAAAGGACCGGTCAGGCTCAGGGCCGCGCCGGTCGCGAGCAGGAACACCAGGAGGTCGGCGTTGGCCCGCTCCACGGCAAAGGCGGGCAGGCTGGACAGGCTTACTACGACCATGGTGAGGCGGCCGCCGGCAGACCGCGGCAAGGGCAGCAGGCCGGTCGCGAGCAGGAACGCCGAAACGAGCGCCAGGCCAAGCCGGTTGGTCCAGGCGGGATCCGTCGGCAGGAAGGACAGGTGCATCCAGACCGGCGGATAGGTCATCGGCCCGACCACGCCGCAGGCCTGCAGGACGGCCTCGGCGTAGGCGGCCTTGCCCTGGAGCTGGTAGCAGCGGACCCAGCCCAGGACAGTGGAAAGATCGAGGAACGGATAGTCCCACGCATCCATGATCCAGCCACGCATGATCCGGCCGTAGAGCGGAGAGCCGGTGACGTACAGCTCGGCCATGACGGCCATGACGCCGAATCCGATCGCCGGAAGCAGGGGGGAGAAGCGACGTGGCGGGCGGATGCTGATCGGATCCGGCATGGCGGCAGATGTTCGCGACCGCCCTTCCTTCTGCGTCATGGGCGGTGAAGGCCGACCACCCAGAGCATGCGACGCTGCGCCCACGAAAGCCGTGGGCGGCCGGTTGGCCATGACGCAACAGCCGGGAGGGGCATTCGCCGGCTCACGTCTCGGCCGCCGCTAATCCGCCTCGGCTCCCATCTTCGCCGGGTCCGGTCCGATCGATACGCCCTCGGTCCCCATCTTCGCGGCGAGCGCCGGCATGCGGGAACGGCGGGGCGACAGCCAATGCTGCACGCGATCAAGATAAAGGTAGATCACCGGCGTGGTGTACAGCGTCAGTACTTGGCTGAGTGCCAGGCCGCCGACCATCGCAAAGCCCAGCGGGCGGCGGAACTCCGACCCCGCGCCGTTGCCCAGCATCAGCGGCAGGCCGGACAGCATCGCCGCCATCGTGGTCATCAGGATCGGGCGGAACCGCATCAGGCAGGCCTGGCGGATCGCCTCGTGCGGCGACAGCCCGTCCCGCCGCTCCGCGCTGATCGCGAAGTCCACCATCATGATGCCGTTCTTCTTCACGATGCCGATCAGCAGGATCACGCCGATCAGCGCGATCACCGACAGGTCGTAATGTACCAGCAGCAGCATCAGCAGCGCGCCGACGCCGGCCGAGGGCAGCGTCGACAGGATGGTCAGCGGCAGGATGTAGCTCTCGTACAGGATGCCCAGGATGATGTAGACCGTGATCAGCGCAGCAGCGATCAGATAAGGCTGGGACGCCAGCGAGGACTGGAACGCCTGGGCGGTGCCCTGGAACGTGCCGTTCACCGTGATCGGTGTGCCCATCGCCCCGACCGCGGCGTTGATTGCGTCCACCGCGTTGCCCAGTGCCGCGCCGGGTGCGAGGTTGAACGAGATGGTCACCGCCGGGAACTGGCTCTGGTGGCTGATCGATAGCGGTTGCACCGGCACGGTCGACCATTTTACGAAGGCCGTCAGCGGCACGGCCGCACCGGTGCTGGACTTCACGTACAGCTTCTCGAGCGTCGCGAAATCCGAAAGCTGGCCGGGCATCACCTCCATGATCAGGTGGTAGGAGTTCACCTGGGTGAAGTACTGGGTGATCTGGCGCTGGCCGAATGCGTCGTACAGCGTGTCGTCGATCACCTGCGGCTGGATACCGAACCGGGCGGCCTGATCGCGATCGATCACCAGCGTGGCGGTGTTGCCGCCGACCTGCTGGTCGGTGGTCACGTCGCGCAGCATCGGCAGCGCCTGGAGCTTGTCCAGGATGCGCGGCGCCCACTGGTACAGCTCGCCCAGGTCGGCGTCCTGCAGGGTGTACTGGAACTCGGTCTTGGACAGCCGCCCGCCGACGCGGATGTCCTGTGCTGCCTGGAGATAGAGCGCGCCGCCCTGCACGGCCTGCAGCTTCGGGCGGACCCGGTTGATGTAGTCCTGTGCCGACCCGCCGACTCGTTCGGCCCACGGCTTCAGCGCGATGAAGATGCGCCCGTTGTTGACCGTCTGGCCGCCGACGCCGGCGCCGATGTTGGAGGCGAAGCCGGCGGTGTCCGGATCGGCCAGGATGATGTCCTGGAGCTGTTCCTGCACCTGCGTCATGCGCTTGAACGAGATGTCCTGCGCGCCCTCGGTGATGCCGATCACCACGCCGGTGTCCTGCGCCGGGAAGAAGCCCTTCGGGATGATGACGAACAGGTAGACGGTCAGCCCGAGCGTGCCGAAGAACACCATCAGGGTGATGAACTGGAAGCGCAGGACGATATCCAGCGTGCGCCGGTAGCCGCCGATCAGCGCGGTGAAGAACCCCTCGATGACGCGGTACAGCATCCCGTGGCCGCCGCTCTGGTGGCGCAGGAAGCGTGAGCACATCATCGGCGTGAGGGTCAGCGACACCACCGCCGAGACCATCACCGCGATCGTCACGGTCATGGCGAACTCGCGGAACAGCCGCCCGACGATGCCGCCCATCAGCAGCAGCGGGATGAACACCGCCACCAGCGAGCAGCTGATCGACACGATGGTGAAGCCAATCTCGCCGGCGCCTTTCAGCGCGGCCTCCATCGGCTTCATACCGTCCTCGACGTGGCGGTAGATGTTCTCCAGCATGACGATGGCGTCGTCGACCACGAAGCCCACCGCAATGGTCAGGGCCATCAGCGACAGGTTGTCCAGGCTGTAGCCCAGCACGAACATGATCGCGAAGGTGCAGATCAGCGCCACCGGTACGGTGATGGACGGGATCACCGTGGCCCACAGGCTGCGCAGGAACAGGAAGATCACCATCACGACGAGGCCGATCGACAGCATCAGCGTGAACTGCACGTCGGCCACGGAGGCGCGGATGGTCTGCGTGCGGTCCATGATGATGTTGACGTGGACCGAGGGCGGGATCGACGCCTCCAGCCGCGGCAGCGCCGCCTTGATGCGCTCCACCGTGTCGATCACGTTGGCGCCGGGCTGCTTGAACACCATCAGGATGATGCCGCGCTTGCCGTTCTGCCAACCGGCGAGCAACTGGTTCTCCGGCCCGTCGATCGCGCGGCCGATATCGCGCACCCGCACCGGCGCGCCGTTGCGATAGGCCAGCACGACGTCGTTGTACTCGGCGGCCTTGGTGAGCTGGTCGTTGTTGTAGATCGTGTAGGAGCGGTTCTCGGCGTCGATCGTCCCCTTCGGCGCGTCCACCGTGGCATTGACCAGCGAGTAGCGGATATCCTCCAGCGTCATGCCCATGGCGGCGAGCTTGCCGGGATCGACCTGCACCCGCACCGCGCGCTTCTGCTCGCCGCCGATCAGCACCTGGGAGACGCCGCTGATCTGCGACATCTGCTGCGACAGCACGATGTCGGCGTAATCGTCGACCTCGATCAGCGGCTGGGCGTCGGACTGCACCGACATGATCAGGACCGGCGCGTCGGACGGGTTGACCTTCCAGTAGTTCGGCGAGGAGGGCAGGTTCTTCGGCAACTGCCCGCTGGCCGCGTTGATCGCCGCCTGCACATCGCTGGCCGCGGCGTCGATGTTGCGGTCGAGGTCGAACTGGATGGTGATCGACGACTGGCCCTGCACGCTGACGGAGGTGAGCTGCGACACGCCGGCGATGGCGGCGAACTGCCGCTCCAGCGGCTGCGCCACGGTGGTCGCCATGGTCTCCGGGCTGGCGCCGGGGAACTTGCCGTTGACGTTGATGGTCGGGAAGTCGACGCGGGGCAGCGGCGCGACCGGCAGGAACGGATAGGCTGCGATCCCCACCAGCACCATCGCTGCAATGAACAGTGAGGTCGCAATCGGGCGGCGAATGAACGGCGTCGAGATACTCATGCGGTGCTGCCTGCCTTGCTGGCTTCAGCTGCCTGGCCGGGCCTGGCTCGAAGCGGTCTTCGTCGTGTCGTTGATGGCGACGTGGGAGCCGTCCTGCAGCCGGGACTGGCCGTCGATCACGACCTGTTGGCCTGGTTCGACGCCGCCGCCCAGCACCGACAGCTTGCCGTCGTCGCGCATCAGCGTGACGGTCTGGCGCGTGACCGTGGCGTCCGGCTTGATGGCGTAGACATACAGATTGCCGGGCCCATGCTGCACGGCGGCCGACGGCACGGTCAGCGCGTTCCGGTCGGTGCCGATCAGCATGCGGACATTCACGAACTGGCCCGGCCACAGCCGGTTCTTCGGGTTCGGGAACGTCGCCTTGAGCTTGATCGTGCCGGTCGTCGCATCGATCGCATTGTCGACCGTCAGCAGCGTCCCCCGGTCGAGCTCGATCTTGTCGTCGCTCGAACTCGCCACCACCGGCAGCTTGCCGGCGGCCATCGCGTCGGCGATCGCCGGCAGGGTGTCTTGCGCCAGCGCGAAGGTCACGCTGATCGGGCGGAGCTGCGCCACGGTCATGATCGCGGTCGCCTCGGCGGACCGCACCTGGTTGCCGGGATCGACCAGCCGCAGCCCGACCCGGCCGTCGAACGGCGCGGTGATGTAGCAGAAGCTGAGGTTGAGCTGGGCGGCCTCGATCTGCGCGCCGTCGCCGACGATCGCGGCGCGCAGCTGCTTGGCCAGCGCCACCACCTCCTCCAGCTTCTGGCGGGAGGCGACTTCCTGCTTGGTCAGGGCGGTGTAGCGCGCGAGGTCGGCCATCGCGCTGGACAGCAGGGCTTCGTCCTGGGCCTTCTTGGCGCTCGCGGCATCGAGGGTCGCCTGGTACGGCCGCGGATCGATCACCGCCAGCAGGTCGCCCTGCTTGACCTCCTGCCCCTCGGCGACCGGCACCTGGGTGAGCGTGCCGTCCACCCGCGGGCGGATCTGCACCGCGTTGAACGCCTGCACCGACCCCAGGCCGCGCAGCAGGATTGGCACGTCCTGGCGGACCACGGGCGCCGCGCTGACGGGAACGGCGGGACTGGCGGGGGCCGGGGGGGCCGGCTGTGCCAGCGCGGGCGCCACCGAAAGGCACCCGCCAGCCACCAACATGGCACTCAACCCAAGCGCATATACAGCTTCAGTGGTTCGCTTCACGCTCGCCCTCGCCCCCAAACCGCGCCTGCCAGTCCCACACCTTGCAATGTGTTGCAGGCCGTTACCGCTGCACGCCACGCTTTCGCGCAGGTCGCGCGCCGGTGTCGCCTTTATGTCCCCTGATCTCCGCATTCTCAGCGAAACAGCTTCGGATCGCCAGCAGAAATTCCGGGAGCGGCTAAATCATGGGGCCGAGATACAAAACGATACATGCACCAGCATTTGAGGCGCCGCGCGTTACAGGTCCACGACCCCCAGTGCGCGGCGGAACCGGTCGCTCAGGTATGCGCCATCGCGCGGCGGCAAGTGCCGTGGCTTCTCCTCCGGAGAGATGCGCAGGACGGCGAACAGCGCCTCGGATCGCAGCCGGGACCGCAACGCCGCGACCTCGTCCATGTCGCGCGCCTCCGCGATGGTCTGCCAGCCGCAGGCGGCCGCCACGGCGGCGAGGTCGGTGCCCAGGCCGGTGTGGCTGCGCTGCGACCCGGTCTCCCCGAAGCGGGCATTGTCCAGCACCGCGACGGCCAGGTTGGGCGCCTGCGCGGCGGCCAGGGTCGCGAGCGAGCCCAGGCCCATCAGCATCTCGCCGTCGCCGGTGATGACCAGCACGCGCCGCTTCGGCTGCGCCAGCGCGATGCCGAGGCCGATCATCGCAGCCCCGCCCATGGCGCCCCACAGGTAGAAATTGGTCGGCCGGTCGCCGGCCGCGCCTGCGTCGTAGGTCGCAGCACCCAGGCCGGTGACGACCAGCAGGTCGCCGGGGTCGCGCAGCAGCGTGGCGACGACGACGCGGCGATCGAGGGTTCCGTCGTTCGGGAGGCTCATTGCGCCGCCTCCTTCACGAACACCTTGGCGCCGATCAGACGCTGGGAGAACAGCACGGCCACCGGGATCTGGCTGTCGAATGCCAGGGCGGCGGAGGCGGCGACCATCTCCACCACGTCCTCGGCATGGTCGGCGCGGCGGACATGCACGCCGGCCTGGGTCAGCACGCCGGGCGTGGCGGAGCCCATAGGGACCTGCCACGGATTGAACTCGCCCCACTCGCCGCGCATCGTCACCAGGGTGAAGAACGGCATGCGGCAGTTCAGCGGCAGCGAGAGCATGTTGATGCAGTTGCCGACGCCGGATGATTGCATCAGCAGCGCCGCGCGCTGGCCGCCCAGCCAGGCGCCGGCAGAGAGCGCGATGCCTTCCTCCTCGGTGGTGAGGACGACCGCCTGCATGGCGGGGTCGGCATGGGCGGCATTGATGAGGTGGGCATGCCCGGCATCCGGCACGTAGCCGATCAGCGAGATACGGGCGGCTTTCAGCGCGGCATAAACGCCGGCTTGCCAGGTCGGATTTGTCATGGAGTCTCCTATGCGCCGGATATGCTGCGCGCGCGGGCGGCAGAGGGCAATCCGGGCAGAGGGCAATCCGGGCAGAGGGCAATCCGGGCAGAGGTCGGGCCGGCGGTTACTTCAGGATGGCAAGCGCCGCGAGGCCGCAGGCATAAGCCGTCAAGAGCGCTGCGAGAATGCCCCACATGCAGGTCTTGCTCGGCTTCTCGCCGACGTCAGCCTTGGTGGCGAGATGCGGGAATGTTGCGGTGGACAGCGTTTCAAGCCGGATCACCGTGTCCTTGATCGTCCGCACGTCCTCTTCGAGGCGAGTCACACGCGCTTCCATCCCTGAATCGTAAGGTCCGCTGCCCATCCGTTCAAGTGGCGAATCTGGCATCACGCACAACTCCTGCGGGTGTATGCGCGTGGCGCCGGTGAACCCGCCGGCGCCACGGCACACAGCCGCAAGCTGCGCGGAAACGATGAACGCTTCGTTGCCGCCGTCCGGATCAGGCGGCGTAGCGGCCGCGGCCGAACAGCTTGTCGAGCGCGTCCGCCTCGGCCTTGTCGAACGCGGTGGTCTTCGCGCGTACGTCGTCGACTTTCGCCAGCGCCGCCTTGACTGCCGGGCGCTCGTTGATGGTCGCGACCCAGCGCGCCACGTTGGGGAACTTCGCACCGGCCTCGGCCCCGAGCAGGGCTGGGATGTTGCGGGCCCAGGGGTAGGTGGCGATGTCGGCGATGCTGTACTCGGCGCCGGCGAGGTAGGGCATGCTGGCCAGGCGATGGTCGATCACCTCGAACACGCGATGCACCTGGGTGGCGTAGCGGCTGCAGGCGTAGTCGTTGCCGGGCGGGGCGAAACGCGTGAAATGCACCAACTGGCCGAACATCGGCCCGACGCCGGTCATCTGCACCATCATCCACTGGATCGCGTCGAACTTCGCAGCGGTGTCCGCGGGCAGCAGCTTGCCGGTCTTTTCCGCCAAGTACAACAGGATCGCGCCGGATTCGAACACCGTGTAGGGCTTGCCGCCGGGACCGTCGGAATCGACGATCGTGGGCACCTTGGCGTTCGGGTTGAGCGTGAGGAACGCGTCATCGAACTGCTTGCCGGTGAACACGTCCACCGGGTGGATGTTGTAGGCCAGGCCCAGTTCCTCCAGCGCGATGTAGATCTTCACCACGTTGGGGCTGCCCATGCCGTAGAGCTCGATCATCCTTGCGTCCTCCGGTTGTTGCCGATCCATCCAGCGTGCCACACCGGGCGGTGTGCGAGAAGCTGCGGACCGCCACCCACAAGGTAGGGCCTAAACCAATCGTCAACACCCTGGTCGTATGACAATCCGTCCCGGTCGAGGGAGCCTGGTCATGCCGCCTGCCGAACCGCCGCGCGACACTGCCCCCGGGGTATCCCCAGGTGGGGCATCGCGGGCGGCTGTGCCCCCGGATGGCACCCCCCAGACCGGTCCACACCCAGCCGGCCCGCCGCGGCAGGCGATCATCCGCCACATCGCCGTGTCGATCGGTGAGCTCGGCAAGCACCTCGCGACCCAGAAAGACGTTGCCGCCGCGATCACCGCCACCACGGCGCAGGCACAGGCGATCGCATTCAAGGCCTGGCAGGTCCTGGTGGGCGGCCCGGACGCCCCGCACGCCGCACGCGAACTGGCCGCCGACCTCGACCGGTTCGCGGCCGACCTTGCAGCAATGTCGACTCGCGCCGGGCTGGAGGCGATCCTGAGTTCGGAGGCCGCCTCGATCCTGATGATGGCTGCATCGGAGTTCGCCGCGGTGGCCGACGATCCCCAGGCGATCGCCGATCCGGCGGCCCTGCGTGCCCGGCTGCGCCCGCTGGCCGCGCAACTGGAGACCATCCCGACGCGCTTGCGGGAAGGCAAGCTGATCGCCCAGGCGTTCGCCGAGGGGGCGCGCTCCGCCGTCACGCTGGCCGCCCGTGGCAAGCGCCTGGCAGCCGCGCAGCCGGGCCAGGTCGCGCAGGACGTCTACGATGCGATGAGCACGCTGGCCGGCGAGACCACCAAGCTGTCCGAACAGCTGCTGGCGAGTGCTGCGCGTGGCCAGCAGGTGGCGGCGATGATGGCGACGCGCGTGCAGGACCTGGCCAAGCCAGCCAGCGCGTGGGCCAAGCCAACCAACCGCAGCGAGCTGTCCTCGGTCATCGACCGCGGTGCTGCCCGCGTGTGGTGACCGTTGGTTCGGTCAGCTCCTGCCGGTGGTCAGCTCTTGTAGTCGGGCTCTTCGCGGTCCAGCACGCGCCGCCACGCGTCCAGGTGCAGCCGCGCGTCCAGCTTCGCGCCCCAGGCGCCGTTCCAGCGCCGCCGCCCGCTCTCCGGCAGCTGACGCAGCTTCTGTCCGGTCGACATCGCGGTAATCTGGTACATCGCCGTCCGCTCGGCGATGAAGCACTCGTCGAACGCGTCGTGCACCGTCGGGCCGACCACCGTCACGCCGTGCCCGCCCATCAGCAGGAGTGACTTGTCACCGAGCGCGGCTGCCAGGCGGTCGCCTTCCGCGTGGCTGTCGGCCGGGGCGACGCCACCGTCATCGACCGCGACGCGATCGTTCAGCAGCAGGTTGTTGTGGTGCGACAGCGTGAATTCCGGCGTCTCCAGCAACGACAGCGCGGTGAGGTATTGCGGGTGGACATGCACCACGCAGGTCGCGGCCGGGTTCTGCAGGTGGATGCGGGCGTGGATGTGGAACGCGACGCGGCGCAACTCGCCGGTGCCGCGCAGCACGCGTCCATCCAGATCGCAGACGATCAGGCTGGAGGCCGTCAGCTCCTGGAACAGATAACCGCGCGGGTTGATCAGGAAGGTCGGCGCATCGTCCGGTCGGCTCTGCGGCAGCATCAGCGAGTTGTGGTTGCCGATCTGCTCGTTCCACCCAAGCCGCGCGGCAACGCGAAAGACGGCGGCCATGTCGCAGCGCAGGCGCCACTCCTCTTGTTCGGCCTCGGTGGAGGTCAGCGTGTGGACGACAGCAACCATGGCATTCGGCTCCGTGCAGTGGACCGCACAATCGTGCGCCAGCGTGGTGGCGCTGCCAAGCCGGGACGTCGGCAACGGGTGGCGGCCGCGCGCCGCCGGCGGTAACGGCCCGATGCTGCCCACAGCGGGTTATTATAAATATTACGATATAGTAATATGCCGGAGCCGGCTTCGCCCTGGGTTTCATCGAAGCCTTCATCCAGGGCGATCCGCTCGCCGTCCCGGCATAAGCTGCTGCCCCGCGTCGCAAATAGCGCGGGGCGATACGCGAAGTCCCCAATCGAATTTGCGAAATATCAATAAACTCTGCCGCGCTCACGGGCGTTGATACGTTTCGAAACGCCAGGCTCGTTGCGCGCTCGACAGGTGACCGCCATAGTGCAGCATTCCGTCGCCTGTCGGGGATTTACCCGCCGTTGTCGTATCTGCTGACCCATCTCGGGACGTTCGTCTGCTACGACCTGCGACTTCATCGCCTGGTCCACGTCGCCTGGGGGCATATCGCGGAAACCACGGTGCTGGTCGAAGCCACCCTCGAGCGCGACCTGGATGGCAAGGTCGTAGGCGCGCGGCTCGACGTTGCCGAACCGGATCCCATCCTGGGCCCTGGCGGGGCGCTCCGTCAATCGGTCGCCGCGGAGCCCGCCGGTGCGAGCCCGACAGGCCGTGTCGTGGTCCTGTGCGCCGATGGCGGCTACCTCTGTGCGGAGCCGTATCACGCGGTCACTGCCACCCGCGAGCGGGCCAGTGTGTGGGAGCAGTTCCTTGTCATCGAGCCGGACGAAGTGGCCGACCTGATGGTCCTGCTTGCCAACCGCTGGGTGCTGCACCGCACGGGCGCGGTGATCGAACCGGCGGAGATCCGGATCGAGGAACGGTTCCGGCTGCGTTTCGGTCCCTTGATGCTGGCGCTGCCCGACATCCTGCCGCTGACCCATGCCCGGCGGTTCGCCGAACCCGATCATGCGGAATTCCACCAGGCCGACCTGTTCGTTGATGGCTGGAAGGTCGAGCGCGTGTCGCTGTTCCGCCCGTTGGTGTTCTACGCCGTGTTCGGCTCCGACACGCTACTGCAGCAGCTTGGCCTGTCGCTGGCGTCGCTCGCAGCGTTCGGCGGCTACCGTGACAATGTGCTGGTCTTCACCGACCGCGACGCCGCGGCAATCGCCCCGTACGTTCCGGCAGCGTTGCAGGGGAAGGTGCGCGTGACGACGCTGCTGGTGGGCCGGCCGCTCGACTACAAGCTGGCGCGCTACCAGATCACCCGGTCCCGGCTGGCGGCCACCTGCCAGCCGCTGCTGTACCTCGACGCCGATGTGCTCTTCGACGATGCGGTGCAGCCGATGCTGGCGGAGTTGGCGCGCGGGGAGGGGTTGAACGCCCCACTGGAGACGACGCGGATCACCGACTCGCAGTCGCTGGGCGCGGAACTGGTCGCCGCGGATGGCGTCGGCACGGGAGATCGTTGCGGATTCAACGCCGGCACGATCGGTTTCTCGAACATAACGATTGCCGGTGGCCAGTTGCGCCTGATGGAGGACGCGCTGGTCCGCCATGCCGGTGCGCCGGGGCAGGCTTCGGTTTGGCAGGACCAGCCGATGGCAAACTACGTCGCGGTGAAAACCGACGGCATGGGGACCGCATTGCTGTCGCGTTACGTGCGGTTCGACCATCCGCACTATCTCGACACGGCGGATCTGACGCCGGAGGGGCGCTGCGGGCTGGTGCATTTCTGGAACGGGGTGAATCAAGAGGCCAAGCGCGATGCGATGCAGGCCTACCTGCTGGCATTGCGCGGGCTGGACGGCAGGGCGGCGGCTACCCCTGTGCGGGCCGACCCGGTCGCGCTGGTGAGCACCGAACGGTCGCTCGCCTGACGCCTTGCGGACGGCGCGGCTTACAGATCGATGCGGATTCCGCGGCCGGCGAAGAAGCGGGCGAACGTCGCGGCGGGCAGGGCGACATGCGCCTGCGATGCCGTGTCGTGCCCGGATGGATTGTGGAACGTCACGCTGTCCGCATCGGCCGCCAGCACCAGCACCAGGTGGCCCCCGGTCGAGGGCGGTGCGCGGTCCGGCCAGCGGATTCCGTAATGCACCGAGGCAATGAAGAACGCCGCCTCCGCCATGATCCCCGGCAGGTCGGCTGCGGCGATGCCGGTGACGACTGCGGCGCGCAGGTCGAACGCCTCCGCCACGAATCGCACGAACGGGGCGTAGATCAGTCCCTTGATGGCGCCGCTGGCCGGATCGACGACGTAGCCGCCATGCTTTGTGCAGCCGCGGGCCAGGTCCAGCGTCGGGACGCTCTGCCCGCGTGCCGCCAGCACCATCTTCAGGCAGGCCATGCCACAGACATGCCCGGCCCAGGCGGCGTATTCCTCGACCGAGGCGGCGCCGGACGCGGCCCAGCGCGGATCGCGCCGCAACGCCGCCTCCCCCTCGGCCAGCACGGCGAGGGTCAGGTCGGGGGTTTCCCATTGGCTGAAATACGGCACATCCAGGGGGGGAGCGAACACGGGCGAATCCTCGAAAGGGCAACCGGCGCCGGTATCCTAGGCCGGCTCACTCGCGTTGGAGCAATCGCCTGGGGCGGGAAAGGGCGGAGCCACTTGGCGGGTTGCAGGGCAGCGCCCTGAACCCTCCTGCCCCAGGCGATTGCTCCGCCCCTGCGCCCCCGGCATAGTCTGCCTGCCCATATCCGAACGGGACTGCATCGTGGCCTGCCTGCTAACGTGGCTGGGGAATTTCGTCTGTTACGATCGGGCGATCCATCGCCTCGTGCATGTGCCGTGGGACCAGATCACCGCCACGTGCCCGCTGGCCGATGTCACGCTGGTCCGTGCGATCGACCAGCGCGTCGTCGCCGCCGACCTGAGCGTCCCCGGCAACGATCCAGCCCTCGGTCCCGGCCCGGTGCTGCAGCAGCGCCTGGTCGCCACGCCCCGCTCGCCGGCCATCAACAGCCGCATCGTCAGCCTGAGCACCGGCACGCACTATCTCTGTGCCAATCCATACAACGAGGTCGTTGCCGATCGCGAGCAGGCGTCGGACTGGGAGCATTTCCTGGTCGTCGAGCCGGACGAGGTCGCCGACCTGATCGCCCTGCTGGGCAGCCGCTGGATCCTGCACAGCACCGGCGAGATCGTCGAGCGCTCCGCCATCGCGGTGGTCGACGGCTTCCGCGTCCGGTTCGGGCGGCTGATGCTGCAACTGGCCGAGATCCTGCCGCTGACGCACGCTCGCCGCTTCGAAGGGCCGGGACGGATGCCGTTCCATTCGGCCGACCTGTTCGTCGACGGCTGGAAGGTCGAGCGCGTCTCGCTCTATCGCCCGCTGATCTATTTTGCGGTGTTCGCCAAGGATGATGTCTACGAGCAGCTTCGCCTGAGCCTGCAGTCGCTGGTCGAGTTCGGCGGCTACACCGACGACGTCCTGGTCATGGCCGACCGACCGCCCGAGCAGGTGCGTGCGCTGGTGCCGCCCGAATTGCAGGCGCGCACGCATGTGTTGTCGGTGCGGGTGCGGCGCGGGCTGGATTACATGATGGCGCGGTACCGCGTGGCCGACTGGGAGCCGGCGGCCACCTGCCAGCCGCTGCTCTATGTCGACACCGACATCGTGTTCGATGCCGCGGTCGCGCCGCTGCTGGCCGAACTCGCGCGTCATCCGCTGATCACTGCGCCGCAGGAAGCCACGCGGGTGGCCGATTCGCCGCAACTCGGCTGCATCCAGGTGGAGGCGGACGGGATCGCAGTCGGCGACCGGCTGGGCTTCAACGCGGGGACCCAGGGCTTTGCCAACCTCACGGTGCAGGGTGGTTCGCTGCGGCTGGTCCTGGATGCGCTGCAGCGCTGGGACCGCGACCAGGTGGCCCGCGGCGCGCCGGTGGTGTGGGAGGACCAGCCGATGGCGAACTACATCGCCGTCAAGACCGGCTGCTACGACACCGAATTGATGTCGCGCTACATCCGGTTCGACCATCCGCTGTACCGACAGGGGCCGGTGACCAGCCCGGACGGGCGGCGCGGGATGGTGCATTTCTGGGGGCCACCGACCTACCGGGAGAAATGCGTGCTGATGGAGGCGTATGTGGAGCGTCTGCGCGCCGCCCGTACGGATGCGCCGGACATCGCGGTGGATGCGTCGCTGCACGGCGTGCTCCCGGCCTGGCCGCGCGCCGACAGCGGGGAGGCGATCGATCTGGCGGTGCTCGACCTGCCGCCGGAGCCCGGCCCGTCGGCCGGTCCCGCGACAAGCGGTGCGCCGGGCGAACTGCCGATGTTCGGTGAACCGGCGATGCCTGGCGAACCGCCGATACCCGGTGAACTGCCGGTGCCTGGTGAGCCGGACGAATTGCTGACGCCCGGCGAATCGAACGAAGCGCCGCCGCGGGGCGAGGCCAGTGATCGCCTGGCGTCCAGCGCGCCGGGCTGAACCCCTACAGCACCAGAGCACCCACCGCGGCGCCGGCCAGAACCACCAGCCAGGGTGGCGCCGCCCAGAGCGTCAGGGCCAGGAATGCGGTCAGCCCGAGGCCGAACTCGGCCGAGGTATGGACGGCACCGGTCCAGATCGGCGTGAACAGGGCGGCCAGCAGCACGCCGACCACCGCCGCGTTGACCCCGCGCAGGGCTGCCTGGATGGCCGGCCAGTGGCGCAGCCGGTCCCAGAACGGCAGCAATCCGCCGATCAGCAGGAACGAGGGCAGGAAGATCGCGACGGTGGCGATGATCGCGCCCAGCCAGCCATGCGGCGGGGGCCCCTCGATGGCACCCAGATAGGCCGCGAAGGTGAAGACCGGCCCCGGCATCGCCTGGGTCGCGCCATAGCCCGCCAGGAACGCGTCGTTGCCCACCCAGCCGGGCGGCACCACCGCGGCCTGCAGCAGCGGCAGCACCACGTGGCCGCCGCCGAACACCAGCGCGCCGGCGCGGTAGAACGCGTCGACCAGCGCCAGCCCATGGCTGCCCGAGGCGCGGGCCAGCGGCGGCAGCACCACCAGCAGCAGGGCGAACGCGACGAGCAGCACGAGGGCCAGCCAGTGCGGGATGCGCACGCCCAGCGACGCCTTCGGCCCATCCGTCATCGCCGGGCGCGGCAGCACCAGCAGCCCGGCCACGCCGCCCAGCACGATCGCCGCGACCTGGCCCAGGGACGACGGCACGGCCAGCGCCACCAGCGTCGCGGCCACGGCGAGCGTCGCGCGCGCCCGGTCCGGCGCCAGGCTGCGCGCCATGCTCCACACCGCCTGCGCCACCACCGCGACGGCGACCAGCTTCAGCCCTTTCAGCCAGGGCGCCTGCGACACGTCACCCAGCGCCGTCACGCCATAGGCGAACAGCCCCATCGCGACGGCTGAGGGAAGGGTGAAGCCCAGCCAGGCGGCAAACATGCCGGCCGGCCCCGCGCGCAGCAGGCCGATCGCCATGCCGGTCTGACTCGATGCCGGCCCCGGCATGAACTGGCACAGTGCCACCATGTCGGCGAAGGTGGCCTCGTCCAGCCAGCGGCGCCGGCCGACCAGTTCGGTACGGAAATAGCCGATATGCGCCACCGGGCCGCCGAAGCTGGTCAGGCCGAGGCGCAGGAACACCAGGAACACCTCCAGCACGGTGCTTCGCATACTTTGCCGATCCTTCTGTGCCCGGTGCTTCCCTGCCGCAGGGGCGGCGTTCTGGCAACCGGTCGCAGGGGCGACGCGCTGGCATTCACGCCGCTGACGCATCGGCAATGTCTCGCCGGCCGTGCCCGGCTTCCCGAGCGCAATCGAGAGCGTGTTGCGGGTCACCACCGCCGGCGTTCCGCGTCAGGTGCGCGGCCGGGTAGCCGGCAGGGGTTGAGAGCGCCCCGCCCGCGCTATCGGGGCTACACCGGTTCGCGCTGACCGGACCTATGCCGCCGGCCCGCCTCGAGCGTGTGGCCGCCTGGAGCGCGTCCGGTCTTCGGAAACCCGTCCGGCACCGAACCCGCTCTATACCCGCCCGTAGGTGTCCTCGATCCGCACGATATCGTCCTCGCCCAGATACGCCCCGGACTGCACCTCGATCAGCGTCAGCAGGATCTTGCCGGGATTCTCCAGCCGGTGGACGCAGCCCAGCGGCAGGTAGACGCTCTCGTTCTCCCGCACGATCAGCACGTCTTCGTCGCGCGTCACGCGTGCCGTGCCGGTGACCACCACCCAATGCTCCGCCCGATGGAAATGGCTTTGCAGCGAGAGCTGCCGTCCCGGCGAGACCACTAGGCGCTTCACCTGGAACCGGTCGCCCTGGATCAGGCTCTCGTAGAATCCCCAAGGGCGATAGCTGCGGTTATGCGCCACCGCCTCGGGCCGGCCGGCGGCCTTCAGCCGCTCCACCACCATCTTCACGTCCTGCGCGCGGTCGCGATGCATCGCCAGCACGACGTCCTCGGTCACCACGATGACCACGTCGGTCAGCCCGACCACCGCAGCCAGCATGCCGTCGCTGCGGACGTAGCAGTTCTCCGCCCCTTCCAGCAGCACATCGCCCAACGCGACATTGCCGGCTGCGTCCTTGGCGCCCAGCTCCCACAGCGCGCTCCAGCTGCCCACGTCGGACCAGCCGATGGTGGCGGGCACGACGGCCGCGCGCGCGGTGCGTTCGGCCACCGCATAGTCCAGGCTGATCGACGGGCAGGCCTTGAACGCAGCCTCATCCAGCCGAATAAAATCGAGGTCGGCGCGCCGCTCGGCCACCGCCTGGCGGACCGGCGGCAGCACCTGCGGGGCGTGCGTCTCCATTTCCTCCAGCAGCGTGCGGGCGGTGAACACGAACATGCCGGAGTTCCACAGATACCGGCCATCGGCGACCAGTTGCGCCGCGGTGGCGGCATCCGGCTTCTCGACGAAGCGTGCGACGGCGTGCACGCCGGGAGCATCACGCAGCGCGGCGCCAGCCTCGATATAGCCGTAGCCGGTTTCCGGTGCGGTCGGCCGCATGCCGAACGTCACGATCCGTCCGGCGCGGGCGGCGACCGCGGCCAGCGCCAGCGCCGCCTGCAACGCGGCCGTGTCGGTGATCGACGAGTCGGCCGCCATCATCCACAGCACGGCATCGGGATCTTCCTCGGCCACCAGCAAGGCGGCGGCGGCGATCGCGGGACCGCTGTTGCGGCCGACCGGCTCCAGCAGGATGCGGGCATCGAGCACCCCGGCCTCCCGCAGCTGCTCCGCGATCAGGAAGCGGTGCTCGTGGTTGCACACCACGATGGGCGGCGCGAAGCCCTCGCCCTGGGCACGCAATGCGGTCTCCTGCATCAGCGTGCGGTCGGAGACCAGCGGCCAGAGCTGCTTGGGGAAGCTCTCCCGCGAGACCGGCCACAGCCGGGTGCCGGAGCCGCCAGAGAGGATGACGGGGACGATGCGATGTTCGGTCATGGGGGCGCAGTCTGCCCGATCGGATGGAGAATCGCCATGCACGCAACGATGAGGCGCCCTGTCCTATCGGCTTCGTGTCCACCGCGCCGCCCGCTTGCCCGGCGCGCCGCGGCTTCCCATGATGGCGGACCGTCCGCAGGAGCCTCCGCCGCATGTCCGCCATCCGCGCCAACGATCCCGCCACCACCATCCGCGCCCTGACCGACCGCATCGAGTCGAGCCTGATCGAGATCCGGCGCGACCTGCACGCTCATCCGGAGCTAGGCTTCCAGGAGGTGCGCACCGCCGGCGTGGTGGCGCGCGAGCTGCAGCGCCTCGGCATTCCGCACGAGACCGGCATCGGCAAGACCGGCGTGGTCGGCCTGATCGAGGGCGGCCGGCCCGGCCCGGTGCTGGCAATCCGCGCCGACATGGATGCCCTGCCGATCCAGGAAGAGAGCGGGCTGCCATTCGCCAGCACCCTCCCCGGCCAGATGCACGCCTGCGGCCACGACATCCACACCACCACCTTGCTGGGTGTCGCCGCGGTGCTGCGGGAGATGGCGCCGCAGCTTGCCGGTACGGTGAAGCTGGTGTTCCAGCCGGCCGAGGAAGGCCTGGGCGGCATGCAGGCGATGATCGACGACGGCGTGATGGACGACCCGAAAATCGACCTGGCACTGGGGTTCCACAACCACCCCGACATGCCGGTGGGCCGCTTCGCCTATGTGCGCGGCCCGACCCTGGCGGCGTCCGACCGGTTCGATATCGTGGTGCGCGGCAAGTCCGGCCACGCCGCCTATCCGCACACCACGATCGACCCGGTTGTGGCCGCTGCCATGCTCGTGACCCAGTTGCAGACCGTGGTGACGCGGGAGGTGCCGCCGACCCAGCCCGCCGTGGTGACGGTCGGCGCGATCCAGGGTGGCACGACCTACAACATCATCCCCGATACCTGCCTGATCAAAGGCACCGTCCGCACGTTGCACGCGCAGGCCCGCGACATCGCCGAGGCCGCGATCAGGCGCCTTGCCGAGGGCATGCTCCATGGCATGCGCGTGCAATGCGACGTGAGCTACCGGCGCGGCACGCCGAGCCTGGTGAACGACAGCCGTGTGCTGGACCCGACGGTTGCGGCGGTGCGGGCGCAGTTCGGCGACGTCATCACCGAGGGCGAAGCCAGCCTCGGCGGCGAGGATTTCGCCCTGATGGCGGACCGCGTGCCAGGCTTCCAGTTGCGGGTCGGCTCGTCGCAACCGGGGCGGGAGGACCGGCTGCACAACTCGGCCTACCAGCCCGACGAGCGGTGCATCGGGTTCGGCGTGCAGGCGCTGTCGCGCGCGGCGGTCGAGATGCTGGGCGGGGCGGTCTGACGAGCGTATCGGCCTGACGGACGTGCCACTCTGACGGACGCTCTCCGGCCCCGCTTCGGGCCTGCCACGCTTCATCGATACGGATCGTGAAAGGTCTGCTGCGCTGCAACAAGGGCTGGACCGCGGTTTCAGCCTCCCTATAAGGTCCGTACAGCTTTCCTTTTCCCAAAAAATGGGCGTGTCGATGCGGATTTGCGTGTTTGGGGCCGGCTCGGTCGGTGGCTACCTGGCGGGGTTCCAGGCCGACGCCGCCGCCGCGGTCTCGGTGATCGCCCGCGGGCCCCATCTGGCAGCCATCCAGGCCCACGGCCTGACGGTCGAAACGCCGGACCACACCATCGTCGCGCGCGTCACCGCCACCGACGACCCGGCCACCCTGCCGCCGCAGGACGCCGTGCT
>JARLIJ010000001.1 GCA_031291795.1 Acetobacteraceae bacterium | reverse complement strand
TGGCCCCGGCAGCACCTGCCGACCGGCATGGAACTGCAACAATGTGGCGAGCAGCAGGTCCATGCACAGCCGCTCGGTGTTGCCGCCGCTGAACGCAGCGTTCAGCATCTCGCCTTGCAGGCTGGTATCGTACTCGCTGAGTACGTGGTAGACTTCGTGCTTGCCCCAGCCTTCGGGAAAGCTCTTCGGTTCGCCCGGCAAGGGGAAGCCACGCTTTACATAGAAATCGTACAGCACGAACCCGAGGGTGCTCTGCGGCTTCGCCCCCAGGGCCCGGTACTTCGCCAGCAACACCTTATCGGTGAGCATCGAATAGAGCCCGGGCACCGGCGGCAGCATGATCCGCACCATGTCCAGCCAGTCCCGCAGGCGCGCCCGCCCGGTCGGCGACCAGTAATGCGCAACCGAGCGCATCAGGATGCTCATACCCATGTGGCGATGCTGCCGTTTGACGGCCATGCGAAGCAGCTCGACGCCACGGTCCTCGATGTCCAGTTGCCGCGCCGCGGCCTCCACCACCTGCACCTTCTCCGGCAGGATCTTCTGGTCGAGGATCGGCAACACGGCGAGGATGCGGATCGTCTCCCGCCGCATGTCGGGATCGCCGAGGACATCGGCCAGATCCGTCGGCAGCGTCCGGTCGGCGCTCTCCATCGGCTGCTCGCGCTGCAACAGGTGACGCTGGATCGCGGCAAGGCTTTCGGTCTCGATCGACAACGGTGCGATGCGGCCTTCGGCTGTCACCACCGCCTGCATCGCCTGCACGATCGCGGCCGCCTGCACGGGGGATGGATGGATAAGCTTCACGACGGCCCCCTGTTCGTGTTCGACGGCACGTGCATGCGCGCGTTCCAGGCAGCGTAGCATCGCCGTTTTTGGTTGTGAACATTCAAAGGTGCCGCCGTGTGATGGACAAGTGCGTTGCGGGAAGGCATCGGGGCGGGCTACCTTCCACCCAGGCCGGTCCGGCATTGGCTGCACGCCGCTTTAAGAATATTTCGCGCGCCAGGCGTCGCATGCCGATATTCGCAGGCACCGCCTTCCAGGGCACGGCAACGGGGAAGACGTACGATGAAACTGGCTCAGCCGTCGCCGCAACAAGCTGCAACGATCGTGCAGGCCATGTTCGCTGTCGTCTCAGCCGAAGGACGCATCGCGCCGCTGCCGATTGAGCGCGAGAGCATCGATGCGGCCCAGCGTCACCTGCTGTTCCAGGATCCGCCGCTCACGGGCGTCCCGGGCAGGCTGCCGGACGACCTCGCCAGCGTCATCGATACGGCTGCGCTGAGGCTGCAGGCGGTCCGCATCCTTGCCCTTCTGCCGACGATCGACCGCCGCATCCTGCCCGAGAAGGTGCAGGTGGTGCAGGATGCCGCCGCGCGCCTGGGCGTCCATGAATACGGCCTCGACATGTTGCGGCACGCTGCCAATGGACGGTTCAAGCGCATTGCCTTCGGCCTGATGCAGCGCTTCGTTGCCAACAACTGGTCGCCGGCGGGACGCGCGCGGCTGCGCGACTACGTCAGCTTCGTCTGGTGGATGGTGCCGCAATTGCACGGACCGAACACCGCACGGCGCAACCGCGAACTGCTGGCACGCTACCAGGCGCTGGGCCAGTTACCCCCCGGAACGTTCGGCAATGCCGTGCATCGGTTCTTTACCAGCAACGCGATCCCGATGCCGGGCGACGCCAAGAGCGTGCCCTGGGCCATGCACGAGGTTTACCACGTGCTGAGCGAATACAGCGTCGGCCTGCCTGCGGAGCTGCTGCTGACCGGCTTCATCGGCGGCACGCAGGACGACACGTGCCTCGATCAGATGCTGTTCGGCCTCATGGTCTATCATTGCGGCCGGCAAATCATCGGCGGCTTCGTGACCGAGGGCGTGTTGCGACCCGACGAATTCTTCCGTGCGATCGCCCGCGGGGCCCAGATCAATATCGACGTGATGGCCCGCGACTGGGACCTGTTCGCGGTCGCCGCCATGCCGCTGCCGGATCTGCGGGCGATGTACAGCCTGCCGGCGTTTTCGGCGCACGAACGCAGGACGCTCGCCACGCATAACGGGTTGCTGGCGGGCCCCGGCTATTCCCTCTCTGAACCGGTCCGCGTACGGGAAGCCGCCGAATGACCAGTCTCGCGACCGTCTGGCGCGATGCTGCGCTGCGCCAAGCCCTGCTGACCGATCCCAGGCCCGGCCTGCGTGCATTGGGCATTGCTATTCCGGACGACGTAGCGGTGAAGACGCTGGGAAGCAAAGGCACGCCCGCCGATCGTGGCGCGACGCTGCTGCAATTCGTGCTGGAGCGCGGGCCGCTGTTCTCGTTCTTCTTCATGCCGTCCCCGCTGCATTCCTCCGCACAGCAGGCGGCATACGGCGAGATCATCGGCAGCAGTGTCGATGACCCGGCGTTCGAGCACCGGCTGCGCGTTGACGCCGCAGCCGCGCTGCAGGCAGTCGGGGCCGTATCAGCCGACGCAGCCAATTAAGCGGGAGCGCCCATGAAGTTCGTCAACCCGTCCGAGGCGCAAGTCGTAGCCATCGTGCAGGCGATGTACGCCGTGGCGTCCGCAGCCGGGCGCGTGCAGCCTCAACCGTTCGAAATTGCCTGTATCGAGGCCGCTCAGCGCCATCTGCTCGGGCAGGACCCGCCGCGCCCTGCCCTGCCCGGGCCGTTGCCCGACGATCTGGCCACGGCACTCGCCACGCCGGCCCTGCGGAAGAGCACGGTCCGGCTGCTGGCCACGGTGTCGATCGCCGACAAACAAGTTTCGCCTGAGAAGGTCGCAGTCGTGGAAGACGCGGCAATCCGCCTCGGGATCTCGGAGTTTGGCCTGCTGGTGCTGCGCCGCGTCGCGCGCCGGCAATACCGCCGCAACGGCTTCGGGCTGATGAAGCGCTTCGTCAACCACTATTGGTCCTATACCGGCCACGCAACGGCACGCGACTGGGCCGCAATGCTCTGGACCATGATGCCCTGGCTGCCAGGGCTGCGCAGCTACCTGAAACTGCCGGAGGTGCAGGCCCGCTACCGCGCCCTGGCGAACCTGCCGGAGGATACCCTCGGCTATGCCGTGCACGGCTATTATGCCCGCAACGGCTTCCCCATGCCGGGCGAGCCCAAGAGCATCCCGGAAGGCTGGGCCCGGCACGAGGTCTATCACGTGCTCGCCAACTACAACACCAACCTGCAGGGGGAGCTGCTGCTGGCCGGCTTCATCGGCGGAAACACCGACGAGATGTGCCTCGACCTGATGCTGCCCGCGCTGGTGCAGCTTCATGCCGGCAAGACGTTCGTGCCAGGACCGGCCGCTGAGGGATTGCTGCGGCCGGACGCGTTCTTCCGTGCCGTCGCGCGTGGCGCCGCAATGAACGTCGACCTGCTGAAAGGCTGGCGGCTGTGGGAGGTGGCGACCCAGCCGCTGCAGGACATCCGCGACCGCTACGGCATCCCGCCCTTCACGCCGCAGGAACTTCCCCCCTTGGTCGCCGAAAACGCGCTGCTGGTAAGCGCAGCCTGATCAGGCGCGTGCGCTACGGTTTCGTAACAGGTGGGCGCCGCCAAGCAGAAGCGCGGTCAGCCCGATCGTGAGCGTGGAGACCGCCGCGATCGTCGGGTCGATGGCGAAGCGCAGATCGTCCCACATCTGCCGCGGCAAGGTCACCGCACCCGAACCGGACAGGAACAGCGCGACGATCAGTTCGTCGAACGATGTGATGAACGCGAACAGCGCACCCACCAGCACACCGGAGCGGATCAGCGGCAACGTAACCTGACGGAACGCCCCCCACGGCGTGGCGCCCAGGCTACGCGCTGCCTGTTCCAGACGCCGGTCGAAGCCCGCCAGGCTGGCCGCCACGCTGGTGACGACGAACGGCACGGCCAGGCAGGTATGCGCCAGCACCAGCCCGATCGGGGTGCCGATCAGCCCATAGCGGGAGAACGCGTAATAGATGCCGATCGCAACCACGATGCCCGGCACGATCAGCGGCGACAGGATCAGCGCTGCCACGGCCGCGCGGGCACCGCCCGGCAGGCGGGCGAGACCCAGGGCTGCCAGTGTGCCGAGACTGGTGGACAGGATCACCACCGCCGTTGCGACGGACAGGCTGAGCCCGGTCGCTGCCAGCCACTCGGAACTTGCCACATACGCCCGATACCAACGCAGCCCGAAGCTGGGCGGCGGGAAGGTCAGGTACGCGGCCGACGAGAACGACACCACCACGATCAGCAGGATCGGCAGCGCCAGGAACAGCAGCACCACCGCCACGAAGAGCTTCAGGGCGGGACGATTCATCGCACGCCCAGCCGGAACGCGCCGCGCACGCCGGGCACCATCTGGCACAGCGCGAGCAACAGCAGCGTCGCGGCCAGCAGCGTGGCGGACAGGCAGGCGGCATAGGACCAGTTCAGCAGATCCACCTGTTGTGCGATCAGCTGCGACAGCATCAGGTCGCGCGGGCCGCCGACCAGTGCGGGGGTGATGTAGAACCCCAGCGACAGCACGAACACCAACAGCGTCCCGGCCACCACGCCCGGCATCGACAGCGGCAGAACGACCTGGCGGAACACGCCCCATTGCGTGGCACCGAGGCTGGCGGCGGCGCGCGGCAACGCGGCATCGATCTGCCGCAGCACGCTGCTGAGCGGCAGGATCATGTAAGGCAGCATGATGTGGATCATCGCCACGTGGACGGCGATCGGGGTGTTCAGCAGCCGCAGCGGCGTATCGAGGACGCCGGCGGCCAGCAGCGCCTCGTTGATCAGCCCGTGGCGTCCGAGCAAGACCATCCAGGCGTAGCTGCGGACCAGGATGCTGGTCCAGAACGGCAGCAATACGATCACCAGCACGAGTTTTGCCGCGTTCGGGCGCATGCGCGACATCGCCAATGCCACCGGATAGCCCAGCAGCAATGTCCCGACAGTGACCGCGACCGCGGTGCGCAGCGTCGTGCCAAATACGTGCAGGAACACGCTGTCATGTGCAAGCCGTGTGAAATTCGCCAGCGACAGGCTGGGTTCCGTGACACTGCGTGCCAGCATCGCCAGCACCGGCAGGGCATAGAACACCACCATGAACAGCACGAGCGGGCCGACCAGCAGCACCGCGCCGGTGTGCCGGAACGGGCGGACCGGGAAGGTTCGGACCAACGGGATATCCGTAATGACCGCAGCGTCGCTCATCACACGACGACCGTGTCGGCCACCGACCAGGCGATCTCGGTCGCCTCGCCCACCGCGCGCCGGCGAGTACCCGCACCAGAGGGTTCCTTCAGCACGATCGCCGCACCATCCTCACCGCGCAGCAAATAGCGGCAGCGTTCGCCGGCGAACATCGCCTCGGTCACCGTCGCGCGCACGCGGTTCTGCCGCCCGGTCAGCGGGAAGGCGGTGTCGGCGAACCGCATCCGTTCGGGGCGGGTCGTCAACGTCACCTCCGTTCCGATCAGCAGCGGTTCGGCCGCCAGCGCGTGTACGGTCGTACCGCTGCAATCCGCCACGACCAGCCCCTCCTCCATGCCGCGCACCACGCCGGAGAGAAAGTTCGATTCGCCAATGAACGACGCAACGAAGCGGCTGGACGGCCGGTCGTACAGCTCCTCCGGCCGACCGAGCTGGGCGATGCGACCTTCGTTCACGACCGCGATGCGGTCCGACATGGTCAACGCCTCTTCCTGGTCATGTGTGACGTAGACGAAGGTGATGCCCAGGTCGGCGTGCAGCCGCCGCATCTCCAGCTGCAGGCTCTCGCGCAACTGTTTGTCGAGCGCGCCCAATGGCTCGTCCATCAGCAGAAGCCGAGGCTGGAACACGATCGCCCGTGCCAGCGCGACGCGCTGCTGCTGGCCACCCGACAATTGCCTTGGATAGCGCGCCTCGTAGCCGGGCAGCCGGACCATTGCCAGGCTATCGGCCACCATCCGCGTGCGCGTCGCACGGTCAACCCCTCGCTGCTTCAGTGGGAAACCGATGTTCTCCGCGACGGTCAAATGCGGGAACAGCGCGTAGTTCTGGAACACCATGCCGATGTTGCGTTTGTGCGGCGGCAGACCGATGACCGAGTGGCCGTCGATCGCGATATCGCCGTCGGTGGGCGTCTCGAACCCCGCGATCATCATCAGCGTCGTGGTCTTGCCGGAGCCGCTGGGCCCCAGCAGGGTCAGGAACTCGCCGGAGCCGATCTCCAGCGAGATGCCGCGCACGGCGCCCACGCCCTCGAACCGCTTCTCCAGGTCTACCAGCGAAATCTTCGCACCGCGCCCCGGCAGTTGCGCGGCGGACGGAAGCGCGGCCTGAGTGCCATCCATGCTCAGGCGAGGATCCACTTGTTCCAGCGCGCGACGACCTCGTCGCGATGCTCCGACCACCAGCTGTAGTCGTACGGCACCAGCCTGGACTTGATATCCGGGGAGCTGGGCAGCAGTGCCAATTGTTTCGGCGCCACGAACGCCGCCGACTTCGAATTGACGGAGCCGTACGGGATCAGCGACGACACGCGCGCCTGCGGGACGGCCATGGTGCTGAAGGCGATGAACTTCATCGCGTTCGCCTTGTTGGGCGAATTCTTCGGTACCGCCCACGCGTCGCGCTTGAGCAGCCCCTGGTCCCAGCTGATCGCCGCCGGCACGCCGGCCGCCTGCAGTGCGGCCATGCGGCCATTCCACACCGAGGTCAGCACGACCTCCTTGTCGGTGAGCATCTGTACCGGGACCGCACCGGTCTCCCACCATTTGACGACGCTTGCCTTGATCTTGTCGTAGCTGGCGAACGCCTTGTCGATGTCGATCGGATACACCTTGTCCGGCGCGACGCCGGCCGCCATCACGGCAAATTCCAGTTCGGGGTTGCCGGGCCCCGCGCCGTCCAGCGAGCGATCGCCGGGGAATTTCTTCACGTCCCAGAAATCCGCCCAGCCCACCGGCACTGCGCCCTTGAACGCATCGGTGCGATAGGCCATGACCTCCGACCAGACCAGCATGTCGATCGCATACTCGGAGCGGTAGACGGCATCGATATTGGCGGTGTCGACCAGCTCGTAGTCGATCTTCTCGAAATAGTCGCCGTGCTTCATCAGGTTCTTCACGCTGCCCTGGCTGAGCTGCACGACGTCCCACTCGACGTTGCCGGTATCGACCATCGCTTTGACCTTGTTGAGGTCGGCACCGGCGAAGTCACGCACCTTGATCCCGCTCATCTTCTCGAACGGCTGGAAATACGCCGTCCGCTCGGCATCCTGCCCGGTGCCGCCGTAGCCCGCGATCCGCAGCTCGCCGGTGCCCTTCAGCGTCTCGGGGATGGGCGGGATCTCCGGCAGCGGCACGCCCTGTGCCAGCGCCCGGTAGGCTGCAAACGGCGTCATCGCGCCTGCCGCGCCCAGCGCGAGCAGATGGCGGCGGCTCAGAAAGTCATTCCGCTTCGTCATGTCTTTGCTCCTCGGGCGACGCTTAGAATTCCAGCAGGTTGTCGCGGAACTGCTTGTGGGTGTAGCTCGAACGGGTCAGGCCGCGGGCTTGCAGGGCGGGGACCAGGCCGTCCTCGACCTCGGCCAGCACACGACGGCTGACATTGGGAAGCGAGAACAGGAAGCCGTCGCCGCCGACCTCCTCCATCACTTCGGCCATGCGGGCGGCGATGGTATCCGGCGTGCCGACCAGTTCCACCGAGAGTTCCGTGGTGTTGTAGTCTTCCATCAGTTCGCGCAACGTCTTGTCGCGCGCCTTGGCAGTGAACTGGTCGAGCGTCTGCTGATGGCCATTGGTCTTCAGTTCGCCCAGCGGCTGGTCGAGGTCGAACTTTCCAAAATCGATATTGGTAACTTTGCCGAGATGAGCCAGCCGCTGCGGGATGATCTCGCGCGCCCGGGCAAGGCGGGCCTGCTTGCGCTCCTCGGCCTCGGCTTCGGTCTGGCCGATGATCGGCGCCACGAGATAGAGCACCTTGCAGGTGTCGGGATCGCGCCCGCTGGCCGCCATCCGCGCGCGCACGTCGTCGCGGTAGGCCTTCATTGCGGCGATGCCCTTGGTATGGGCCACGATCGTGTCGGCGTGCTGGGCCGCGAACTGCCGCCCGCGCGGGGAGCCGCCGGCCTGTGCGATCACCGGCTGGCCCTGTGGGCACGGGCCGGAGTTCAACGGGCCGCGCGTCTTGTAGAACTGGCCTTCATGGTCGACCGCATGCACCTTGCTGGTGTCGACCAGGACGCCGCTGGCCCGATCGGCGATCAGCGCGCCGGGTTCCCATGATCCCCACAGCTCGCGCACCACCTGCATGTACTCGTCGGCCATGTCGTAGCGCAGGTCGTGCTCCGGCATGCCTTTCAGGCCAAAATTCATCGCCGCGAAGTCGGAGCTGCCGGTCACCGCGTTCCAGCCGATGCGGCCCTGGGAGACCTGGTCCAGCGTGGCCACCAGCCGCGCCAGCAAATAAGGCGGGTAGGCGTAGGTGCCGAAGGTCGGAACGATGCCGATGCGCGACGTAACCGCGGTCATCAGCGAGGCAACGACCGATGGGTCCTGGCGCGGCACCGCAATGCCGTTCTTCAGGTAGATGTCGGTCGAGCCCTGGTAGCTCTCCCCGACATAGGAGCTGTCTTCCAGCAGGACGTAATCGAAGCAGGCGCGTTCGAGGCTGCGCGCCATGTCGAGAAAGAACTCGGGTACCATCCAGGTCTGGCCGATATGGCCGGTCCAGGGCTCACCCCAGGCCTGGACGCTGGAACCCTGCAGGAACCAGCCAAGGTGGAAAGGTCGTGCCGCCATCGGGTCTTGCTCCTCCGCGCGCGAATGCCCGCCGGTTTCGGCGTGCAGCGGGTCCGCGTGCTGTTTTCAATGAGAGGCATGATGCAAGCGATATGCCGCTTCCCGCGGAATGGTGGACACGCGCGAGCGTATCGTCACGCCCTCCCCGTGCCTCCGCCGGTTGTCTGCAAAGCAGGCAATCCCTGCCCATTCCGGGGGCTTTTCACGGCCCCGGCAGCCATTCGCCTCGGCGTTGTGTGCCTATTCAGGCGCCTGCCCTTCGTGGCATGCGGGTTGCTCCGTCACTGGCAAGAAATCGTGTCGACGGCCGACCGGGCGCATTCTGCCGGCACCGCCGACCTGTTGCGTTGGGCGCTTTTCCCTGACGTTCAATCGACCGCAAGGCAAAGGGGTTCATGATGCCGAAGCCGTTTCATCTTGGCTGGTTCACCAATTTCACCCAGGGCGACTGGACCAACCCGGTCTCCCAGGGCACCGGCAACTGGGACGGCAAGTTCTTCGTCGAAATGGCGCAGGCGATGGAGCGCGCCTGTTTCGACTACATCATGCTGGAAGACACGCTGATGGTGTCCGAGGCCTATGGCGGCACGTCGGAGGCGACGCTGAAGCACGCCTTGCAGGTGCCCAAGCACGACCCCATCCCGCTCGCCGCCATGATCGCCGCCGCCACGTCGAAGCTGGGCGTCGTCGCGACCATGTCCACCATGGCCTGGCCGCCCTTCATGCTGGCGCGCGTGGCATCGACGCTGGACCACATCGCGGGCGGTCGTTTCGGTTGGAACATCGTGACCAGCGGCGAGGACATCGCCGCGCAGAATTTCGGCATGGACAAGCTGCCGCCGCGCGAGACGCGCTATGCGATGGCGGACGAATATGTCGACCTGGTCTGCAAGCTGGTCGACAGGTGGGAGCCGGTTGCGGTGGTGTAGGACATCGCGACCGGCACCTATGCCGACCACACCAAGGTGCATCCGCTGCATTTCGAGGGCCAGTTCTTCAAGGTGCGCGGCCCGCTGAACACCGTGCGCTCGCCGCAGGGCAAGCCGGT
>JARLIJ010000337.1 GCA_031291795.1 Acetobacteraceae bacterium | reverse complement strand
CCGCCGTCCGACCGCGGCGGTGGCGGCGGCGGCCAGCCGGTCCTGCGTGCTCAGCGCCCCGATCGCGGCGGTCAGCCGGGCCGGCACGCCGCGCAGGGCCGCCTGGTGGCCGGCGGCGAAGGCGGCGATGTCGGTGCGCGCCGCCGTCAGGTGGCCGTGCAGCGCGGTCAGCTCGTGGTTGACCTCCCCCAGCCGCGCCTCGGCGAGCTGGGCGGAGCGGCGGATCGCGCCGGCGAAGTCCAGGAAGTCGCCGCCGACCCCGCCCATGCCGGCGGCGGTCAGCCGCGCGTTCATTGCCAGTACGTCGATGTCGCCGACGATCCGTTTCAGCGCCGTCATGCTGCCGCCGATCGCGCCTGCCAGACGCACCATCTGCTCCAGCGCCGCGCCATCGGCGAGCGGTGCCTCCGCCAGGGCGGCCGCGGCCGTGGCGGCGGTCGCCAGTTTCGCGCGCGCCTCGGACACGGCGCTGCCGTGCATTTCCGCCAGCAGCGTGTCGAACGCCGCGGCCAGTGTGGCGTGGATCGCAACGGCGCGTTCCAGCGCCTGGCCGATCGCCAGGAACTTGTGTTCGGCCGTCCCGCCGCTGGTCTGCAGGCCGGTGGCGACGCGGCCCAGGCGCCGGGCCGCAGGGGATGCGTCGGAAGGTCGGGCGGCGGGCGGCTGATCGGTCAGCATTCGGCAAGCTGTGCACGCGCAGGATTAAGGTCCGGTGAAGGCACGCCGGGGTTGCAGACGGCTGAGGCATTCCGCTTTCGGCGGGAAACACTTTGTTAAGCCGCGCATGTGCAAATCCTCCTGCCGAGCCGGACGCGCGGCATTGTTGAGACGCGGCCGTATGCCGAGGAACTTTACGTGGCCGACGCGCAGCCAAACCCCGTTCGCCTTGCGCTCGAAGGGAGTGTCACGGTGCGGAACATCGACGGCCTGCACGCCAACCTGGTGGCTGCGCTGATGCAACCTGGTGGGGTGGTCGTCGCGTGTGCTGCCCTGGAGGAGACCGATCTCAGCCTCGTCCAGCTGCTGCTTTCGGCGCGCCGCACCGCCCAGCAATCGGGGCGGAGCTTTGCCTTGGCCGGTGCGGGCGAGGGGGCGTTGCATGCCGCGTTGATGCAGGGCGGTTTCCTGGGCAACGGCGATGCCGATCCGTTCTGGGGCAGGACCGAAGCTGCGGCGACGGCCGCATGAGCAAGACCATCCTCAGCGTGGACGATTCCGCGAGCGCGTTGCAGATGATCAAGTTGGCGCTGGCGGGCGCCGGGTACCAGGTGGTGCAGGCCAGCAACGGCGCGGAGGGGCTGGCCAAGGCGCGCGCCGCCGCGGTCGACATGGTGCTGACCGACCTGAACATGCCGGTGATGGATGGGCTGTCGCTGATCCGGGAGTTGCGCAAGTTGCCCAGCTTCAAGGGCGTGCCGATCGTCTTCCTCACCACGGAATCGGACGCCGGCATGAAGGCGCAGGCCAAGGCCGCCGGCGCGACGGGCTGGATCACCAAGCCATTCCAGCAGGACCAGCTGCTCGCCGTCGTCCGCAAGGTGCTTGGCGCATGAACCAGCCCGATCCCGCCGAAACCTACCGCCAGGAAGCCGCCGACCTGCTCGACCAGCTGGAGCAGGCGTTGCTCGACCTGGAGCGGGCGCCGGCCGACGCAGATCTGATCGACACGGCGTTTCGCGCGCTGCACACGATCAAGGGCTCCGGGTCGATGTTCGGCTTCGACCGCGTCGCCGGCTTCACCCATCATATGGAGACGGCGTTCGATGCGGTCCGCAAGGGCCATGTCCCGATCGGCAGCCCGCTGATCGCCGTGGCACTCGCCGCCAAGGACCATATCCGGATGCTGATCGAGCAGCCGGAGGTGGCGTCGGAGGCAGACGGAGCGGCGATCCTGGCGCGGCTGCGTACGGCGGTTGCCGATATGCCGGGCCTGGTCGTCGGGGATCCGGCGGTGGCCGCGTTGGTCGCGGGACGGCAGGGGGGAAGCGGCTGGCGGCTGCGCTTCCGACTGCCGCGCGACGCCATGGCCAGCGGCACCAACCCGCTGCTGCTGCTGGATGAATTGCGCGGCTTCGGCCCCTGCCAGGTGACGGCGACCACCGATGCGATTCCGCTGCTGCAGGCGCTCGACCCGACCGAGTGCCATGTTGGCTGGGATGTGACGCTCACCACCAGCCAGCCGCGCGCCGCGATCGAGCAAGTATTCCTGTTCGTGCTCGATGAGATGGAGCTCGACCTGCAGCCGCTCGTGCCGGCGCAGACCGTTCGGACGGAGCCTGTGGATCGGCCCGCGGCCGCGCCAGGGGCGCCTGCCGAGGCCAGGCCCATGGCCGCCGAACCGCGTCCCGAGCCGCCTGCCGCCGCAGCGCCTGGCTCAGCCAGCAGCATCCGCGTCGCCGCCGAACGGCTCGATGAACTGATGGACCGGGTTGGCGAGCTGGTGATCGCGCAATCCCGCCTGAAACAAGTCGCCGCCACCAGCAACGACATCCAGGTCAAATCGGTGGCCGAGGAGATCGAACGCCTGGCTCTGGAGCTGCGCGACACGACCATGAGCGCACGCATGGTGCCGATCAGCCAGCTGTTCGGCCGGTTCCGCCGCCTGGTGCGCGACCTGTCGCATGAGCTGGGCAAGGACATCGCGCTGATCACGGTCGGTGAAGATACCGAACTCGACAAGACGCTGATCGAGCGGCTGGCCGATCCGCTGATCCATCTGATCCGCAACGCCATCGACCATGGGATCGCCACGCCGGAGCGCCGCATCGCACTCGGCAAGCCGCCGCAAGGGCATGTCACGCTGTCGGCCCGCCATCTCGGGCATGAGGTGCTGATCGCGATCGCCGACGACGGCCGCGGGCTCGACCGCGCCCGCATCCTGGAGCGCGCGCAGGAGCAGGGGCTGCTGCCGGCCGGGGCGTATCCGTCCGACAACGAATTGTTCCAGGTGCTGTTCCAGCCGGGCTTCTCGACAGCGCGCGAGGTCACCAACATCTCGGGCCGTGGCGTCGGCATGGACGTCGTGCGTCGCACGATCGAGGGCTTGCGCGGCACCATCAGCATCACCAGCGAAGCCGGCCGCGGCAGTGAGATCACGCTGCACCTGCCGCTGACGCTCGCCATCATCGACGGTTTGCTGGTCCGCGTCGGGCGCGGGCGCTACGTGATCCCGCTGACCGCGGTCGAGGAATGCGTGGAGCTCAGCGCCGCGGTCGATGCGCGTTCGCGCGGCTACAGTTTCCTCAACATCCGCGGCGCCCTGGTGCCGTTCCTGCGGCTGCGGGACCTGTTCGATACCGGAACGCCAGCCGAGGACTACCAGAAGGTCGTCATCGTCTCGTCGGGGGAGCAGCGGGTCGGGCTCGTCGTCGACCAGGTGATCGGCGACCACCAGACGGTGATCAAGTCGCTGTCCAAGCTGCACGCCGATGTCGAGACGTTTTCCGGTGCAACCATCCTGGGCGATGGTGCGGTGGCGCTGATCCTGGAGGTCGCGCATCTCGTGGCGCATGGCCACCAGCGCCAGGACCAGATGCGGGCGGCCGAGTGATGGCCCGTCCTCCCTGTCAGTGGCTCATCGGCGAGGCAGCATGACAACCGCACCCGAGCGTCCGGCGCTGACCGTGCTGACGATGGCTTTGCAGGGCGAGATGTTCGCCATCGAGGCGGTGTATGTGCGCGAGATCCTCGACCTCGTGCCGATCACCGAGGTGCCGGGCGCCGAACCCGCGGTGCATGGCCTGATCAACGTGCGCGGCCGCGTCGTGCCGCTCGCCGATCTCCGGCTGCGTTTCGGCATGCCGCCGGCGGACGCGACCATCGACACCCGCATCGTGGTGATTGACGTCGAGATCGACGGCGACGTCACCACCGTCGGCATCCGCGCCGACAAAGTCTACGAGGTCACCGAACTGCTCGGTTCTGCACTGGAGGAGACGCCGCGCCTCGGGCTGCTCTGGCGACCGGACTTCATCCAATGCTTCGGCAAGCGCGGGGAGGATTTCATTGCCGTGCTCGATATCGGCCGGATGCTGTCGCGGGCCGATGTCATTTCTGCCCCAGACCGGATGGCTGCTGCGGCGCTCGCCGCGGCTGTCGGCTGAGGGTGGGACGGATCCGCCATGACCAAAGCCGCATCGCACCACGACCGTCGCAGGAACTTCCGATGATGCATGCCACGATCAAGCTGAAGCTCGGCCTGACCTTTGCCGTCGTGATCGCCCTGACAGCGCTCACCGCCGGCCTCGGCGTCAACGGCCTCTCCGCGCAAAGGGTGGAGATGGCCGGCATTGTCACAGGGCCGGTGCAGCGGCTGCAGATGGGCGAGCAGTTGATCGTCGATCTGCTGCAGATTCTGCGGGCCCAGAAGAACATGCTGCTCGCCGGCGACGACCAGACGCAGCGCGCCCGCTACGCCGAGGAAGCGACGCGCCAGCGGGAGACGCTGACCGCGCATTTCGACCGGGTCGCCGCGATTGCCACCGCCGACGGGCGCCGGCGGTTGGCGGCGATTGCCGCGCTCAAACAGCAATGGTTCGCGATCGACGACCGCGTGCGCGCGCTGGCGGCGGCCAACCGGCACGACGAGGCGGTGCAGGTCTCGGTCACTGACCTGCGCGTGACCATGGCGGACATGGAAAAGCAGATCCAGGACTACATCGAGCTGCAGCGTAGCTTGATGAACGAGGCGCTGGCGGACTCGGAGCAGGCGTACAACCACACCTGGATGATGCTGGTGCTGGCGGTATCGGGCTCGCTGGCGGTGGCGGTCGTCACGGCCATCTGGCTCTCCCGCAATATCGGCCATGGATTGGCGCGCGTCTCGGCGTTGGCGCAGGCGGTGGCGGGCGGCGACCTGACGAGCACCATCGCCAGTACCACGCGCGATGAGATCGGCGTGCTGATCGGGCACATCAATGCAATGGTGGAAAAGCTGCGCAGCGTGGTCGGGGAAGCGTCCAGCGCGGCGGGCAACGTCGCCGCCGGCGGCCAGCAGCTTTCGGCCGGGTCGCAGCAATTGTCGCAGGGCGCCACCGAACAGGCGTCGTCCACCGAGGAGGCGTCGTCATCCATGGAAGAGATGGCCGCCAACATCAAGCAGAATGCCGATAACGCGGCGCAGACCGAGAAGATCGCGCACCAGTCCGCCAAGAGCGCCGAAGAGAGCGGTGCTGCGGTGGGCAATGCGGTGGTGGCGATGCGCACCATCGCGGAGAAGATCACCATCGTGCAGGAGATCGCGCGCCAGACCGACCTGCTGGCACTAAACGCCGCGGTGGAGGCCGCGCGCGCCGGTGAACACGGGCGTGGCTTCGCCGTCGTGGCCTCGGAAGTGCGCAAGCTGGCCGAACGCAGCCAGACCGCGGCGACCGAGATCGGCGGGCTGTCCATCCAGACCGTGAAATCGGCGCAGGAGGCGGGCGAGATGCTGACCCGCCTGGTGCCGGACATTCGCCGCACCGCGGAACTGGTGGCCGAGATCAGTGCGGCGTGCCGGGAGCAGGATATCGGTGCGGAGCAGATCAACCAGGCGATCCAGCAGCTCGACAAGGTGACGCAGCAGAATG
>JARLIJ010000336.1 GCA_031291795.1 Acetobacteraceae bacterium | reverse complement strand
GGCGGAAGCCCCGGCCTTCTCTGCTTCAGGCGACTGCCCTGGCAGGCCTCTCTTGTCAAAAGCGAAACGGACCCGTAGCAGGGCGGCATGATCGAGCGCAGCGATATTCTCTGGCTGGGTGTGGCCTCCGGCGTGATGGGCTCGCTGGTGGGCGGGATGATGCTGGGGATCGGGATGGACCTGATCGTGAACGGCCAGCCGGTGGGATGGCTGCTGATGCTGCCGGGCGCGCCGGCTGCGGCGGTGCCGGGCTGGTTCCTGGCGCGCCGCCTGGCCCAGAAGCTGTAGCGGACCGGCGTCGGTTCGGTCCGGCGGCCTGCGAGCGGCATGCAATGTCGGCCGGGGTCATGCCGGATGGGCCCGGGTGGGGATGCCGCTGCCGGCCGCTGTCTCCCCGGAGCTCTGTCTCCCCGGAGCTCAGGCGCAGGGAAATTCGATCCGCCAGTTGGTTCCCGGGCCTGGCATGCGGTGCACCGTCCCGCCGTGATGGCCGATGAGGCGGCGCACGAACGTCATGCCGTCGCCCTCCGGCCCCTCCGCGCCGCGCCCGTCATCGGCGATGGTCAGGCTGGCGCGGTGGCTGCCGGGCGCTGCCTGGGCCAGTTGCAGCCGGATACGTCCGCCGCTGCGGCCCACAAACGCATGTTCCGCGGCATTCGCGATCAACTCGTTCGTGGCGATCCCGAACCCGACGGCGTTTTCCTGGGAGAGCCACACCGGTTGCGTCGAAAGTTCCAGCACGACGTCGCGTCCCGCCAGGTCCTGTGCGTCCTGCACCCGGACGCACAGCATGCTGAGGTAGTCGTCGAAGGCGACCAGCTGGGGTTCGTGGGTGGCCAGCAGGTGATCGTAGAGCGCCGCGAGGGCCATCACGCGGCGGGCGAGGGTGCCGAAGCCCTGGCGGCTTGCCGGGTCCTGCGTGTTGCGCGCTTCGAGATAGGTCTGGGCCTCCAGCATCTGGAGGTCGTTACGGACGCGATGGGACAGCTCCCGCAGCAGCATGCGGGCTTCCTCGGCCTCGGCGGCCAGGGCGTCGTTCGCCTGCCGCAAGGCGTCCCGCTCCCGGGTGCGGGCGACGGCGCGGCCCAGCAGGCGTGCAATGGCAGCAATGAAATCCACTTCGGGCTCGCTGAACTCCCTGGTGTAGGGACAGTCGAGTTCGAGCACGCCGAACTGCTCCAGGCCGTCGTCGATCATGGCGCTGGCGCTTGCCAGCACGCGCGGCTTCAGCGCGCCGGCCTTCATGCTGCCCCCGGCGCGCGCCATGCCGCCTGCGACCGCGAAGCCCGCGCCGAGCGATCCGCCGCCCGCCGATACACTCATTGCCCGGGGTTCGGCGGTGACCGCCGCGGTGTCGCGCCGTGCTGCGCAGCGCAGCGCCAGGCCGCACGCGTCGCGGAACTCCAGCACCCGCACCGCCGGCACATCCAGCACGTCGGCGCAAAGCTGGCAGGCCTCCAGCAACAATGCGTCGAGCTCGATGTCACCCAGCGCACGGTCTGCGAGCAGCGCAATGGCCGACTGATGGCGGTACGATTGTTCCGAAAGTCCGAGGACAAAGGCCTCGAGTGCGTCGGCTTTTGGCATGATTCGCATGGCGGCCGTACTCCAGGTTGCATTGACCCAGGCGCGACTTGTCCACCGGTTCTAAAAAATAGCACCTGTGGCGACCAGAACGCTGCCGCCGCGTTAAGGAGGCGGCGGGCCGTTTACAAATAAAGATTATTCGTAGTGCCACAAAGAATCGTCATATCGTGGCACTGCAAAACCCCAAGAAAACTGTCAAGTATCAATCCCGATCATAGAAGAATTCGTAATTATTACAAGGCGTGTTGTGGCTGACGGCATAACAGATCGCGGAGAACGCGTTCCCGCGCGTAGCATTCGCAGGCGGACTGCTCCAGGATCGATCGGTCGAGGATGTCGATGCGGCCGCGCTGCTGGCGGATGCAGCCGGTATCCTGCAGTAGCCGCAGCGCGGCACTCACGCCGGGGCGGTGGACGGCCAGCATCTGGGCCAGCAGGACCTGGCGCAGCGGCAGGGGTGACCCTGGCATTCGGTCGTCCGCCAGCAGCAGCCAGCGCGCGCAGCGCTGCGTCGTGCTGTGGCGGCTGCTGCACACCACGCTCTGTGCCAGGTGGCCGAACTCGCCGACGATGTAACGATTGCAGGCGTGGCGGAAGTCCGGGACGCGGTCGAGCAGGGTGTTGAGCGGCCCGATCGGCATGCGCAGCGCGCTGCCCGAGACGTGCACGACCGCCTGGTGCAGGGCGATGGGACGCTCCATCAGCAGCGCCGGCAGACCGACGAGGCCTTCGCGGCCGACCAGTCCGACCTCGACATGGCCAAGCCGGTCGGACACCGGTGCCTGCACCGAGATCAGGCCTTCCTCGACGAACAGCACATCGTTCACGCGGTCCCCCGGCCGCAGCAGCACCTGTTCGGCGATCAGCGGCACCGGCGTGATGTGGGAACGCATCCGATCCAGCTCATGCGATGGCAAGACTTGCAACAGCTGGTTGTTGATACGGCGAGTCCAGTCGACGGAGTTCATCCGCCTGATCCCTTCACGGTCTGACAAATTGCACATGCCGGCTCAAGAGTATTTGTGATTGGGCAACTCTCCCTGGCCGGCCCAGAGCGCGGGACGGATGATGCTGCGACGAACTTATTTTATGAAATAACGGAATTTCACGACAAAATGGAACGCAATCGTGGGGCGTGCAAGCAGACGTGATTGCAGCGTCAGCGCCGTGCTATATCCCTGGCGGCGGTTGCGAGTTTGTCGGCCCGCTCGTTCATTGCGTCGCCAGCATGTCCGCGCACCCAGTGCCACTCGATTTTGTGCTGCTTTGCCGCGGCCAGGATGCGCTGCCAAAGATCCATGTTCGCCACCGGATCACCGGCGGCGTTGCGCCAGTTCCGCCGTACCCAGCCGGCATGCCAGCGGGTCACGCCGTTACGGAGATATTCGCTGTCGGTGTGCAGCACGATGCGGCAGGGCCGCTTCAGCGCCTCCAGCGCCTCGGCGGCGGCGGTCAGCTCCATCCGGTTGTTGGTGGTCGCGGAGTCCGAACCGGAGAGTTCGCGCTCCGCGCCGCGGAACCGCAGGATGGCACCCCAGCCGCCGGGGCCGGGGTTGGGCTTGCAACCGCCGTCGGTCCAGATTTCCACCACCTCGGGCGCATCGGGGCCCTCGGTGACGGTGATGTCCTCAGAGGCCATAGGCGTGCTCGTCTGTCGCGGCCATGTGGAAGCGCAGCCGGCGGAGGTACTCCAGCGGGTCCTTGCGCGTCACCAGGGCGCCGGGCGGCGTGTTCAGCCAGTCGAACAGCCGGGTCAGCAGGAAGCGCAAGGCAGCGCCCTGGCACAGTACCGGCAGCATCGCGCGTTCCTCGGCCGACAGCGGGCGCACCTTGACATAGGCCGACAGCAGGGCACGCGCCTTGGTGACGTTGAAGGCGAAATCCGGCTCGAAGCACCAGGCGTTCAGGCAGACCGCGACGTCGTAGGCCAGGATGTCGGTGGCGGCGAAGTAGAAGTCGATCAGGCCGGACAACTGCCCGTCCAGGAAGAACACGTTGTCGGGGAACAGGTCGGCATGGATGTGCCCGACCGGCAGGTCGGACGGCCAGCCCGCCAGGATGGCGGCGATCGCGGTGTCGAGCTCCGCGGCCAGGCCTGGCTGGACCTCATCGGCGCGATCGCGGGCGCGGTCCAGCAACGGCTGCCAGCCCTGCGGTCCGAGCGCGTTCGGGCGGGTTGGGGGATAGTCCGCGCCCGCCAGGTGCAAGGCGGCCAGCGCCGCGCCCACCGGTCCGCAATGCTGCTGGCGCACCCGCCGCGGCCAGACGCCCGGCAGGAACGTCGTCACGGCGGCATAACGCCCGCATAACTGGCGCAGCGCGATGCCGTCCCGGCCTGCGACCGGGCGCGGGCAAACCACGCCGCGGCGCGCCAGGTGCTCCATCAGGCCGAGGAACCAGGGCAGCTCCGCCGGGTCCACGCGCTTTTCGTACAGCGTCAGGATGAAGTCGCCCGCGGTGGTGCGGAGCGAGAAGTTGGAGTTCTCCACCCCCTCGGCGATGCCGCGGAACGCCACCATTGCGCCGATATCGTAGTCCGTCAGGAAGGCTGCCAGCGCCTCGTCGGAGACCTCGGTGTAAACCGCCATCGGTGCCCGTCAGCCTCGCTCGCCCGGCCTGGCGATAGCGCCCGGCCTGGCTGTTACGCATCGTCCCGTCACGAAACCAACTCCCCGACCTGTCGACCGGCCGCACACCGGCCCACGCAGCACGGTCGGTTGTCCATCCGGCTGGCGACGGGCACTATGGCGCCGCCCGGCCCGGTCGGCAACGACCCGCGTCCCCCCCTTGGCCGGTCCCCCCTTCGGCTGGTCCCATTGCGGAGTGCCTGATGTCAAAACGCCTGCCCCACCTGTCCGGTGCGGTCCTGTCCCGTGCGGCCCGATCGTTTGCGGCCCAACCTTCCGCCATCCGACCCTCGGCCATCCGACCCTGGATCATCCGACCCTGGGCGATGGCGGCCCTGCTCGGCGTCCTGTCGCTGGCGGGCTGCGGGCCGGACCGGTCCGAGTTCGCACCGCCCTGCCCGACGCCGGTCTTCGAGCAGACCCTGGGCGATGTCTCCCGCTACCGTCCCGGCAGCGACGGCCGCGACCTCACGGACCTTGTCGTGCAAGGCCGGCTTGTCTCGGTCAGCGGGCAGTGCAAGTTGACCAGCAGGAAAGGCGACTCCCTGCTGGTGGCGGTGCGCCTGGGCATGCAGGTCACGCGCGGGCCGGCGCTGCAGGGCAACGCGGTCGATTTGCCGGTGTTCGTCGCGGTGACCGACGGCGACACCATCCTCGATAAGAAGGACTACGTGGTGCACGCGGAGTTCCCGTCGAACGTCCAGATGGTGGCGCTGGCCGGCGCCCCGATCGACATGACGCTGCCGATCACCGCCACCAAGTCCGGCGCGGCCTACCAGATCCGCATCGGCTTCCAGCTGACCCCCGATGAACTGGAGGCCAATCGGCGCCGTCTGGCTCACTAACGGGCGCCAACCACACTCCCCCTCCCCTTGAGGGAGGGGGCGGCGGTCCGTGCCCTTGGCGCCCGCCCCCCCACCCCCCCCCGCCCCCGGCGGGGGGGGGGGGGTGGGGGGGGGGTGGTTTGCAGACGGCGGCGGATGGGCCCCCCGTTCTAGGGGGG
>JARLIJ010000335.1 GCA_031291795.1 Acetobacteraceae bacterium | reverse complement strand
TTCGGCTTCTACCACAGCTTCAACCACAAGACGCCCGACACCACGATCGACCTGGCCGAACGGCTGGTCGCGCTGTCGCCGATCCCCGATGCGCAGGCGTATTTCGCCACCTCCGGGTCCGAGGCGACCGAAACGATGGTCAAGCTGGCCTGGGTGTACCATGCCGCCCGCGGGAACCCCGCCAAGCGCAAGATCATCGCGCGCGACAGGGGCTTTCACGGATCGACCATCGTTGCCGCATCGATGTGCGGCCTGCCGCGCATGCATCGCGAATTCGGCCTGCCGCTGCCGGGATTCCTGCACACGCTTTGCCCGGATGCGTACCGCAACAGCATGCCGGGCGAGACCGAGGCCGCGTTCACCGACCGCCTGGCCGCTGAGCTGGAGGCGATGATCCTGGCCGAGGGCGCCGACACCATCGCGGCCTTCATCGCCGAACCGATCAACGCGGGCGGCGGCATTGTCGTGCCACCGGAAGGATATTTCGCCAAGATCGAGGCGGTCCTGCGCCGCCACGACATCCTGGTGCTGGGCGACGAAGTCGTCTGCGGCTTCGGCCGTACCGGCAACTGGTTCGGCTGCCAGACGGTCGGCATGCATCCGGACATGATCGCGATGGCGAAGGGCCTGTCGTCGTCCTATTTCCCGATCTCCGCCGTGCTGGTCGGGCGGCCCGTGCTCGATGCGCTTGCCGAAATGAACAAGGCGGGCGAGATCTTCGGCCACGGCTTCACCAATTCCGGCCATCCCGTGGGTGCCGCGGTGGCGCTCGAGACGTTGCGTATCTATGACGAGATGGACGTGATCGGCCATGTGCGTGCGATGGGCGAGCGGCTCAAATCCGGCCTGCGCGCCATCGCCGCGACATCCGCGATCGTGGGCGAGGTGCGCGGCGAGGGGCTGATGATCGGCGTCGAGCTGGTGGCAGACTCCGCCACGCGCACCGCCTTCGATCCCGCGCTGAAGGTCGGCGCGCGGTTCGACGAACTGGCCATCGCCAATGGCCTGATCATCCGCGCCATGGGCGACATTATCGGCTTCTGCCCGCCGCTGATCATCAATGCATCCGAGATTGACGAGATCCTTGCGCTGTTCGCGCAGACCCTGCGCAGCCTTGAACAGGACGTGACACGGCAGACCGGACTCGCCGCCGAATAACTGCCCGACATCCGATCCGCCCCACACATCCTGGAGACTCTGCATGCGACGCCGCGACCTGCTTCGTTCGAGCCTGGCTGTCAGCCTGGGGGCAACCCTGGGCGCCCCCGCAATCGCCCGCGCCCAGGGAGCACAGGCGGCGCGCACGCTGCGCTTCGTGCCGCAGGCGGACGCCGCGATCCTGGATCCGATGATCACCACCGGCCTGGTCAACCGCAACCACGGCTTCCTGATCTGGGACACGCTGTATGGCGTGAATGAAAAGCTGCAGGTGCAGCCGCAGATGGTTGCCGGCCACACCGTCGAGGACGACGGCAGGACCTGGGTGATGACGCTGCGCGACGGGCTGAAATTCCACGACAACACGCCGGTGCGCGGCCCCGACGTGGTCGCCAGCCTGCGCCGCTGGGCGGCGCGCGACGCCTTCGGCAATTCGCTGTTCGCCGTGGTCGACGAACTCTCGGCGCCGGACGACCGCACCGTGCGCTGGCGCCTGAAGCGTCCGTTCCCGATGCTGCCTGAAGCGTTGGGCAAGGTCGGCGCCATCGTCGCGTTCATCATGCCCGAGCGGCTGGCGCAGACAGACAGTGCGATTGCCGTGAAAGAATTGATCGGCAGCGGACCGTTCCGGTTCCAGGCGGATCAGCACGTGCCCGGCTCGATGCTGGTCTATACGCGCTTCGACGGCTACGTGCCGCGGCCCGACGGCATTCCCAGCCTGCTGTCCGGCCCGAAGATCGCGAATTTCGATCGCGTCGAATGGCAGGTCATCCCCGATGCCGCCACCGCCGCTGCGGCGCTGCAGAGCGGCGAGGTCGACTGGTGGGACCAGCCGATCTCCGACCTGCTGCCGACGCTGCGCGCCAACAAGGCGCTCACGATCGACATGCTTGATCCGTTCGGCAATGTCGGCGTGCTGCGCTTCAACCACACCCAGCCGCCGTTTGACAATCCGGCGATCCGCCGCGCGGTGCTGTCCGCCGTCAACCAGCAGGACTACATGACCGCCGTCACTGGTGACGACCACAGCCTGTGGAAGGACCATGTTGGCTTCTTCACGCCGGGTTCCATCATGGCTTCCGATGAAGGCATGCAGGCGATCGACGGTCCGCGCGACATCGCCGCCGCCCGCAAGGCGATCATCGATGCCGGCTACAAGGGTGAGAAAGTCCTGCTGATGGGGCCTGGAGACTTCCCCGTCATCACCGCGATGAGCGAGGTCACCGCCGACCTGTTCCGCAAGCTCGGTTTCAACCTCGACTATGTGGTCATGGACTGGGGCTCGATGTTGAGCCGTATGGGCAACCGCCAGGTCCCGGAGAAGGGCGGCTACAACGCGTTCTGCACCTATTCGGCAGGTGTCACCCAGCTCAACCCGTCGGCGCACAACTTCCTGCGCGGCAGCGGCGACAAGGCAACGTTCGGCTGGTCCACCAGCCCGAAGCTGGAGGCGCTGCGCGACAGTTGGTTCGACGCGCCCGATGCGGCGGCACAGGCAAAGATCGGTGTGGAAATGCAACGTCAGGCCTTCATCGACGTGCCTTACGTGCCGCTCGGCGTATTCTTCCAGCCAACCGCTTACAAGAAGGAACTCACCGGCGTGCTGAAAGGCCTGCCGCTGTTCTGGAACGTTCGCCGCGCCTGATGCTGACTGCGAGGACCCCCGATGCTTGATATCACCGGCTATGTCGATCGCTGGAGCGTGCGTCCCGGTGAGGAGATCGGCTTCAAGATCGGGGTGCGCGGCGGCGGACGCTATGCCGCCCGCATCGCCCGCGTGCTGTGCGGCGACCCGAACCCGAAAGGCCCAGGCTACCGCGAGGTAAAGATCGCCTGGGCGCTGGAGGGTGAGCATGAGGGAGAGGAACAGGCCATCGCCCTCGGTTCCTGGGTGGATGTGCCGTCGCTGGATTTTGGCGCGGGCGTTGGCCCGATCGCCTTCGCGGCGACGGTATGGCCCACGCGCCTGGAAGCGGGCCCGCAAGCTGTGCTGAGCTGGACTGGGAAGACCGGCACTCTCACCTTGGGCGTCGGTGCGCGCGGTGCCTTCTGCCGGCTGGCCACGGCATCGGGCGTGGTGGAGTTGCACACCGACCAGCCACTGACCGGGCATGCCTGGCACGACATCGCCTGTGTCTATGACCGCGGCACGGGCGATCTGCACCTGGGCCAGGCGCCGCGCAAGACGCGCCTGGACGTAGACGAACGCCGGCAATGCGAGGCGGCGGGCAGCGCTGGCGCGCTTGTCGGCGATGGCGTTGCCTCCATTGCCGCCGAGCGCCCCACGTCTGTCGCCACGGCACATTTCAATGGCAAGATCGAACGTCCGCGCATCATCGACGGACGCGCCGGCTTGCAGGCCATTCTGGACGCCCAGGCCGCCGGTGTGGCGACATCGCCGGACCAGCTGATCGCCGAGTGGGATTTCTCCCTCGACATTCCCACCGACGATGTCACCGATATCGGGCCTGCCGGCCGTCACGGGCGCTGCGTGAACCTGCCCACTCGCGCCATGACCGGCTCGCGCTGGACCGGCGACGTGCAGCGCTGGACCGAGGCGCCGACGCAATGGGGCGCCATTCATTTCCACGATGACGACATCGGCGATGCGGGATGGAAGACCTCGCTGCGCTTTACCGTGCCCGAGGACTGGACCAGCGGCGTCTACGCGCTGCATCTCGAGAAGGATGGTGCGCGCGACAACATCGTCTTCTACGTGCGTGCAAAAATTCCCGGCTCGCAGGCCCGTGTCGCCTTCCTGGCGCCGACCTTCACGTACACCGTCTATGGCCAGTACCAGAAGGCGGACCGACAGGCCGCTATCACGCCGCGGTCAGTGGCCTGGGGTGCCCTGGCGCAGGCGCCGGATGGGCATCCCGAATACGGTGTGTCGCCGTACAACTACCACTCCGACGGCAGCGGCGTCGGCATGTCCACGATGCGCCGGCCGTTGATCGATAAGCGCGTGAACCAGATCCATCTCGTCGATCCCGATCCGGACGGTTCCGGCCTCTACTGGATCTCGGCCGACAGCTATGTGACGGACCTGCTGTCCCGCCGCGACATCGCCTTCGAGGTCATCACCGATCACGACGTGCACGCCGAAGGCGTAGACCTGCTCAGCAAATACACTGTCGTGCTGACCGGGCAGCATCCCGAATACCATACCACCGAGACGCTGGATGCGCTGGCCGCCTATCTCGATCAGGGCGGCCGGTTCATGTACATGGGCGGCAACGGCTTCTACTGGAAGATCGTGCCGCACGCCGAGGGTCCCTGGGCGTTCGAGCTGCGTCGCGCCGAAGGTGGCATCCGCCTGTGGGAGACGCTGCCCGGCGAAAGCTACCACGGCTTCGACGGCTCCTACGGCGGGCTGTGGCGCCGGCTCGGCCGTCCGCCGCAGGCGCTGGTCGGCGTGGGCTTCAGCACGCAGGGCGAATACAAGTCCTATCCTTACAACTTCCTCGACGGCATCCTCGATCCACGCGTCGCCTTCATGCGCGCGG
>JARLIJ010000060.1 GCA_031291795.1 Acetobacteraceae bacterium | reverse complement strand
GGCGGTGCCGGCGGTGCAGGTGATCGCCACCTCCCGGCTGTTCCGCGCCGGCGTGCTGCTGAAATCCGCCACCGCCCTGGAGCGGCTGGCCGAGGTCGACGTGGTCGTGTTCGACAAGACCGGCACGCTCACCGAACCCACCCTGGGTCTGGCCGAACAGGTCATCGACGCCGAGGCCCTGCGTGTCGCCGCGTCGCTGGCCGCCAGCAGCCGCCATCCGCTGGCCCGCTCGCTGCTCGCCGCGACCGGTCCGGTGCCCGCCGCAGAGGGCGTCGTCGAACATCCGGGGCAGGGGCTGAGCGCCGGCGCGATCCGCCTCGGCAGCCGGAGCTTCTGCGGCGATCCGAGGGCGTCCGCCGCCGACGGACCGGAATTGTGGCTGGCGCGGCCCGACTGCCCGCCCGTGCGTTTCGCGTTTGACGAGCGGCTGCGGCCCGACGCCCGCGCCACGGTCAACCGGCTGCGCTGCATGGGGCTGGAGGTGCGGATGCTGTCCGGCGACCGCGCCGGCTCCGTCGCGCGGATCGCGGCCACCCTCGGCATCACGGAGTGGCAGGCCGGGTGTTCCCCGGTGGAGAAGGTTGCCGCGATCGAAGCCCTGGCAGCCGCCGGCCGCCGCGTCCTGATGGTGGGCGACGGGCTCAACGACGGGCCGTCGCTGGCGGCGGCGCATGTCTCGGCCTCCCCCGCCTCGGCCGCGGATATCAGCCAGACCGTGGCGGACGTGGTGTTCCAGGGCCACAAGCTGGAGCCCGCCGTCCTGGTGCTGGAGACCGCGCGGCGGGCGCGCACCACGATGCGGCAGAACCTCGCCCTTTCGATCGGTTACAACATCCTTGTGGTGCCGCTTGCGATCGCGGGCTACGTGACGCCCTGGCTGGCCGCCGGTGCGATGTCGAGTTCCTCGCTGCTGGTGATCGGCAACAGTTTCCGGTTGCGGCGAGGCGGGCAGACATGACCGTAATCCTCTATCTGTTGGCCGGCAGCCTCGTCCTGGGCGGCGGCGGCCTGGCGTTCTTCCTCTGGTCCCTCCGCTCCGGCCAGTACGAGGACCTGGAAGGCTCCGCCAACCGCATCCTGTTCGACGACGACAAGGACTGAGCCGGCCCTCTTTGCGGGGAGGCGTACGATGGACGTCCAGGTTGGCGTGGCGGTCATCGCCCTTGTCGCGTCCATCGCCAGTGCCGGCGTCTCCTGGTGGGGCAACCGCCGGATCGAGGGGTTCAAGGCGGAGCAGGATCGGCAGAACCTGCTGCTGCAGGACACCATCACCCGCGCACAGGCGGCCGAGAAGGCGCGCCAGGACGAGGAATCGGCCGAACAGGCGGCCTTGCGCGCATACCGGTTCGAGGCGCTGAAGCGGCTCTACACCCAGGTCCAGCCGCTGATGTTCCAGATGCGCGGGGCGTTGCAGCAGGCCCGCGACCATGCGGTGAACCTGGCGCGGGCGAGCCGCAACGGCAACCTCGGGGCCGGGTCCGAGAGCTGGATGCGCGATGCCGAGTATTACCTGCCGGCCACGATGTACCGCTTCATGCTGCCCGCCGCCTACCAGCGCCTGATGGAGGAACACCTGGCGCTGGTCGACCTGTCGCTCGATCCCACCACGGCGCTGGTCTACGCGCTGCTGGGCGAATACGCGCGGGCCTGGCGCAGCGACTACGACATCGCGCCGACCTTCTACGGGACCGGCGGCTATGCGCCGGTGGAGGCGACCGCCGAGGAACCGCACCCCGTGCCGAACGCCCCGGACGGGCGGGACGCGCGGCAGGGGCTGTACGCCGGCTGGCGCGACACGATGGTCGACCACCTGATCGTCGAGGGTGAGACGCCTCGCCTGCTGCGCTTCGGCGCCTTCGTCAACGCCTTGCAGCGCAGCCGCGGGCCGATGCTGAACGCGTTCGGTCCGCTGGCGGAGCAGTTGCAGGTGTTCGAACCCGCCACTCGCCCGGTCCAATGGGCGATCCTGCTGGCCCTTGGCAGCCTGGCGGAACTGACGGATTGGGCGCTGGCAGAGGGCCCCTTGGCCGATCCGACGGCCCGCTGGGCGGCGTTGGCGCGCGACCCAGAGTATTGGAAGGCATTGAGCTTCCAGGCCGATCCGGCCGCCGAGCGGGTCGTCGCGGTGCAGAAATGCGTGATTGCGTTCGTGGATGGCGCGCTACGCCATGCGATGGCGGTCGCGCGGCCGCTGCGGACCCAGCCAGCATAGTACCGGAGGCGCGTGCGGCGCGCCTCTCCGCCCGGCGTCACTCCTCCAGCCGGGAAGTCAGCCCGCTCGCCGGTCCATGAAAGCCGCCAGCCTGCCAGCCTCGGTCTCGCTGAGCCGCAGCCCCAGCTTGCTGCGACGCCACAGGATGTCCTCAGCCGTCCGTGCCCATTCGGTGCGCACCAGCCACTCGACCTCCCGTTCGGTCAATCCGCCGCCGAACCACTGCCCGAGGTCGTCCCACCCTTGCGCCTCCCCCAGCACCTCGGGCGCCAGCGTGCCGTAGGCGTGCACCAGGCGGCGGATGGTCTTCTCGGGCAGGAACCGGTAGCGGTCACCCAGCGCGGTCTGCAAGGCAGGGGCTCCGTCCCATGGGAAATCGCCGCCCGGCAACGCCGCCTCGGCCGTCCATTTGCCGGGCAGGCCGGGGAAGAACGGCACCAGCCTGGCCATCGCGGCCTCCGCCAGCCGGCGGTAGGTGGTGATCTTGCCGCCGAACACGCTCAGCACCGGGGGCGTGCCGGCCAGCTCCAGCACATAGTCGCGGGTCGCTTCCTGCGCCTTGCTCGCGCCGTCGTCGCGCAGCGGCCGCACGCCGGCATAGCGCCACACGATGCTGGCCGGATCGATCGGCTGGCGCAGATAGGCGCCGACGGCCGAACACAGATAGGCCTCTTCCTCGGCCGTCGGCGTCACGGCATGCGGGTCGCCGGTATATTCCTCGTCGGTCGTGCCGATGAGGGTGAAGTCCTCCTGGTACGGGATCGCGAAGCAGATCCGCCCGTCGGCGTTCTGGAAGATGTAGCAGCGGTCGTGCGTGAACAGCCGCGGCACCACGATGTGGCTGCCCTTGACCATGCGCACCCGGGTCGGTGCCGCTTCTCCCACCACGCCCGACAGCACCTGCGACACCCAGGGGCCGGCGGCGTTCACCAGCACGCGCGCCTGCGCCTGGCCGCCGCCTTCCAGCTCCAGCAGCCACGTCCCGTCCGCGGGCCGTGCGCCTACGCAGCGCGTGCGGGTGCGGATATCGGCCCCGCGCAGAGCCGCGTCGCGCGCCGTCAGTACCACCAGCCGCGCATCGTCCACCCAGCAATCGGAATATTCGAAGCCGCGGGTGAATTCCGGCCGCAGCGGCGCGCCCAGCGGATCGTCGCGCAAGTCCAGCACCTTGGTCGGCGGCAGGATATGTCGGCCGCCCATATGGTCGTACAGGAACAGCCCGGCGCGGATCATCCACCATGGCCGCAGCCCGGCATGGTGCGGCAGCACGAAGCGCAGTGGCTGGGCGATGTGCGGGGCGGCCCGCAGCAGGATCTCACGCTCCGTCAGCGCCTCATGCACCAGGCGGAACTCGTAATATTCCAGGTAGCGCAGCCCGCCATGGATCAGCTTGGTCGAGGCGGACGAGGTCTCCCCCGCCAGATCGCCCTGCTCCAGCAGCAGCACGGACAGGCCGCGCCCGGCCGCGTCGCGCGCGATACCGGTGCCGTTGATCCCCCCGCCGATGACGGCGAGGTCGTAGAGCCGGGTCACGGCTTTTCGTCGGGCGCCTCGATCACCGTCCCGGAATAGGGCTCCACGAACACCAGGTGGTCATGCACCGCCGTCGCGCCGTGGGCATTCTCGGCGATCACGCAGATCGCGCGGCGCTCGTCGTCGTTGGTGATGGTGCCCCAGATATCCACCACGCCTTGCGACACGGTGACATTCAGCGTGGTCATCGGCGCCCAGGACTGTTTGTCCAGCGCATCGAGGATGGCGGCGCGGATGGACCGGTCGTCGGTCGCCGTGGGCCACGCGCTGCGCGCCCGCCCGACCAGCGCACGCAGCAGGTCGGAACGGCTGACCACGCCTACCACGCGCCCGCCTTGCGTCACCGGCACGCGCTTGATCCGGTTGCGCTCCATCAGGTCCACCACGACCTCCAGTTCGGCATCATGGGGCACGCTGACAACAGTCTCGGTCATCACGTCGCTCACCCTGCGGCCATGCGCGCGGGTGAAATCGGCCGCCTGCCGGCCCGGAGAGACCAGCATGCGCAGCCACCAGGGGCGGTTGCGCTGGGTGCCCAGCTCGTCGCGGCGCAGCAGGTCGCCCTCGGTCACCACGCCGGCAAGGTCGCCCTTCGAATCGACCACGAACAGGCCGGAAATGCCACGCTGGAGCATCAGCGAGGCGGCCTCCTCCACAGTGGAGTCCGGTGCCACGGACAGCACATGGCGGGTCATTACGTCGGCGACGATCATTGGTCTGGTCCTTTGCCTGCCAGTTACCTGCAAGATACAGCACGGTAACGGCCAATGGGCCAGCCGCTTACGAGGAGCGGCTGCGCGCCGCGCGCGGGGGCCCGCCGTCAGGCCGAAGCGGTGGCGCGTGGGGAAGGCCGGCGGCTGGTCAGTGCGTGCGGGGGCCTCGCTTCGCGGTCAGCCGGTCAAGCCGAAGCCGCTGGCGATCATCGGTCAGCCGTGCGGCCGCCAGGGTGACCACCGCGACCGCGGCCAGCGCTGCCCCTCCGGAAAGCAGGAAAATCAACAAGATCTGGTATTTTGCCGCCTCTAGCGGGTCCATGCCCGCCAGGATCTGCCCGGTCATGATCCCCGGCAGCGTGATGATCCCCGCGGCTGACATCTGGTTGACGATCGGCAGCAGCGCGCGTCGCACCGACGCCCGTACCAATCCGCGGATCGCCTGGCGGAACGGCACGCCGAGGGTCAGTTGCGCCTCGATCGCAGCACGTTCGCGCACCACGCCGCCCAGCATCGAATCGAGCGCCAGGCTGCCTCCGTTCAGCACGCTGCCGAGCACAATGCCGACCAGTGGGATGGCGTAGTGCGGGTCGAACCAGGGATGCGGGCGGATTGCGGTGGTCAGCGCCAGGACCACGGTGAGCAGCGTCGCGACCGCCACCGCGCCGGCGCCCACGGCGTAGTTGCCGAGGCGTCCCAACCGCTGTTCGGGACGGGCGGCGACCTCGCGGCCGGCGATGGCGACCATGCAGCACACCACCCCGAGCGTGACCCAGGGGGAGGCCAGCGCGAACACCGCCCGCAGCAGGTAGCCGACCAGCACGAGCTGCACCACCAGCCGCAGCCCCGCGATCGCCAGTTGGCGGTGCAGGTCCAGGCGCAGCAGCACCGAGATTGCGCCGTCCAGTACCAGCAGGCTGGCGGCGATGGCGATGTCGCCGGGGGAAAGCAGAATGGGCGTCATGCCGGCGCCAAGGGCCGTGCCGCCATCCGGAAATGCTGCTGTGCCAGACGGTTGGCCTGCTCCGCGCTGTGGGTGACCATGACGATCGCGGTACCGGCGGTCAGGCGGTCGCGCAGCACCGCCTCTACCAGGGCGGTGCTGTCCTGGTCGAGCGCACCGGTCGGCTCATCCAGCAGCAGGACCGGCGGATCGAGCACCAGGGCGCGGATCAGTGCCAGCCGTTGGCGTTCGCCGGTGGACAGGCGCAGGACCGGGCCGTCCAGCAAGCCGTCGGCGAGGCCGACGTGCTGCGCCAAGGCACGCGCGGCGGCCAGCGTGGGGCCCGGGAAATGGGCGGCCACGTGCTCATCCCACCAGCCCGACTCGGCCGGGCAGTAGACCACGCGACGGCGCCACTGCGGGGCCGGGATGTCGTGGCGCGCCTGGCCGTCCAGCCAAAACTCGCCCTCGCTGGGGTCGAGATCGGCCAGCATGCGCAGCAACAGGCTCTTGCCCGCGCCCGAGGGACCTGTGACGGAGAGGCACGCACCGCGTGCCAGGGTCAGGTCGAACGGGCCGGCCAGCTTGCTGCGCAGCCCGGCCGCCCGCAGCCGGTCAGCTGTCATCCGCCGGCGAATTTGGCCAGCAGGCGCGCGTGGGAGCGGATGCCGTGGTGGAAGCAGCGTTCCTCGAACTTCTCGTTCGGGCTGTGAACCTGGTCGTCGTCCAGGCCGAATCCCATCAGCAAAGCGTCTATTCCCAGCACCTTGTGAAGCGATGTTACCACGGGAATGGAACCGCCGCTGCCGACCAGCACCGCCGGCTTGCCGTATTCCGCCGCCAATGCATCCTGCGCCGCGCGCACCCAGGGGCTGTCGGTCGCGACCTCGATGCCGGGGGTGCCGCCGCCGCCCTGGTACTCGACCGTGGCGCCTGGCGGCAGACGATCCGCCACGAAGCGCTGGAACTGGCCGAACACCGCTGTTTCGTCCTGGCCGGGGACCAGGCGGAAGGTGATCTTGGCGGAGGCCTCGGCGGGGATGACGGTCTTGCTGCCCTCGCCCTGGTAGCCGCCCCAGATGCCGTTGATGTCCGCGGTCGGGCGTGCCCAGAGCCGCTCCAGCGGGGAGTAGCCGCGCTCCCCGATCGGGGCGGTCAGGCCGATCCCGCCGAGGAACGCACCTTCGTCGAAACCGAGGCTGTCCCACTGCGCCCGCTGGACATTGGAGACCGGCTTGATGCCGTCATAGAAGCCGGGCAGCTGGATGCGCCCCTGGTCATCATGCAGGTCGCCAAGAATCTTGGTCAACGCATTGATCGGATTGAGCGCGGAGCCGCCGAACAGCCCGGAATGCAGGTCCCGCTTCGCCGCCTTCAGGGTGATCTGCACATAGCTCATGCCGCGCAGGCGGGCGGTGATGGCGGGGGTGTCGATGTCCCACATGCCGGTGTCGCTGATCAGCGCGAGATCGGCGGCCAGCTCCTGCTTGTGCGCCGCCAGGAAGGGTTCGAGGTTCTTCGAGCCGACTTCCTCCTCGCCTTCCAGCAGCACGGTGATGCGGGCCGGAATGCCGCCGCCGGCGATGGTCCAGGCGCGCAAGGCCTCCACGAACATCATGGCCTGGCCCTTGTCGTCTACCGCGCCGCGGGCGACGAAGCGCTTGCCACGCGGGCCGTCGAGGTATTGCGGCTCGAACGGCGGGCTGGTCCAAAGATCAACCGGGTCAACCGGTTGCACGTCGTAGTGGCCATAGAACAACACGTGCGGGCCGGTATAGCCTGTGGGCCCGGGATGGTGCGCGACCACCACCGGATGGCCCTTTGTGGGACGCACCTCCGCGCTGAAGCCGAGGCCGGCGAGCTGGTCGCGGCACCACGCCGCCGCACGCGCACAGTCCGCAGCACGTGCCGGCTGGGCGCTGATCGAGGGGATGCGCAGCAGGTCGAACAGCGTCTCGCGCGCCTGCGGCAGGCCGGCATCCACCTGGCGGAGAACGGCGTCGATGGTTTCTGGTGAGGGGGCGGGCATGGCGGCTCTCCGGTGCAAGGGAGGGCGCAACTTGCCACGCAGGGGCAGGGGGTCAATCCGGGTCCGATCGGGCAGGGGCCACCCGGTGGTGCGGGATGACCATGCCGTCACCCTGATGCAGGCCAGGGGTGCAGGCGCTCAGCCGATTCGATGGTGCGCAGGGTCAGGGCGCCGGTAGCGCCGCCGGCTGCTCGTCCTTCAGCGTGACGCCGGTCAGGCGGAGATGCCGCATCGCGCCGATCAGCCAGAGCAGCTTGTCGGCCGCCGCCGGCAGCGGCAGCCCGTCCGGCCGGATATTGGAGATGCAGTTCCGTTCCGCGTCCGTCCGTCCCGGCCGCGGCTGCCAGGTGAGGTAGACGCCAAGGCTGTCGGCCGCCGACAGGCCGGGGCGCTCGCCGATCAGCACCGCCACGGCCTCGGCCTGCATCGCAGCCCCGATCGCATCGCCCAGTGCGACCCGCGCCTGCGTGGCGATCACCACCGGCGCCATCGAACCGCGCGTGCGGAGCGACGGGATCACCCGGGCCAGCAGCGGCGGCGCGTGCCGCTGCACGGCGATGGCCGACAGACCGTCGCACACCACGAACAGCAGCGCACCCGGCACGACCGGCAGCCGCGCCGCCTGCTCGGTCGGCAGGCTGCGGCCCAGGTCGGGGCGCATCAGGTAGGTGCGACGATCGGGCGCGGCGCTGGTGACCGTCAGGCTGGCGATCCCGGCCTCGTCCAATGCGGCCTGCAAGGCGGCAACATCGAGGCCGGTGTGGACGGCGTCGCGCGCCGCCGCATGGGCCGCCTGGAACGCCAGATGCGGTTCCGTCGGAAGCCCGTTGCCGGCGCGTCCGAGCGCGACGCGGGCCTGGGTGAAGCGGCGAAGGTCGTTCCAGCGGACCGGGGGAGGGGCCATCATACCGGCGTTATGCGCGACCCCGATTTTCCCGCCAAGCACGTTCGGCATCGCGCGGCGGCGCGTTCGGCATCGCGCGGCGGTCCGGGCAGCACCACGAGCCAGCCCATGCAGCCTTGCCCGCGTCCGCCCCGAATCATGTGCCGAGCGGCAAGGGCCGCGCGCTTCGGCACCGCCGGGCAGGCATCCGCCTCATCGGAACGTCGCGCCGACCGCCCAGAAATGCGGGAGCCACAGCGTCTCGATCGCTTCGCACGCCGGTTCCAGGCTGGCCACCAGGGCGGCCTCATCGGGATGGTTCTTCACGACCTCGAACAGGGCGCCGTCGGGCAGGATCCGCGCCTGGTATGCGTTCCCCTCGGCATCGCGCCGGGAGATCGGCGTGCTGACATGCCGCACGAAGGTCTCGTCGATCATCAGCAGCCGCCCGCGCGGCTGCAGGCGGGATGCCAGGTGGGCGAGGAACCGCGCCTGGTCCTGCAGGCGCACATGCGACCACCACAGATGCGCCATCCCGACCTCGGCCGGCTCCGCCAGCACCGGCAGGTCGAACGCGTCGGCCTGGCGCAGCGTGACCTGCGGCCCGAGACCTTTGCCCGCTGCAATCGCAAGGGTTTCCGGATTGAGGTCGGTGGCGACAACGCTGCGCGCGGTGGCGGACGCGGCGAGGGTCCAGTATCCCGTGCCGGCCGCGACCTCCAGCACCGAACGCCCGGCCACCCGCTGCGCGAGCCACGCCCGCAAGGTTGCCAGGTCGGCCTCCCGCGCCGGGAACGCATAGACCTCGTCGTAGTGCGGCGCGCGCTTGCGGTAGTACGCGGCCATGTCGGGATTCAGCGCCCTGGGATTAAGCGTCCCCCGGTTCCGTGCCGGTAGCGGCCCGGTCGGCTGAGACGTCACGGCGTGACGCTGGACCGCCGCCATGCCGCCTGGGGCATCCGGCGGCGCGCCTGCCGGTGGGACGGGCGATCGGGCAGATGGGTGCGGTCGGCGGGGCCGTACGGCACCGATGCGGCCTTCACCGGCTGCCAGTCCTGCGTGCCGTGCACGTCGTACGAGGTCACGTAGCCGCCCTGCAGCACACCCGGGATCGGTGCGGGCAACTTGCCCATATGGTCGAACTGCGTGCTGCCGGGCGCCCGGAACGTCTCGAAATAGGTGGGATGGACGAAGTCGCAGACCGGAATGCCGTCGATCTCGTAGGCGAAGCTCTCGTCCTGGCAGGGGTCGCAGATCTCGTAGGCATAGAGCGTCCCGCTGCCCTCGGTCGGATGCACGAACACCGTCAGGTTCACCCCGGGGTCGGCCAGCATCTCCAGCAGTTCGTGGCTGGCGGTGACCGTCCATTTCAGCCCGAACCGCTTATCGGTGCCGGCGAACACCTTGCCCACGGGAAACCCGTCCGGCGTCAGCTCGTGATGCCCCAGGACCAGCGCCCGGTCCGTGTTGTCGAGGATGCTGAGCCACCACGTGCCGGCCGGCGGCGTGCCGCCCTTGGGTACGAACACCAGCGTGGCATCGATGCCCCAGACCGGTGCAAAATCGTTGCTGACCTGCTTTTGCAAGGCCGCCGTCAGGCTGGCGCAGGCCGCGTCGGTGACGACGGTGCTGGCGTTGATCACCGCAACCGTGATGGCGGGCGCGGGGGACATCGTCAGTAGCGGCGCAGCAGGGCGACCAGGCGGCCCTGCACCTTCACCCGGTCGGCGGGGAAGATGCGGGTCTCATGGCGCACGTTGCAGGGCTCCAGCGCGATCGACTTGCCGCGCCGGCGCAGGCGTTTCAGCGTCACCTCGGTGTCGTCCACCAGGGCGACCACGATCTGGCCGTTCTCCGCCGTTTCACCGCGCCGGATGATCACCGTGTCGTTGTCCAGGATGCCCGCCTCGATCATGGAATCGCCGGCAACTTCAAGCGCGTAATGCTCACCGTTGCCCAGCAGGGCCATCGGTACGTCGATGACGTTGTCGGTGTCGCGCAGCGCCTCGATCGGCAGGCCGGCAGCGATCCGGCCATACAGTGGCAGTTGAATCGCGGCGGCATCGCTCGCCGCACGCACCCCCGGCAGGCGAGAGGTGAAGTCGCCCCGGATGACGTTGGGGGAGAATGGCGGCGCATCCGTCGGTTCGGCGTCGGCCTGCATCCCCGCGGCCTGCTCCCCCGGCGTCTGCGCCAGCCCGGCCGGTGGCACTGTGGCGGCCGGTCCATTCGCCACAATACCGACTGCGGCGCCGCTCAAGGCTCCAGTTGAGGCCAGGACGGGCTGGGTCATGTTGTCCGGCAGGCGCAGCACCTCCAGCGCGCGTGCGCGATGGTGGCGGCGTCCCAGGAATCCACTCACTTCCAGGGCCTAAATCAGCCGATGTATCCCCGACTTCGACTTCAGCTCCTGCGCCTCCTTCATCTCCTCGAAGCTTGGGGAGAAGCCGGTTTCCCTCAGGTGCCGGTCAATATAGACCAGCAGTTCGTGCTGCTTGCGCGTGAGCATGACGGACGCTTTCGCTAGGCTG
>JARLIJ010000334.1 GCA_031291795.1 Acetobacteraceae bacterium | reverse complement strand
GGCGATCATGCAGGTCTTGCAGCCGGTGCAGGTCGCCACGTCGATGTGGAAAGCGGGTTGCTTCAGCATGACGGCGCTCCTTTACGCCTTGGCGACTTCGACGAGGCTGGAATGCTGCGGGTTGCCCTTGGCCAGCGGGCTCGGATGCTGCGAGGTCAGCACGTTGGGGCTGCCCGCATGGTCGCCGCCTTTGGCATCCGGCGTGTACCAGGCGCCTTCGGGCAGCAGCACGACGCCCGGCATGACGCGGGGCGTGACCTTCGCCTCGATCACGCTGGTGCCGCGATCGTTGAAGACGCGCACAGGATCGCCGTGACGGACGCCGCGCGGGGCGGCATCGAGTGGATTGATCCACAGCCGCTGCGGCGCGACCTCCTTCAGCCAGGGGACGTTGCCGTAGGTCGAGTGCGTCCGCTGCTTGTAGTGGAAGGTAACAAGTTGCAACGGAAACTGCTTTCGCCGCGGACTGAGAAAGCCTTCGAAGTCCTCGGTGAACTCGGGCAATGCCGGGATGCGTTCGCCTGGCGGCAGTTCCCAGCTATGCCCGATATCCCAGAGTCGCTTCGAGAAGATCTCGATCTTTCCCGACGGTGTCGTCAGCGGGCTGGCCACGGGATCGTCCCGGAAGGCCTTGAACGCGACGAAAGGCGGGCCGGGGTTCTTTACCTTGAACACGCCCATCTGCCATGCCGCATCGAGCGTGGCGGGCAGCGCCGGCAGCGCCTTGCGGGATTCGTCCAGCAGGAATTGCAGCCACTGGTCGCGCGTGCGCCCTTCGGTGAACTTGTCGCCCACCCCGAGGCGAGCGGCGAGGTCGGCGCAGATCGTGTAGATGTCGCGGCACTCGAATAGCGGCTCGATCACCTTATGGGCGAAGATGGCATAGGCCATCGCGCTGGCGGCTTCCGACGTCGTGAAGTCGTTCTCCTCCAGGTTGGTGGTTCCCGGCAGCAGCACATCGGCGAACCGCGCGCTGGGCGTCATGTGGTTCTCGACCACCACGATCATCTCGCACTTGGTGTCGTCGCCCAGGATCGCGGCCGTGCGGTTGATGTCGGCGTGCTGGTTGACCAACGCGTTGCCGGCGTAGTTCCAGATGAACTTGATCGGGGCCTTCAACTGGCTGGTGCCGCGCACGCCGTCGCGCAAGGCGGTCATCTCGGTACCGCGCATGATGGCGTCGGTCCACAGGAACACCGAGATCTCGTCCTTCACCGGGTTGGTCAAGGTCGGGAACAGCGCGAACGGGATGCTGAAGCCGCCTTCGCGCGCGCCGGTGTTGCCCCCTGCGATGCCGACATTGCCGGTCAGCGCCGCCAGCAGGGCGATCGCACGGCAGGCATCCTCGCCGTTGCCGTGGCGCTGCGGTCCCCAGCCCTGGCTGATGCAGCAAGGCTTGGCCTGGCCGATCTGGCGCGCGAGGCGAATGATCGTGTCGGCCGGGATGCCGCAGATCGTGGCGGCCCAGGCCGGCGTCTTCGCCTTGCCGTCCGGTCCCTGGCCCAGGACGTACGCCTTGTAGGAGGCGTTCGCCGGCACGCCGGCCGGCATATGCGCCTCATCGAACCCGACGCAATACGTGTCGAGGAACGCCTGGTCGACCATTCCCTCGGCGATCAGCACATGCGCGATGGCCGCGCACAGCGCGCCGTCGGTGCCGGGGCGGATCGGGATCCACTCATCCGCGATGGCAGCCGTGTCGGTGTAGGTCGGGTCCACGACGATCAGCCGGACGTCGCTTTTGCCTTTCGCCACCAGCAGGTCGTTGATGATGCCGCCGCCGCTCATGCGGGTCGCCGCGGGGTTGTTGCCGAACATCACGACCAGCTTGGAATTGGCCATGTCGCCGGTGGCGTTGCCCATGTTGGCGCCGTACAGGTACGGCATGCCGACGGCGATCTGCGCGGTGCTGTAGGTGCCGTAATGGTTCAGGTAGCCGCCCCAGCAGTTCATCAGCCGCGCCACCGGGGTCTGGGCCGGCGGCCAGCCCTTCGACACGCGCCCGCCAAGGGCCCCGGTGCAGTAGTTCAGGTAGAAGGCCTCGTTGCCGAAGCGTCCCTTGATGTCCGTCATCTTGGCGGCGATGGTATCGAGCGCCTCGTCCCACGAGACCCGCCGGAAGTTCCCCTCGCCGCGCTTGCCGACGCGGATCATCGGGTATTTGAGCCGGTCCGGCGCGTACACCCGGTGACGGATCGACCGTCCGCGCAGGCAGGCGCGGATCTGGTGCATGCCGTATTCGTCGGACCCCGAGGCGTCGGTTTCGATCCGCGTGATGATGTCGTTGCTGACATGCGCGCGGAGCAGGCATCGACTGCCGCAATTCACATTGCAGGTGGTCGTAACGATCCTGTCCGCCGCCCCGTCGGCGGCCGGCGCACTGCCGGGGGCACTCGTGGCCGCATGCAGCACGCCTGCACCGGTGCCCAGCGCGCCAAGTCCCCCCAACGCTGCGCAAAGTTTCAGGACGGCGCGTCTGTTTATCTCGGTTGGCGACGAGACGGACGAATAGCGCATTTGGCAATCCCTTTCGGACCGCAAAACTGAGTATCGCTACAACCGTCACGAGCGGTGCGCGTTGATTCAGATCAAAGTCGATCCGAAGGAAAACCTGTGGTCGTTATATACGACGAAATACAGCGATATTGCCGGACATGTGTTTGTCGGACGTCCCGGCCAAATGGCCGCTGCCGCAACGCAGCCCATGGCAGCGTTGCACAACACGCCGGCGCCGGTTTTGCCATTGCTGCACGGGTCGTTCTTCTATCGCGCACTGGTTTTTCTGTCGCGTGCAAATATAGTGGTATGCAGCTAAGCCCAGCATCGCGCGTCGGAACGCGTCGGTCCGCATCCTCCCCCGGCCGCCGTCTTACGCGCGCCCAATCTCCTCCAGCGCGGCCGGCAGCTCTGCCAGCCCCTCCAGCCGCAGATGCGCCGCCTCGATCCCCGGCTTCTCGGCGTGCATCCAGCCCCACGGACCGCGCCGGACGAACACCGCCAACATGCCCGCCGCCCGCGCCGGCAGCACGTCGTTGTCCAGCCGGTCGCCGACATAGGCGATCTCGGCGGCCGGCACGCCCGCCGCCTCCACCACCTTGGCGAAGAACGCAGGGTCGGGCTTGGACACGCCCCAGCCGCCCGAACTGGCAATGACGTCCACCGGCAGGCCGAGAAGCTGCAAGGACGCCTCCGATTCCGGGGGCTGGTTGCCGGCGACCAGCACCTTCAAGCCGCGCTCCCGCAGCGCTGCCAGGCAGGGGATGGCGTCGGGATACAGGTCCTCGGCCACGAACTCGTAGACCCAGCCGGTCGCCGCCCGTTGCTGGCGGGCGGTCGAGACGTCCAGGTCGGGACGGAAGATCTCGAACACCCGGCGCAGCGACTGGCCGCGTTCCATCGTCACGCCGATCGCGGTGAACAGCGTCAGCGGGGGGACGCCGAGGAACGCGGCCCATTCCAACCAGTGGCGGGTCTCGTCGATCAGCGTCTCCCCCACATCGAAGCAGACCGCCCGGATCGGCCCCGGTGGGACAGACACGTCAGAAGGTTACGACGGAGCGGATCGACTCGCCGCGGCGCAACAGCTCGAAGCCTTCGTTGATCTGCTCGAACGGCAGGACATGCGTGATCAGGTCGTCGATGTTGATGCGCCCGTCCATGTACCAGTCGACGATGCGCGGCACGTCGGTGCGCCCGCGCGCGCCGCCGAACGCGGTGCCCATCCAGGTCCGCCCGGTCACCAGCTGGAACGGGCGGGTGGAGATCTCCTGCCCGGCGCCGGCCACGCCGATGACGATCGACTTGCCCCACCCGCGATGCGCGCATTCCAGCGCCTGGCGCATGACCTTGGTGTTGCCGATGCACTCGAAGCTGTAATCCGCGCCGCCCTTGGTCAGGTCCACCAGATAGGGCACCAGGTCGCCCTGCACCTCGCTGGGGTTGACGAAATGCGTCATGCCGAACTTCTCGGCCATCGCCTTCCGGCCGGGGTTCAGGTCCACGCCGACGATCTGTTCGGCGCCGACCATCCGCAGGCCCTGGATCACGTTCAGCCCGATGCCGCCCAGGCCGAACACCACGGCCCGCGCGCCCATCTCCACCTTGGCGGTGTTGACCACCGCGCCG
>JARLIJ010000333.1 GCA_031291795.1 Acetobacteraceae bacterium | reverse complement strand
GGCCGCCGACGAGGTGGCGCGCCAGTTGCGGCTGCGCGACCTGGCCGGGCTGATCGTCATCGACTTCATCGACATGGAGGCGAAGAAGCACAACGCCATGGTCGAGCGCCGGATGAAAGAGGCGCTGAAGAACGACCGGGCCCGCATCCAGGTCGGCCATATCAGCCATTTCGGGCTGATGGAAATGAGCCGCCAGCGGCTGCGGCCATCGCTGGCCGAAACAAGTTTCATCGCTTGCCCGCATTGCGGCGGCACCGGCCATGTCCGCAGCACCGAAAGCGCCGCGATCCACGTTCTGCGTGGCATCGAGGACGAGGGCAGCAAACGCCGCGCGGCCGAGATCGTGGTGCATGTCGCGACGCCGATCGCGCTCTATCTGCTGAACCACAAGCGCGAGCGGCTGCAGGAAATCGAGGCGCGCTACGCGATGCGCGTGATCATCGCGGCCGATGACGGGCAACTCGCCTCGCAATTCCGGATCGAGCGGGTGCGGGCGCAGATCGTCGGCGAGGCGTTGTCGGTCGTGACCCCGGATGCGCCGCAGCCGGCCCTGCCACCGCCTGCTGCTGCGGTGGCGGAATCGGAGGCCGACGAAGACGAGGCGGGCGAGGACGAGGAGGACGACGCCGAGGAAATGCGGGCCGAGGGCGACGAACCGCGCGGCGATGGCGCCTCCGAGGGCGGTGCCAAGGAGACGCCCGAGGAAGCCGATCGGCGGCGCAAGCGGCGGCGGCGGCGGCGGCGTGGCCGGCGGGACGACATGCCGGGCCAGGGTGCCAATGGGGCAGCTGTCGAAGGGTCGCCCGTCGAAGGAGCACCTGTCGAAGGAACACCTGTCGAAGGAGCACCCGGCGAGAGTACGCCTGGTGACGCGAGACCCGCCGAGCGGGCCGTTGTGGGAGAGACGGCAGACGGCGCGGCACCGGTTCAGGCCGATGCCGGCGAACCGGCCAGGGACACCATCCTCCCGGAGACGCATATCGAGGGCGTGCCGGAGCACACCGAACCGCTGACGGCAGCCGAGGAAGAGGCGCGCAATCGCCGCCGCGGCCGACGTGGCGGACGGCGGCGGCGGCGCGAGCCGGGCGAAGGCGAGCTGACGCCGGTCGCCGAACTCGGTGCGGAACAGCCGGACCTGCTGCCGGTCTACACCGGCCCGACCCCGGCCAACCCGTTCGGCGGCCACGCCTTCGATATTTTCGACGTGCTGGAGCAGGCGGAACGGAGCGCTGCGGCGACGCGGACCGCCCCGGAACCCACGCGGACGGCACCTGCGGCCGAACCCGAACGGGTGGCGGCGGCAGCACCGGCGCAGACCCCGATCGTGGAGCCAGCCGAGATCGTCAACGCCAGCGCGCCCGAACCGGTGGCCGAAGCGGCAGAACCGGCGGCGACAGGCGAGACGCCTCCCGTGGTGGTGGATGCGCCCATCGCCGAGGCTGCTCCGGCTGAGGCTGCTCCGGCTGAGGCGACGGCGCGTCCTGCGTTCGAACCATCCGGCGAACCGGCCCCCGAGATCGCCAACGCAGGGGCGCCGGAGCCGGCCGCGATCGAGCCGCTGGCACCGGAGCCGGCCGTGGCTGAACCGGAGATGGCTGCGCCAGCGACGGCGGCCCCAGGGGCGACGCCGGACGCTGCCTTCTCAGGTCCGACGGACGTCGGCGAGGCACAGCCGGAAACCGCAGCCGCGCCCGAACCCGCCTTTGTCGGCCCCCAGGCGACGCCGGTCGATGCCGCGACACCGCCGGTAGCCGCCAACGACGCGACCTCGGAGCCGGCGATCAAGCCGATCATGATCGGCAGCGCCGATGCGCCGCCGGGCGAGAAGAAGCGGGGGTGGTGGCGGCGCTAACCGCGCCCCCCCCCTCAGGCCGGGTCCCAGCGCTCGGCTGCCGCCGGATGGCCGGCCGGCAGCCGGTCGCCGGCGCCGAACAGCTTCTGCCGGTAGCTGCCGGGGGCGTAGGCGTGCTTGTACACGCCGCGCTCCTGCAGCACCGGGACCACCAGGGCGATGAAATCCTCCAGGCATTCCGGCAGGACCGTGCGGGAGAGGTTGAAGCCGTCGACGTCCGCCTCCGCCACCCACGCCATCAGCGTGTCCGCCACCTGCTCCGCGGCGCCCATGATCGGCGTCTGGCGGCTGCCGAGGACGAACCGGTCGATCAGTTGGCGCTTGGTCCAGCCGGCCCCCAGCGAGGCGGCGATCGCCTCGATGTTGGAGCGGATCGCCTGGCTGCCGGTGGCGTCGACCGGCTCGTCCATGCCGAACCGGGCGAAGTCGATGCCCAGGGAGGCTGCGGCATGGGCCAGCGCGCCCTCGACGCTGGCGTGCCGGCGGTAGTCCGCCAGCTTCTCCTGCGCTTCCCGTTCGGTGCGGCCGGTCACAACGGTGGCACCGACGAACACCTGGATCGGCCGAGGGGCGGCGCGGGCGCGAAGGTCGTCGACGATCCGCCGCACATTGGCACGCGTGCTGCCATTGACGAACACGCACTCGGCGTGGCGGGCGGCGAAGATCCGGCCGCGGTCGGATGAGCCGGCCTGGTAGAGCACCGGCGTGCGCTGCGGCGACGGTTCCCACAGCGGCACGGCATCCAGCCGGTATTGCGGTCCGTCGTGGCGGACGGCGCGCACGCGGGTGGGATCGGTGTAGATCCCGGCCGCCCGGTCGCGGATCACCGCGTCGTCGCGCCAGCCGCCCTCCCACAGGGCGTAGACCAGACGCATGTATTCGTCGGCGAGGTCGTAGCGGTCGTCATGCGCCATCTGGGCGTCCAGCCCCATCGCGCGTGCGGCACTGTCGAGGTAGCCGGTGACGATGTTCCAGCCGATCCGGCCCTCGGTCAGGTGGTCGAGCGTGGCCATACGGCGGGCGAACAGGAAGGGCGTCTCATAGGCCAGGTTGCAGGTGACGCCGAAGCCGAGATGGGTGGTGGCGTGCGCCATCGCCGGGACCAATGCCAGCGGATCGAGCAGCGGCACCTGCACGGCATTGCGCAGCGATGCGGCGGGGGAGCCGTCATAGACGTCGTAGACGCCCAGCACGTCGGCCAGGAACAGGCCGTCGAACAGGCCGCGTTCCAGCAGGCGTGCGAGGTTCACCCAATGGTCGAGCTTCAGGTAGTCCGAGGAGCGGTCGCGCGGATGGGTCCACAGGCCGTGCTGGATGTGGCCGACGCAGGCCATATCGAAGGCGTTCAGGCGGATTTCGCGGATCATGAGGCTGATTTTCCGGAGGCTAAACCTTGCTCCCCCTCCCCTTGAGGGCTTGGGCCGCAGAGCGGACCAAGGTTGGGGGGAGGGGTCGAAGGTCCGTGCCGTTGGCCCCCTCCCCCCAACCTTGGTCCGCTCTGCGGCCCAAGCCCTCAAGG